>NZ_JBIWMX010000038.1:0-83035 GCF_044766925.1 Nocardia sp. NPDC101769 | reverse complement strand
ATGCCACAAGCTGTGCCACGCCTGACACACTTTCAGCGCATGACGCTGAATACGCGGGAAATATGGTGAGCCCGCCACCCCCGTAATGGCCGGTTTGGCCCGGGCTACTCGGCAGTACACAACGATCCTTCTGCCTCAGCGCGACAAGGGGTCCGGGAGTCCCTGTGCACCCGCAGCCCATAGGCCGCCCACTGAACCACCCGCAGAATGCACTGAACTCGGCATTTCAGTGTGTTCGGCCAGCCTCGAATCGGCATGGCCGGATGAGACTCGGCTGCAGCGTGCTGGGCGGTTCGCTCAGTGCGACTTGCCGCACCAAGCAGCACCGGTGGCGTGTTCGCGGAGCCAGCGGCAGTAGGCCGGATCGATGTCGGGGGTCAGGCGCTCGAATTCACGAAGTGCGTCTGCGGTGCCGGTAAGACGAGCGTGGTGGGCTGCGCGAGCGGCGAGCAATTTGGGTTCGTTCGGTGCGTGGCTCAGGCCTGCCTGGGCAGCGGCGAGGGCGGCGGGATGGTCGCCGCGCTCGGCGTGCAGGTCGGACAGGTCGAGATACAGAGACCAATTGTCCGGCTCCAGAGCAAGTGCGCGATGGAATGCGGCGGCCGCTTCGTCCAGGTTTCCGAGAAGCCGCCAGGTTCCGCCCCGGACGACCTCGGTCAGCATGGTCAGGCCGACGCGGTCGGCGCGGTCGCACAGCGCCAGCGAATCGTCTGCTCTGCCCAAGAGGCGGAGCGAGATCGCCATTCCGGCAAGGTCTTCGGGGACCAGGCCCGCCCGAGACGTAATCGTCTCGACCGCCCGCAACCAGGGGCGGGCGGCGGCGTCATCGGGCACCGCCGCATGGTCGAAGAGTAGATACACCGCCTCGCGCACGGCTTCGATGCTTACCCCGGACAGGAAGGACGCGTTGGCGAACCAAGGAGCGTCAGCCCATGCGATATGCGGGCTGACGCCGCTGAGTGCACCGAGGGTAAGCGCGGCATCGTCCATCCGACCGTCCAAGAAGTGGGCGAAGGCCAGGATCGGCGCGACCGTCGGGTCGTCGGCGGACAACTCACCGAGCGCGGGCAGCAACTCGACCGCAGCTGCGTAGACCTCGGCGTCGGACGGCGCGGATGCGATCGCACGAGACAGGTGGCGGGCGGCCTGTTCACGATCACCACCGCAGTGCGCCAACACGTTTGCCAGGATGACATCGACGGACATCCAACGATGGTATGGGATATGGATCCGCCGTCTAGACCCGAAATATGTTGGAGCCACGGGCATTTGACACATGTAGTGACCTATACATCGGTACTCCGGCAATCCGAACCGGTCGCCGGGCCATCTTCGGTGCAGGGATATCGACAGTTATCCGGAACTCGGCAATAGCGGACGTTCTGCACCGCACCAGGTTCCGGCCGCCGGTGTCCCGTGCTGGCCGGTTCGGTCAGCATGGTATGCGGCATGAGCGTGCGTTTGCTGCCGTTCGTTGAGCTGATCCCCGCTTGGAAATCACCGCTCACGCGTGTAAGCGGACTGTTTTGTCGGTGTTCAGGGCGCTACGGCTGTCGGCCAGGTCGAGTATCTATTGTTCTGGCAGCAGGCTTTTGGCGAAGGGCATGGCGTGGACGAGCGGGGTTGGGGATCTGCCTACCAGCAGTACAACAACGATGGGCTGATCGAATCGGTACGGGAGGACATGCTCACGCTGGCGGTGCTGCTGGCCGACAGTGTTCCTGAGGTCGCGGACAGGGTGCGTTCGACACCGGATGATCCTCGGCGAGAGCTGACCTATGCGTTGGGTGAACGCTGGATGTCGGCGAATTTCGATGTCAAGCAAGACCTCTTGTCCGTGCGGGACGGACTGGAGTCGCTGAAGTCCTACCCTGCCGGGACACGGTGGGAGTGGCATCCCGATTTCCTGGCCGAGTACGAGGATTGGGATTGCGGTGACCGACTGGAGGTGTTCCTGGAGTACATCGGGGAGAGCCTGCGCGAGCGCGGGTTCGCGTTGGTCTCTTTGCCCACCTTCTCCGACGACTACGACTTTGTCGTGATTCGTGAGGCCGACCTCGTTGCTCGGCGAAGCGGAGCCACCGACCGCTGGTGTCAGATCGTGCAGCCGGGAACGTTTTCGCGGACCGTCCGGCGGCTTGCCGACCGCAATGCCGTGGGCAGGCGTGCGGTCATGAGCCAGTGGGACCGGTTCGCCGAAGACCTCGCCGTCATGCTGCGCAAGCAGATCGGCGCCAGCGTGATTCTGGACTTCCGGGTATCGGAGACGGTCTGGGTGCAGATGAATCAAATAGGCATCAAGCGGTTGGCGGTCGGGATGGAGCCCTCGATGTTCGCTGAGAACGATCCGAGCGAACTGGCGAGTGAAGGCTGGACGCTCAGTGATGACGAGTGGGAACACGACAACTGGTGGGAGATAACGCTGTCGAACGTGCCCAACGTCTGCGACAGCATCGCGCGAAGGCTGGTTACGGCACTCCGGCGGTCCGGGGTTGGTTCTCCTGAGGAACTGACTGCGGAGGCCTGGGAGCCAGAAGATCATTCAAACCGTCCCACCGGGCATCGTCGAAAGTGACTGCGTCGCTGATCTTCGCTCTGTTGCATCGTCGGCAGAAGCACCCAACGGCGTGCTGCGATAACCGCCTGAACCCGCCTCATCTCGGGCCGTTGGCATTCGAGCCGCGCGTCTCACCGACATGTCCCCGTCCGGATGTCTCCCGCTGGCGCCGTTGGCCGACGGACACCTCGAGGGTGAGAAATCCACTTCGGTCACCTGGTCGGTGCGGTGGTCACCCAGTTGGATCGGTAGGCGGCCCAGTCCGCGGGTGTGGCGGTGTAGTCGACGAAGAGGGCTACGCCGAAAGCGGGCCGTGTGGGATCTGTGCGGCCCAAGCCCAGCCGGATCGCTCGGATTGCCGCGTCAACGGTTTCCGCTGAGCTGTGGTGGGCGATGTTCTCCGTCTGATAGGCCGGTAGGCCCATCAGTAAGTCGACGGATGGGGGCGTTACCTGTAAGGCGAGTGTGGTCTGTTCGGCGACGTAGCCGCCGTACATGAATCGGTAGGGCATGGCCGTGTCGTAGGACATCACGGCGATTTGATCCACCCGATGTGCCGCCGCGGCGAAATACGCTTGCGACCACCACTTTTCATGTCCGGCGACGGCGAGGTAGGGGGCGTGCAATCCAGGTAGCGGGTCGATTTGGGGAGCGGCGATCGACAGCAGCGCGTGACGGCCCGTGGTGAGGGCATGGGCTTGGTCCAGCAGGGTCAGGAAATCGGCGGTGCCCGAGCGAATCGGCTCGAAATCGTAATGCACGCCGTCGAATCCGAGATCCAGTAGCTGTCCGGTCGACGTGAGGATATTCCCCCGCACGTCGGGGGCGTCGAGGTGCAATTCGTCCGGGTACTCCGGGGCGACGAAGTTTCCCAACCAGGCCTGTACCCGGGCGTTGGGAATTTCGCGGTGGACGGCGTCGACGAACCATGACGCGTTGGGATGCCGGTCGTCGGGCAGGCTTCCATCGGAGTCGAGCGGACCGGAGAAGACGTAGAGATCCTTGATGCCGGTGTCGGCCAACTGCGCCTTCAACGCGGCGACGTCGCCTTCGTCTTTGCGACCATCGATCCACTCGTGCCCCAGCCAGAGCGCGTCCCGACCCCTGGTGTGCGCCGTCGGCGTCCCCGCATACTCCAGCCGCAGCGCGACCACCATTCCGCCGACCACGGCGGTGACGAGCCCCAGCACCGTCAGCCCGGCGATCCACGTTCGTCGCCACCACAGCGACCACCGCATGCGCTCCCCATTCGTCACCGAACGTCCAGACTATGGCACGGCGAATGGCTTCGCGCGGCGAGCCGATCAGCTTTCAGTTGCCGTGGAACACATGATTCGGTGACCCGCGCGGGCGGTGTTCGACACGATCAGCCTGGTCTGGGCCGACGGCACCTATGCGGGTGGGCTGATCGGATGGTCGAAATCGGTTCTGGTGCTGAGGATTCAGATCGCGAAGTGCTCCGATTCCGCGACCCGGGTTCGAGGTGATTCCACGCCGATGGGTAGTCGAACGCACGCCGGCGTGGATCTGCCGACGCCGCAGATGCGTCCGCGACTACGAGCGGCTACCCGAACACCACGAAGCCATGAGCCTTTTTCAACCTGCCTGAGTGATGGTGTTCAAAGCTGTTGAATGGCAGTCACTCTCGACTGGACTGACCGGACGTATCTCGTCGATCGCCCAGTACGCGCCCACCACATCGCGTAACTCCTCGATCTCGCACATCGTAGGAGTGCCCGACGTTGTCCCGCACCCACTCGAATGACCTCCCGGGCACAGTCGATCTCGTTGTCCGATGTCGATCGAAGCTCGGCCCCTAGCGCGCGAACCTCCGGGTGGTCAACTTCGATGATCGGGTCGCCGGCCAGATAGGCGGCTGGACTCAATGCGGCAAGCGGTGCAAACGACATGACTGAACCTTAGGACGATCGGCTTCGGCCAGACATCGTGTAATCGGCAATAGCGGACGTTCCGCCTGGCCTCGGATCGGCACGGCCAGTTGATCTTCCGATGCCCCACGCCGGCCGGTACGGTCAGCGCGGTATGCGGCAGGAACGGACGTTGTGTAATACGACGATTCTCGTGGTCGAGACAGGTTCGGTTGCGCGGTCACGGAGTCGCGAGCATTATGCTGTCGGATGCGCTATTGCGGCGCAGGCGATTCGACCGTCTCGGGCAGCCGGTCACTGTGAAGGCCGATGAACGAGGGTTGCCGGAGAACACCGTCTTCGGTCAGCTCTCGGTATTCGACGAGGGCCACGAGGATCGGATCCACCCAGGTCGTCGAATTCATGACGGCAGTCGGAATAGGTACGGCTACCGGCGGGCTCTCGCGTTGAATCCGCGTGAGTACGGTGTAGAGCTGTTGGCGCCAAACGCGACTGAAGCCGGTCCCGACCGCCCCCATCCAGCGAAGATGATTCTCCCGATCATGTGCGGCCAGTACAAGAGAGCCGAATGTTGAACTGTTCGAACCGGATCCAGGTGTGAAGCCGACGATCACGGCATCGGTCGAGCGACGCAGTGGGAATTTCCGCCACGCCGGCGACCGGCGACCTGGCGTGTATGTCGATCCGGTTTGCTTGAGTACGACACCCTCCAACCCATTGGCCTGTGCGGCCTGCAGCAATTGGTCGAGATCCGCGTCAAGCCAGGTCGGTGGCACACGGATTGCGTCTCCGTCGAGCGCCAAGGATTCCAGCAATTCCCTGCGCTCCAGGTACGGCCGGTTCATCACAGAGCCGCCGTCGAGAACGAGCAGATCAAAGATGAAGTACTGGACTCTGACCTCGGAGATCAGTGCCTGCGTCGGTCGCTCCACGTGCATTCGCCGCTGCAGTCTCCCGAAGAGCGGCGCTCCTCCAGGTCCTGGGGCAACGATTTCTCCATCAAGAACCAGCCCCCGCAGTGTCGTCGCACCGAGCAAGGCTTCAGCGAGCTCAGGGTAGCCAGCCGTGATATCACGCCCATTGCGGCTGAAGAAGCGAACCCCCTCGGATGAAATCCGCGAAATAGCGCGCAACCCATCCCATTTCATCTCAGCCGCCCACTCCCGGCCGAGAACCGAAGGGGCCGGGCCGGACGTCGCAAGCATGGGCGCAGGCACGCCTTGCATGCACGTAGCATATCAATAGCAAATACAAACCGGTTTGTACTTTCATGCGGATCCGACGGGCAGCACGGATCGGTCGCGAGATTCACCCGGCTTGCAGTGACGGCCGAAGAAGGATCGATGGATGCGCGATCGACCTTCACCCGAATCCTTTGTGCCGCAGCAAGGACAGAACTCGGCGAGTTCGAACTCCACGCATTACCGGTATCACCGTGCGTCCCCTTGACCAGCGACCCGAACGTGGCCCCGAACCCGCGCCGGGTGTCCAGCCCGTCACCACCACGTCGGTGTTCAGCGCCACCTCCGGCAGCCGCCTTACTGGCCGGAGAGGCCGGACATGACTGTCGCGGCGGCGGACATCTGGTGAGGACTCGCCGGACAACCCACCGTTTCGGGTTTGACCAGCCGATGAACGGGCATTGCCCCACTATGTTCACAATCATCGGGCTCATCGCTCTGCTGGGTGCTGTGACCGTGGGTGTGGCCGGGATCCAGGCCAACAGCGGTGGCGCACATGTGCTTCCCAATGGCTTCACCGTTTTCGACCACACCTATCACGGATCCACGGGGCTGCTGTTCGCCTACGGGATCCTGATCGGCACGGCGGGATTCATCCTCACGCTGGCCGGAATCTGGACCACGTCGCGGCGCGGGGTGGTCGCACGGCGCGAGCTGCGCTGGTCGCGGCGCGAGATGGCCGCGGCGCGAAAGGAACTCGCGAAACCGGTGCCGGCGGCCACGGCGGCGCGTAACGTGAAGCAGCCCCGGCAGCCGGTGGTTCCCGTGGCCAAGACGACGCCGAAACGTGTATTCGTGAAGCCGAATTGGTCGGTCAGCCGCTACCTCAACCGTCCGGGGACACCCGCGAAAACCGAATCCGCCGTCAAATAGGACTCCGGTCCGCAGAGGACAATCGAATGCTCGCCGTGCTCGGCCTCGCGTTGCTCGACGCGGGCTGGCTCATCGCCACCCCGGCCCTCACCGCCCTCGGGATCATCGTGCTGACCGTGGCACTGATCCGCTGGCTGCTGGGCGCACCCGCCCGCTACCTCGCCCATCCCCGATACTGATCGCGACCGACCGCGCCGACCGAGGTTCGCCCGGTCGGCTAGCGTCGCTGACATGACGGTGACGGTGTTGGTTCCCGACGACCATGGTTTCGCGGCGGTCTCCCGGCTCGAGGGGGCGCGGCCGCTGCGCTACACCCTCGGCGAGCCGCTGCCCGCCGGGGCGGATGCGGCGGAGGTGCTGGTGCCCGCCTTCCTCGCGAATCGGCCGGAGAGCATGGCACTGGCGCGGTCGCTACCGAAGCTGCGGCTGGTGCAGCTGCTGACCGCGGGCGCCGAAACATGGGTGGGCGCGCTGCCGGATCAGGTGATGATCTCGACCGGCCGCGGTGCGCACGGGGCGAGCACCGCCGAGTGGACGCTCACCGGATTGCTCACGGTCTACCGGGAATTCACCGAATTCGCCGTGGCGCAGCGCGAACACCGCTGGATCCAGCACCGCACGGACACCTTGCACGGCAAGCGAATCCTGATCATCGGTGCGGGCGATCTGGCAACGGAGTTGCAGCGCATGCTGCTGCCCTTCGACACCACAGTCGAACTGGTCGGTACACGTGCCCGGGAGGGCGTGCACGGCGTCGGCGAAATCCCTGACCTGCTCCCGCATTTCGATGCGGTCGTGCTCATGGTTCCGGTCACCTCGGCCACCATCGGCATGGTCGATGCGGCGTTCCTGGCCCGCATGCCCGACCGCGCGATTCTCGTCAATGCCGCCCGCGGCCCGGTGGTCCGCACCGACGACCTGCTGGCCGAACTGCAATCCGGCCGGCTGCGCGCCATCCTCGACGTCACCGACCCGGAACCACTGCCCGCCGACCACCCACTGTGGGACGCACCGGGGCTGCTGCTCACCCCGCACGTCGGCGGCAGCAGTAGCGGAAACCTGCAGCGCGGCTGGGCCATCGCCACCGCGGAGATCGCACGCTACCTGGCGGGCGAGCCGCCACAGAACCTGATCAACGGCGAATACTGAACCGGCGCAGCCGATCCCACCCTGCTACAGGGTGTCCTTCCCGATCGGCCGATTGATGCCACGCCACTCACGCTCCCAGCGCGCATAGCGTCTGGCGTCGAACACCGTGCCCGTGAACCACACGGTCGCGGCGGCCGCACACCACGTCTCGACCAGCACCGCGAGCCCGGTCCCGATCCCCTCGGCGGCCGCGGCTCCGGGCCGCGCGGGCGCCTGCGTCGGCTGCCCGTTCTTGATCCACACCGTCACCGTGGCCCCCGCGACCTGCGGTCCGGGCACGTCCACGGTGGCGGTCTCGGTCTTGCCGTCGCTGTTCCACTGCACGGGCGCCTGATACCGCGCCTGATTGCCCGCGTAATGATCCGAATCCGGCAGCCGCACGGCAGCCGCGGTCTCGGTGGCCGTGACCCTGACCTTCCCCGCATCCTGCGCCGCGATCCGCTCCTGCGCGCCGGTATAACTTACGCTCCCCACCGCCCCAGCCACCGGCACCGCCGCGACCACGACCACCACGGCCACCGCCCGCAGCACCACCTCGGCCCGATCCGAGACACGCAGCAGCGGATTCGGGTTCCATGGCCGCACCCGCCAGAGCCGAGTCGGCAACGAAGGACGCATCGACACCTGGACCGCCTCTCCACGCGTCGTCGTACCGCTTACATCGGTAGCTGTACCCCCTTCGATACGCCACCAACCAGCCGAACGTCAAGGTCAGCGCGTCATGACTCCGCTACGGACCAGCCAAATCCGTGACACATCATCTTTTGCGGGCCATCGACCTGTTGGGGAGGATGAATCCGTCTCGGGAGGCGGGGCGCATTCCGCCCAGTTCGTACCGGCACTTTGCGCAGGGGTTCGTGGCTGCGACGCGGGAGATCAATGCTGCGGTCGAGCGGATGATCGAGCGTGGACATGTTCGCTGCGACTTTGACCAGGGCGATGGTCACGCTCGGCGCGGAGCAGCGGCCGGAGCGGGTTGTTGTGCGAAATCGGTTCGATGACAGTGGAATTCGAGACGAGTAAAGGGGGGTACGGTCCTCGGCCTAATCAGCCATGACGTCGCCGGTCGGGCGTGGCGCGAGGAGATGTCGGTGCAGGAAGGACAGTTCTGCTTCGACAGTCTCTTCGTGCGATTCCAGATAGGTCGCGTAGTGCCCGCCGGGTACGCGGACCAGCTCTGACTTCGGGGCTTGTGCGGCGACACGGAGTGCGGGGGCGGTGAGCGCGGATTGGTCCTGGTTGCAGGCGATGACCAGGAGGGGGCAGCGGACGTGGGAGGCGTGGCGGCCGGGGCGGTAGAGCGCGGTGCGGAGGGCCGAGCGGGCGGCTACGGACTGTTGCCAGGTCGGGTATTTGCCGTTGGGGCCGAGGGCGTGCGGCATGTCCGGGGCGTCCGGTGTCGTGAGGGCCGCGACGGTTCCCGGGTCGCCGACCAGGGGAATCAGCACGGGTGGCCTGCCGACCAGACCGGCCGCGATGTCGAGGAGGGCGCGGCCGGTGAAACGCAGCAGGGCTAGGGGCTTCTGGTGGCGAGATGCGTTGCGGGAGATCGCGGGTCCGTCGGCATGGGGAGATTGGGCGATCGCGGCGGCCAAGCCCGGGTGCTGTGCCGCGATGTTCAGGACGTGGCCGCCGGACAGCGAGTGGCCCCAGAGGGCGAGCTGGGCCGGGTCGACTTCCGGTAGGGCCGAGGCGAATTCGATGGCGGCTCGCCAGTCGTCGAGTTGCTCGCGGACGCGGACGACCTGGCGGGGCATGCCGCTACTTTCGCCGAGGTGCCGATAGTCGAAGGCGAGGACGGTGAATCCGGCCTGATGGAATCGTTCGGCGAACCGGTCGGTGCCGGGTTCCTTGGTGACCGCGATGGCTCCGGCCATGATCACGCAGGCGCCGTTGGTTCCTGGATAGTGCCAGGCCACGCATTCGTCACTGCCGCTGGTGAAGCGGCGCTTCTTCCGTTCGATGGACATTCGCACACCGGCCTTTCGGTGGGTCCTTGACACCATGAAGTGAACCACCTGGTTCACTTCATGTCAACGACGAGGACACCCGCTGTAATACGGTGCGGGACAGGACTATTCGACGGCGGCTTCTTCCCGGTCCAGGGCGCGGGCCAGCGCCTCGAGCCCGGCCTCGGCGCCGGCGGTATCCCCGCTGGTCAGCCAGTCGATCAGGAAGCCGCGCAGGGCCGCCAGAATCAGCTCGGCCACCTCCCGCTTCCGCCGCTCCGGCCAGGCCACCGGGCACAGTGAAAGCAACAGCGGCAGATACTGTTTCGAGGCCTCCCGGCCCAGCGCGGCGTACCGCTGCTGGTCGTACATCGCCAGCCCGATGGCCTGATCGAGGACTCGCAGTCCGGTTTCCGCGTCGACGAGCACCGGCCACAGCGCCCGCACCCGCGCCGACAGCGTCGGCTGCTGCCGGTCGAGTATCGCGAAGGCGGCGCCGATCCGCCTGTCCCGCAAGCGCACGATCGCCTGCGCGAGCAGGTCGTCGACGCCGTCGAAGTGGTAGAGCAGCACCTTGTGGGTGGTGCCGGCCGCCCGCGCCGCCCGCCGCAGCGAGAAGTCCACCAGGCCGTTGGCCGCGAGGTCATCGGTGACCCGGTCGAGCAGGTCGTCGCGCCGGGCCGTACCGCGAGCCGAACCCGTGGATCGCCGGTAGCCCGCGGGCTCCACGGTACCGGGCTCGGCGTCCGCTTCCTCGGGCTGGGACGGTGTCGTACGGGCCATGCGGATGAACCTACCTGCGGCGGGCAGGGGCGGGCTCAGCGCACGTAGGACAGGATGCTCATCATGCCCGCTTCTCCGTGGTAGGCGTTGTGGCAGTGCAGCATCCATTGGCCGGGGTTGTCGGCGTCGAGGTCGACTTCGACCGTCTGCATGGGCAGCACGATGGAGGTGTCCTTGCGCGGCCCGGATCCGGCTCGGTCGACGAGCTGGAAGGTGTGGCCGTGCAGGTGCATCGGGTGGTACATCATGGACTGGTTGCGAAAGCGCAGGCGGATCCGCTGCCCCTGGAAGACATTCAGGGCGGTGTGGTCGGGATAGGCCCTGCCGTTGATGGTCCAGACGTATTTCTTCATGTCGGAGCCGAGGGTGACGTCGAGGGTCAGATCGGGCCGCCTCGCCTGCAGGCGAACCGGTTCCGCGGCGGTGAGGCGATCGGCCGTCAGCGGCGCCACCGCGAGTTCGGCCGGTTGCACGTCGGGCGGGGGTGGCGTGCCGCCGCCGGTGCGGATCAGCGCGAAACCGCGGCCGATCTTGCCTTCCGCGGCTGCGACCAGCGGGAAGACGCCGTCCGCCGGTTCGACGATGACGTCGTAGCGTTCGCCCATGCTGATGAGCAGGCTGGAGGTGGTGATCGGCTGCACCGGGAAGCCGTCGGTGTGGGTGACCCGCAGCTGATGTCCGCCGAGGGCGACCCGGAACGCCGTGTCGGCGGCGGCATTGATGATCCGCAGCCGGATGCGCTGCCCCGGTCGCGCGGTGACGACGGCGGGGTCGCTGCCCACGCGGCCGTTGATCAGGAAGTACGGGTAGGTGACGTCGCCGGCGTCGGAGCCGAGCGGCGCGTTCGGGTCTGCGGGCGTGGACATTCCGCCCGAGCCCATGGTCATGCCGTCGTGGTTCATGCCCGGCATCCCGCCCATGCCCATGGCCATGCCCGCCATGCCCTTGTCCCGCAGGGCCTGCAACTCCTTGTCCGGGTCACGTCCGTTCACGCCGTCGAGCCAATCGTCGAGCACCACAACGGCTTCGGTGTCGTAGTCGCGGCCGTCGGCGGGATCCTCGACGATGAGCGGTGCGTACAGGCCCCGGTCGAGTTGCACCCCGACGTGCGGGTGGAAGAAGTAGGTGCCGGAGTCCGGCGCGGTGAACTCGTAACCGAAGCTGCCTCCGGCCACGATCGGCGCCTGGGTGACGTCGGGGACGCCGTCCATATCGTTGCGCAGGGCGATGCCGTGCCAGTGCACCGTGGTCGGCGCCGGAAGCGCGTTGATGACACTGGCGCGCACCACCTCGCCCCTGGCGATGCGGATTTCCGGGCCTGGTACCGCGCCCCCGAATGCCCAGGTCGGCACCTGTACGCCACCGAGGTCGACGGTGGTCGGCTCGGCGCGCAGCGTCACGTCGCGGACGGCGGCGCCGGCCGTGCGGCGGGCGGCCTCCGCGGCCCGGACCGCCTCGGAATCGGGCCGCACGAGGCTGGGCGCGGCTGTCGTGTTCTTCGTGCACGCGGCCAGTGTCGCCGCCGCCGCGCCACCCGCTCCGAGCGCTAGGAATCCGCGCCGGTTCAGTGGCGACGCGAGTGGAAATCGATTGGAGGACATGACTTCTCCCTGGTTGGTCGAATGTGCGGAACGCCGCGCCGTGGTCGGCGGCGGCCGGGATCACGAAGTCGGCCGCGACCGGTGGGCGCGGCGGACCTGTCAGATCCGCAGAATCGACAGTTCGGCCAGGGTGGGGACCGTCCACGGCGGTGGACGGGCTCGATGGATTCGCAGGGTCGGGAAGTTCGGTGGGCGGGCGTCACGGGGCCGGTCGCCGGCCCAGTGCAGCAGCACGAGGCCGATCGCGACCGTCACCGCCGAGAGGACGAGGAATTCGCAGGCATGACCGAGACCGTGCCCGCCGGGCTTGTCGCCGTGTGTCCCCGCGTCGTGTCCCGGCTGCGGGGCGGAAGGCATCGCGACCATCGACGAGGACATCTCGGAACCCAGCGTGCTGCGGTGTGCCGAGAACACACCCGCATGCATGGCGGCGATCCCGAGCAGGAGCGCCAGCAGCCCGAGCAGCCGGACGTATCCGGTCACTCGCCGCGCAACACGCGGATCAGCCACGTCAGTCAGCATAGCCCGGCTCGGCATGCCACCCCCTGGGGGTATCTGCGACGAACCTTATGCGCGGCGGCCCGCATCACAGCACCCACCGTGCATATACCCGATAGGGGTATTAGCTCCTCCCATGTCGAACAACCCGCCCACCGACGAGCCACGAGACGGGGCGACTGTCCCCGCCCCCGCGACCCGCCCCAGCCCGTCTCCAGGAAGTGATTCCGATGCGTTCCGCGCCCATGCTCACCTCGCGCGGCGTCGTGCATCTATCGACCGCTACTTCCAGGTCAGCAGCTCACCGACCGAGAGCCTGCCGCTCGGAATCGCATTCGGCGCACCCGTCGGCAGCGGATCCGGGTACCCGAGGGCGATGGCGTGCCGCGGCAGCCATCCCGGCGCGAGCTCGAGCAATTCGGCTGCGCGAGAAACGTTCTCGGTGGGATGCAGCGTGGTCGGGCAACTGCCGAGCCCCTGTTCGGCGGCGGCCAGACACAGCGACTGGGTCAGCCGGCCCATGTCGAACTCGGTGTCGGCGAAGCCGTTGTCCTGAGAGGCCAGGACCAGCACCAGGGGCGCGGCGGCGAGATGGACGGCATAGCCGCCGAGCCGGGACAGCTCACCCTGCGCCGCCGGATCGGTGACGGCGACGAAGCGCCAGGGCTGCCGATTGCGCGCGGAGCCGGTCCAGCGGGCCGTGTCGACGATGCGCTCGACCACGGGGATCGATACGGGATCGGCCCGGAAATGTCGCACCGCCCGCAGTCCCCGGATCGCTTCGTTCACTCGGCAACCCTATAGCCATCCCGTAATCCGAATGAGACGGCCTTTCCTCACATCCACGCGGTGGGGCGGGGTCAGGGAGGTGCTCGCAGCGGTTACAACGTCCTACATCGGCTCGAGCGGTGCGCGGACATCGCTGGACGCGATCTTCGCCGAAATCGGCGGTTACGGTTCTGGAAATCCGCCGGGTACCCCACACCGCCGGTATCGATCGGCGACCGGTGTAACGTCGGGTTCCTCGGCGGCCAAGTGTCGAGGACTCGCGCACATGGGAGGACACACCGTCCTCTCGGCGGTCGCTTGCGCCACGTATGAGCGACCGGGCTCCACCCTTGCCCGAAGCACTGCACGATCCCGGCGCAGTGTGGATCGCATCCGCACCGGCACGGTGCAACCCCGCGAAAACTGGGCAAACCGCTAGCGGCCGGTTCAAACCGCAATCTTCCAGGAGGCTGCCATGGTCGGCGAAGGTGTTTATCGAGTGCGGTTCTGCGAGTCGTGTACCGCGACCACCGAGGAGGCCACGAAGTTCCACGACCTCCTCAAAGGGCTGGGTGGGATGGTGGTCTACGGCGCCTATCCGGCCCCGCTCGTGATCGGTATTGCGGTGGATGCCGCCGAGCACGTCGCATCCTTCCCGTTCGTCGAATCCGTGGTGTCGGTCATCGACAACTCGGCGGTGAGCGGGTAGCCGGCGCCACATCAAGGTGTACCGGTGTCCTTCACACTCGTGTCTATGCTCAGTCCCTCGGCCTATCTCGCCGGCGATCCGATCATCGAGGTCGATCACCCATCGGTTCGGGCGCTGGCCTCCGAGATCCGAGCACAGTCTGACAGCGATATCGACTGCGCCCGAAGGTCATTCGAGTGGGTTCGGGATGAGGTCGCGCACTCCTACGACGCGCGGGACTCCCGCGTGACCCTGCGCGCCTCGGAAGTGCTCGATCAGCGTGTCGGCCTCTGCTACGCGAAGTCCCACCTGCTCGCCGCGATCCTGCGGGGGCAGGGCATCCCCACTGCGCTGTGTTACCAGCGGCTCACCCACGGCAACGGTCACGTCCTGCACGGCCTCGTGGCGGTTCATCTCGCCGGCGCCTGGCATCGCCAGGACCCGCGCGGGAACCGTGCGGACATCGCGGCCGAATTCTCGCTCGGCACAGAACGACTCGCCTTCCCGGTCGACCCGCAGCTGGGCGAGATCGACTACCCGCACTTGTACGCCACACCGCCGGATGTCGTCGTCGATGCCCTACGGCAGGCGACCGACCTACTCGCGGTGTACGACGTCGGATTGCCGTCGCAACTCACCTGAATCGGCGTCGTTTCCCCTCACTCAACCTACAGACCAACTGGTCTGTGTAGGCTGAAGCCGGCTCCTGGACTACTGTCTCGACGGGTTCGAAGCAGGGAGGTGCGCCGTGTCACGCGAGGTCGACGATTCGAACGGCGCGTTCGATCTCACCGTCGCGGCCGCTGACGCGCCGGTGTGGATCGTCACCACCCTCGCCGACGGCCAGCGCGCCGGGTGTCTCGTAGGGTTCTCCACACAGGTCAGCATCGAGCCGCGACGATTTCTCGTCTGCCTGTCGAAACGGAATCACACCTATCGTGTCGCAAGTCGAGCAGACCACCTGGCGGTCCACCTACTGTCGCACGAGTCCCTCGCACTGGCGCATCTCTTCGGCTCCGAGACCGGACTCGATCTCGACAAGTTCGAGCACTGTGATTGGCAGGAAGGGCCGCACTCTCTGCCGATCCTGACAGCGACGGCCGGCTGGTTCATCGGCGAGATCCTGGACCATACCGATTTCGGCGACCACGCCGGCTTCCTGCTCGCCCCCACCGGGGCCCGAGCACCCACGCCGGACACCCCCCCGCTCCGCTACGACGCGGTCGCCAGCCTCATCCCCGGCAACCGGCCCTGACACCACAATCACATGGCCAGGTTCCACATCTGTCGCATCATGTCCCTCATCTGCATACACCTCACGATCATCACCTCTTCTGAAATGCCCTCTTACACAGTCGAACAGGCGTCATTTCCGGCGTCGATGGAAGGTTCGGACGCCTACCACGGCGCGAAGAACCGGCGGTTCACCGCTCGGCCCGATGCTCCGGCGTGATCGGGACAGCGCGGGCGAGCGTCAGCGGCAAGCGGGGGAGACGAAACGAACACTCGGCGGAAGGAAACCAACGCCATGGGTAAGACAAGCGAAACCGGCATCACCGGCACCCGCGCCAAGGACTACAACGCTCTTCCGGTTCCGCCGATACGGCCGTCGGAACCGATCCCGCCGGTGGAGCCGGGGCAGCCCATTCCGGAACCCGCGCCGCCCATGCCCTTTCCCGCACCCGGACCGCCGATTCCGGTGCCGCCGGATCCGCGTCCGCAGCCCGTGCCACCGGAACCTATTCCGGAGCTGCTTCCGCGGCTGCCGACGGGTTGGGCAGTTCCACCGGGAGGTCGGTCAGGGTGATGCGCCGGCCGTGGTGGGTCAGGGTGATGCTGTCGCCGGATTCGAGTCGGTAGGTGGTCGATTCGGCGGTGATATCGACGCGTATCCGGCTGCCGTGCCACAGGATTCGGAAGCACAACCGGTGCAGTTGCTCCGGGAGGCGCGGAGCGAAGCCGAGGTCACCGTCGTGGTCGCGCACGCCGCCGAAGCCGCCCACGCAGCTGATCCAGGCGCCCGCGAGCGAGGCGATGTGGATGCCCGCGGCGACGTCGTGGTGCAGGTCGTGCAGGTCGGTCAACGCGGCCTCGCGGAAATAGTCGTAGGCGAGCGTGAGATGACCGACCTCGGCGGCGAGGACGGCTTGGATGCACGCCGACAGTGAGGAATCGCGGACGGTCAGCGGGTCGTAGTACTCGAAGTTGCGGATCTTCTGATCACGGTTGAAGGCGTTGGGGCACAGGTACATTGCCAGTACGAGGTCGGCCTGTTTGACCACCTGCTGGCGATACAGATCGAAATACGGGTAGTGCAGCAGCAGTGGATAGTTCTCCGGCGGGGTGGCGGCGAAATCCCATGGGGCGTACCGGGTGAAGCCTTCGGACTGCTCGTGCACCCCGAGTTCGTCGTTGTAGGGCAGGTACATGGAGTCGGCACAGTGGCGCCAGCGGGTGAGTTCCGCGGGCTCCACGCCGAGTCGCTCGGCGAGATCCGGCCGCCGCGTACAGGATTCGGCGGCCTCACGCAGGTTCCGGGCCGCCATCAGATTGGTGTAGACGTTGTTGTCGGCCAGGGCGGAGTACTCGTCGGGACCGGTCACGCCGTCGATGCGGAAGTCCCCGGCCGAGTCCTCGTGGCCCAGGCTCATCCACAGCCGCGCCGTCTCGACCAGCAACTCGACACCGCACTCGGTTTCGAACCGCTCGTCGCCGGTCGCGGCCAGGTATCGGGCGGTCGCGTCGGCGATATCGGCATTCACGTGGACGGCCGCGGTGGCGGTCGGCCAGTACCCGGACGCCTCCTCACCATTGATCGACCGCCACGGGAACATCGCCCCGGCCTGCCCCAACTCCCGAGCCCGCCGCCGCGCCTGCCCGAGGGTCGAGTGCCGCCAGCGCAGCGCGTCACCCGCCGCCATCGGCATGGTGTATGTGAGCACCGGCAGCACAAAGGTTTCCGTGTCCCAGAATGCGTGGCCGTCGTATCCGGGACCGGTGAGGCCCTTCGCGGGAATCGCGCGCGCCTCACCGCGCGCGCCCGCCTGCAGCACGTGGAACAGCGCGAATCGCACGGCCTGCTGCAGCTCGGGGCTGCCGTCCAGTTCGATGTCGGCCTGCGCCCAGAAGTCGTCGAGATAGGCGCGCTGACGGTGGAGCAGCTGGTCCCAGCCGATCTCCAGGCCGGCCGCGAGCTCGGCCTCCACCTGGGCGCGCAGCGCGGACGCCGAGCGGCGTGCGGACCACCCATAAGCCAGAAACTTGGTGAGGCACAGGCGATCCCCCGCGGGCACGCCCGCGGCGATCGTCATCCGGGCGAGGTCGTCCTCCGCGCGCACATCGCAGCGGGCGGCCACCGCGACGTCGAACTCGTGGTCCATCGCGGCCGCCATGCGCAGCTGCGACCGCCGGGTGTGATGGACCAGCACCGCGGAGAGGTCACGCGCCACGGCGCACTCACCCACGAGCGGGTGATCGAGCGCCGCGGCCAAGCGGGGATCGTCCGGTCTCGCCGGACTCGGTTCATTGGCGAGCAGATCCGACTGCACGACCACCTCGAGATCACCATCGAGCGGCTCGACCTCGTAGCGGATCGCCGCCACCGCCCGCTCGGTGAACGAAACCAGGCGCTCCGAGCGAATCCGCACGCAGCGGCCGGTCGGCGACTTCCACACGGTGGAGCGGCGCAAGGTGCCGGACCGGAAGTCCAGGACGCGCTCGTGCTCGACCGTCTTGCCGTAGCGCAGATCCATCGGCTCATCCTCGACGAGCAATCGGATGATCTTGCCGTCGGTCACATTGACGACCGTCTGGCCCTCCGCCGGATCGCCGTATCCGGCTTCGGCGTACGGCATCTTCCGGGATTCGTAGAAGCCATTGAGGTAGGTGCCCGGTTTGCCGATCGGTTCGCCCTCGTCGATGGTGCCGCGCAGGCCGATGTGCCCGTTGGACAGCGCGAAGATCGATTCGGTGCGCTGCAGCGCATCGAGATCCAGCCCGCACCAACGCAACTGCCAGGGAGCTATCTCGAATCTCGCATCGCTCATGAGGACTCCTGCAAGTCGGCCAGGTCGTGGACGACGACATTCGCTCCGGCCCGGTACAGCTGATCGGTATGGTCCGGGTCGCCGGTGCGGTCGACGCCGACGACGAATCCGAACGCGCCTGCGCGGCCGGCCTCCACTCCGGCGACCGCGTCCTCGAACACCGCCGTGCGCCGCGGATCGACGCCCAGGGCGTCCGCGCCCGCCAGGAATCCATCGGGTGCGGGTTTGCCCGGCAGCTCACGCTCGGCGAACGTCTTCCCGTCGATGCGGATCTCGGCATAGCGATCCAGGCCGGTGGCGGCCAGCACCGCCGCGGCGTTCGCCGACGAGGACACGATGCCGATGCGCAGTCCGGCCTGCCGCACAGCGGTCAGATAGTCCACCGACCCGGGGTAGGCGCGCACGCCTTCTCGTTCGATCAGCGAGTGCACGAGCTCGTTCTTCTTCTCACCGATCCCGTGCACGGTCTGCGCGTCGGGACCGTCCTCGTCGGAGCCCTCGGGCAGCTCGATGTCCCGCGACCTCAGGAATTCGCGCACCCCGTCCAACCGGGGTCTCCCATCCACGTACAGTTCGTAATCCCGCTCCGAGAAGGGCTGGAATCCAGCCCCGCAGCGCTGGTACAGAAAGTCGTCGAAAGCGCTCTTCCACGCCTGCTCGTGCACCCCGGCGGAGTCGGTCAGCACGCCGTCCATGTCGAACAACACCGCGCTGATCGCATCCGGCAGCCCCAGGCGGTTCCCGGTGACCTCGTCATCGTGCTCCATATGGTTGCCGTACCCGTGGCATCCCGGATAAAACACAATTTCGCCCGGCTCGGCGTGTTTTGCCGTAAATCTTCCGGCCACTCGACGGACTGCCGACAGTCCGGCCGGCGCTCACGACAGCGGAAGGAAGACCCGACGCTGATGCGGGAGCCGCGATGCCACTGGATAGGACAACGCTACTTGACGGGACAATGACTGCAGCGCTCCGCAGCAGTACCCGTGCTGTGGGCAGGCCTCAGCCCAGAGCGGCAGTGCGGAGTGCGCTTGCGAGGCGGGCCGCGGGGTCGGGCAGGGCTGTGGGCACGCGGGCCAGCAGCAGGCGGCGGGTCTCGTTGGGGCCGCCCCGGACCGGCAGGGCTCGGACGCCCGCGGGCAGGGCCGGACGGGCGGAGGCGGGGATGGTGGTAATTCCGGCGCCGGAGGCGACGAGCTGGAGTTTGGCGAGCCAGTCGTGTGCGGTGTGGACGATCTCGGGGCGTTCGCCGAGCCCGGGCCAGACGCCCATGGCGTGCTCACCGTACGAGCCCGCGATCCAGTGTCGGCCGTGCAGGTCGTGCACGTCGATGTAGTCGCCCCGTGCGAGTGGGTGGTCCGCCGGAACCGCCACCAGCAGTGGGCGTTCCGCGAGGATCTGCGTCAGCAGAGCGGGGGTCTCGCCGTCGAGCGGGCGGAACGGCGGCGCCGAGGACACCAGCGCGAGATCGATCGTGCCCGCGCGCAGCGCCCGGACCAGCGCGGGCGTGCGGCCCTCGCGGGTGATCACCGTGATCCCCGGATGCGTGCGCCGCAACTCGGCCAGCGCGTGCGGCACCAGCCAGGCCCCCGCCGCCGGGAACCAGCCCAGCCGCACGCTGGCCCGATCCTCCGGAAGTCCGGCCAATTCCCTTGCCGTGGCGTCCATCTGGTCGATCACCGCGGCCGCGCGCCGCGCGACCACCTGCCCGGCGGGCGTCAGCCGCACCCCGTCGTGGCGGCGCTGCAGCAGCGCGGTGCCCGCCGCCCGCTCCAGCGCGGCGATCTGCCGCGATACCGCCGACTGGGTGTACCCGAGTGCGGTCGCCGCGGCGGTGAGCGTTCCGCGTTCGGCCACCTCCCGGAAGACACGCAACGCGGTCAGGGACGCATCACCGAAGGCCATGACATTCACGCATACCACGTCTGAGAGATTCTCGCTGGTCACATGGCCCGGCCCTTTCTAGCGTGGTTGGCGTGAGCCGAATGCATACGACCGGAGGATCCGAATGCCTCGGCGCTGTGGTGGGATGTCACCCGCGCACCCACTCCGGCACAGGCGGCCGCACAGCTACTCGACCTCGCGGTGAAACCGGCCGAGCCCCGGCACTACGGGCAATTGATCCGCTATGGCAGCGTCGTGCCGTGGTCTCCCGGTGAGAGCGGATAATCCCGCCGATACCGGTCCCGAGCGGGCGATCCGCTTGGGGCCGTCACCATTGCACCTGACCATCAAGCCAACCGGGCAGTGAATTCGAAGTGTCCAGTAGGTAAACTACCAGTGGCCGGGCCGGGAAGACTTCAGCGATTGTTCGGCGAATTCTCCTATTTTCCTGGCCTAACGGCCCGGCAACGAGATAGCGTCAGGTTCCGTCGATTGCACAAGGGCAAAGTCGGAACGAATGCCCCAGGGGTGATGTTTCGCTCGACGGTTGACGGCATGGGTCGGGGGATCCCGCCGAGCGGAGGACCGCAATCATGAACAGTGCCCAGAAATCGAGTACAACGGCTCACGCGCGTTCACCACAGGGTGAGCGGGCCACCGCGCCGGCGAAGATCCTGGTGGTCGAGAGCAATCCGGCCGTCGCCGAGATCACGGTGCTGGTGCTCGCCGCGGCGGGCTACCACACCTTCCAGACCGCCAGCGGACGGCAGGCCCTGCGCACACAGGATCGTCTGAAACCCGATGTGATCCTGCTGGACCGGGCGGTGCCCGATGTCGCGGCGGCCGAGCTGTGCCGCGATCTGCGCGCGCGGACCACCGTACCCATCATCGTGCTCAGCACCGACCACAATCCCGAATCCCTGGAAACGATCCTGGCCGCGGGCGCATCGGAATGCCTGCTCCTGCCGGTGCACACCCGCGAACTGCTGGAACGCATCGCCTTCCGGCTGCGCGCCCACCGGGCGCCGGGCGCGAGCGCCGACGCCAAGCACAAAACCACGCCGGATCCGAGGCCCTACGCCGCGGCCTGAATCGCGGCGGGCGAAACCGACGACGACCCCTGCCCGGCGATGCCGCCGGGCAGGGGATCGGATTCCGGCGGCATCAACTCTTCGGGGACCATGCCTCGGAATACCGACGAGACCCACCCGGGCAGTACCGGACGGACCGGTATCACTACCGATATGCAGAGTAGTCTCCAAAACGGCTGTGCGCGTTGATATCCGCCGTCCGGGACCCGACATCTTCGTGAACCGTATTCGCCTGTGCCCCAGCTGCTCCGCTTCGCCGCGACCCGGCGGACGCACACCGGTGCGCCGCCGGGGCCGGCCGGCCGCCGGGCCGCGAGCTGTGGTCGCTCTCAGCCGCGGTCGATAGGGTGCGGCGGTGAATACAGCGGAATTCGTTCAGCGGGGCAGCACGGTCGTGGATCGGCTGTCCACGACACAGTCACCGCCGCCGTGGCAGCTGGTGGTCGGGACCGGTGTGGTGGCGCTGCTCCTGGTGGCGTTCCGGCCGACGTGGCGGATTCTGCGCAATGCGGTGACCATCGCCCACGAGGGCGGGCACGCGTTCACGGCGCTGCTCACCGGGCGGCGGCTCAACGGCATCCGATTGCATTCGGACACTTCCGGACTCACGGTGTCGAGCGGGAAACCCTATGGACCCGGCATGATCCTGACGACCGCGGCCGGATACCCCGCACCCGCGCTGCTGGGGCTGGCCTACGCGGCGCTGCTGGGCGCGCATCGCATCACGCTCATGCTGTGGCTGACCATCGCGCTGCTGCTGGTGCTGCTGATGAAGGTGCGCAACTGGTACGGCTTGCTGTCGATCCTGGTGACCGGCGGCGTGGTTTTCGCGGCGTCCTGGTTCGGCAGCGACACCACCCAGGCGGCGCTGGCGTATCTGGCGGCCTGGTTCCTGCTGCTGGCAGCGGTGCGGCCGGTGATCGAGCTGCAGCGCAATCGCGCGCACGAGCCGAACTCCGACGCCGATCAGCTGGCCCACCTGACCCGGATCCCGGGCCTGCTGTGGGTACTGGCCTTCGGCGCGATCGCGCTATGCTCACTGGCCTTCGGCGCGCGGCTACTGCTCGCGGATGTGACCGGAATCTGCGTGCCCCAGCTCACACACAGCACCTGCGCGGCGTCAACCGCCGGGTGAGCATTCTCCCACCTCAGGGCGAGAGTGGCATCGCTGCAAGGTTTCTGGTGAACGGGGACTAACATTCGCCCTACACCGTCCGGGTGATCCCGAACACCGGATTTGCCCGGATCTCGGCCCGCTCGCACCGCGGCGGGCGCTCGATCGTTGCGGCAAGGAGGGATTCGGGATGGAACGACCGGAATGGGCCCCGGAGGGCGTGGACATGACCCGGCCGAGCCCCGCGCGGATGTACGACGCGCTACTGGGCGGCTCGCACAATTTCGAGGTCGACCGACAGGCCGCCGAAGCGGGCAAGTCCTTGGTCCCCGACCTGCCGCGGCTGGCGCTGAGCAATCGGGCCTTCCTGCGGCGCGCGGTGCGCTTCCTGGTGGATTCGGGCGTGCGGCAGTTCCTCGACATCGGTTCCGGCATTCCGACCGCGGGCAATGTGCACGAGGTGGCGCAGGCCATCGATCCGGAGTGCCGGGTGCTCTATGCCGATATCGATCCGGTGGCCGTGGCCCACTCCCGCGCCATCCTGCGGGGCAATGACCGGGCCGCCGCCATCGAGGCCGACCTACGCGAGCCCGCGGCGCTGCTGGAGCAGGCGCGGGGCACCGGCATCATTGATTTCAATGAACCGGTCGGCATCCTTCTCATCGCGGTCCTGCACCTGATGAGTGACGACTACGCCCCCATCGACAAGGTCAACGCGCTCTACGACGCCGTGCCCACCGGCAGCTATGCCGCGATTTCGCATCTCACCTCGGCCACCCGCCCGGACGACGCGGCGAAGCTGGTGGAGAACTCGCAGAACGTCAGCAGGATAGGACTGGAGTTCCGCAGCCGCGACGAGATCGCCGCGCTGTTCGGCAAATGGGAGCCGATCGAGCCCGGTGTGGTGGAATTGCCGCTGTGGCGGCCGGAGTCCGCCCGTGACCAGCATGAGGCACCGGGCCGTTCGCTGGGACTGGCGGGTGTGGGCCGCAAGGCCTGAGTGGTTCGGACGAGTCAGGGGCAGGGGGTCACCGGTGGCAGCACACGAGTTGGCGGTCCGATGGGCCGACGCTCTCGACGGCGCGGTCGCGCCGACGCTCACCCGGACCCAGGTGGAGGAGTTGCTCGACGGTTTCGGTGAGCGCCTGATCGCGGCCGTGCGCGGCACCGGGAACATGTCGGTGGCGCGGGAGGCCGCGGTCGCCCTGGTGGCCGCCAACTACCGCGACCCGCTGGCCGTGCACCGCTCGGTGCTGGTGCTGTGCAAGGACCTGGTGACCGACGCCTGCCCCGACCCCGGCTGCGCGGACTACGGGCCGGTCCGCGATCGCGCCATCGAGCTGGCGGCGGAATTCGCCGCCGAATTCACCGCCGGGCTGCGCAGTGTGGCGCTGGCCGAACAGGAGACGACACTCGGAGCCGCCCTCACCGCGGTCCAGGAGGCCGAGGCGCGCCGGCAGCTGTCGGAGGCACGGTTTCAGGCCATCTTCGAGGGGGCATCGGTGGGCATCGGCACCGTCGATGCCGCCACCGGCAAGGTGGTCGACGTCAACAACGCCTTCGCCGAAACCCTGGGCGTCCCCGCCGAGTCCATGCCCGGCCGCAGCGTGGCCGACATTCTCGGCCCCGAGAACAGCGGTGACGCGTTCTCCCTGTTCCAGCGTCTGCTCTCGGGTGAGATCGACCGCTTCCGCTTCGAGACCCGGCACACCAAGCCGGACGGCACGCACACCGTCATCGACCTGTCCATGACGGTGGTCCGCGACAGCGAAAGCAAGCCGCGCTTCCTGATCGGCGTCACCGTCGATGTCACCGACCGCAAGCAGCTCGCCGATCAGCTCTGGTACGACGCCCATCACGATTCGCTCACCGGCCTGCCCAACCGCCTGCTGTTCTTCGACCGTCTCGCCGCGGCCACCGGCCAGGTCGGGGTCTGCTACCTGGATCTGGACGGCTTCAAGGAGATCAACGACCGCCGTGGCCACACCGCGGGCGACCGGGTGCTGTGCGACGTGGGCCAGCGGCTGCGCCGGGCCCTGCCGCCGAACGGGGTGGCGGCGCGGCTGGGCGGCGACGAGTTCATCGTCCTGGTCGAGAACTGCTCAGGTCAGGAAGAATTGGACACTGTCGCGGACAGCCTGCTGGCCGCGCTGCGCGATCCGTTCGACGTGGCGGGGCTGCTGGTGCAGGTGGGCGCGAGCATCGGCACCGCGCTGGTGGACACCGATTCCACCGCCATCGACGAGCTCATGCACGCGGTGGACGTCGCCATGTACCGCGACAAGGCGCTGCGCCACGGCGCGCTCGGCGACGCTAGATGACGAACGGCACCAGCGCTTTTCGCTGCGCCGGGTAGTCCTCGAACTTCTCCCGGTACCAGGTGTGGGTGGCGAAGGCGCGCGGCACCAGGTTGCCGAAGGTGATCAGGAAGATGACCACGCCGGGCAGCGCCCAGGTGAGGATGGCGAATCCGGCCCAGGCGACCAGTTCGCCGAGATAGGTGGGGCTGGTGACGAATCGGAATCCCAGACCGTACGGGATCTTGTATTCCGTTGCCCCCGGGTTGTTCTTGTCGCGAAGATTCCGCACGATCCCCTCGGAACTCACCAGCAGCGCGAAACCACAGAGGTAGACGATCAGCCCGATGATGAAGCGCGGGTCGGTCAGCCAGCCCGTGCCGTACTGCCCGAGATAATCGTGGCTGAAGAGCGCACCATTGAGATAGCCGTGCAGCGCGGTCACGAACATGCCCATGCCGAGCACGGAAACATTGAAACTGCTGGTCTTGCCGGGCACTTGGCGAATGGAGAGGGGGAAGAACCAGCCGCGGTTGCCGTAGTGCAGAATCCAGATGGCCGCCAGCACCAGGGAAGTCGGCTCGAAGCGGCGCGGACCGCTGAGGTACGCGACGGCGAAGACCACGGTGGCCGGAATCTCCATCAACCACCAGCCGAGCTTCGGATTGAGATTGAGTCCGAGTTTGGCGGTGGCGAAGCGGCCGTAGGGGCTCTGCCCGAAGAGGCCGCCGATCAGCACGAAAGCTGCGAACGCGAAAGCGATCGTGAGCACGGTGTCGTAGACGGTATTGCCGGTGTACCAGTTCATTCGCGGTCCTTCAGGTGGAAAAACTAGAACAGGTTCTACCACAGTGCACAGCCCGGCCGGTACCCACCGGCGGGCACGAAGGGTGGCCGGCGGGTAGGTTGGCGAGAACCCGGAGGGAGGCAAGGTGGGTTCGCAGGGATGGGATGTGCTGCTCGAATGGATGCCGTTTTTTCTCGACGAGGACGAGGACGCCGACGAGTCCGGACTCGGATGGAACCCGCGCTTCGTTCAGGTTCGTGACGAACTCACCGGCCGCCGTGTGCATTTCGCACAGCAGGGCACCGAGATCGAGGTGCTGGTGGCCGTCCCCGACGACGCCGACGACGCCGAAGCACTGCTGACCGTGCTGCGCGCCCAGCCCGACGGCACCTGGGATCCGGTGCCGCTGCCCTCGGAATCCGATGCCACCGCACCGGATCCGCAGTGGCGGGCCATGCAGCGGGTGCACCAGCAGCCGCGGCTGGCGCGCGAATGGAGCACCGGATGGCAGCGCGGCGAGTCGGTGGACCATCGGCGCGGTGTCGCCGAATCCGTGGTGGCGGTGCTGCGCGACGGCCTCGACATGGACGGGGACCGGCTGCGTTTCGCCACCTGGAGCATGGACGCGCCCGGCAGCGGCAGCTACGGCCTGCCCGCCGACCGCCCCAGCGAGCGTGAGGCGCCGGTGGTGTGTTCGAACTGGGCCGATTTCGAGGACAGGCTGAGCTGGGCGCTGACCACACTGCCGTGGGACGGGGTGATCAATCTCAGCACCCCGCACCCCGGACCGGATCCGTGCTTCGTCCAATTCCTGCACGGCAGGCAGCTTTTCAACGAGGCCAGCGGCTGGGATGTGGCCGGACTGGGCGCGGGCGAGTTCGACCGGCGCATGCGCGAACTGGGCTGGAGTTTCGCCCCGCACAGCGTGCCCGGCGGGGCGGCGCTCATCTGGGAGGGGCCGCTCGCCAAGGCCGGGTTCAATCCCAGCCTGGAGGGCGCGCCGCAGCGGACGGTGGCCACCTTCACCGAGGTGTTCACCGTCGGGCATCCGCAGGATCTGGTGTTCCGGGCGTTCCGCAACGGCCGCCGCCGCGATCCGGAATTGCGCTACCTGGACATCGAACTCGGGATTCCGCGCGACGTCCGGTGAGCCGCCGCACGGCGGTCGTCCGCGGGCGCGGGTGAGGCTCAGAGCCGTCGCAGGTGGATCGGCAGGCCGTCCGCCGGCGTCGGGCCGGTGCCGGCGACCAGGGGCACCCGGTAGCCGTCCGGCACGCTCCACCGGTAGTTCAGCAGCATGCGGTGCATGGTGGCCTTGACGGTCATGCCGCCGAAGTACCGGCCGATGCACTTGTGCGCGCCGCCACCGAACGGCGGCCAGGCGAAGCGGTGCGACTTGTCCTCGGCGCGTGCGGGATCGAAGCGTTCCGGGTCGAAGACGTCCGGGTCGTGCCAGTACTCCTCACTGCGCATCATCGAGTACGAGCCGACCATGACCAGCGCGCCCTTGGGGATGAAGTACCCGGCGATCTCGGTGTCCTCCAGCGCTTCTCGCACCATCTGGCCGACCGGCGCGTACATGCGCAGGGTCTCGCGGAAGGCCATCTCCAGGGCGGGCAGCCGGTCCAGGTCGGCGTAGTCGAGGGTGGGTTTGCCCAGCGCCTCCGATTCCTTGCGCAGCCGCTGCTGCCATTCCGGGTGCCGGGCCAGCTCGTAGGCCAGCATGGAGATGGCCAGGGTGCTGGTGTCGTGGGCGGCCATCATGACGAAGATCATGTGGTCGACGATGTCGGCGTCGGTGAAGGATTCGCCGTCCTCGGTCTCGGCGTGGCAGAGCACGCTGAACAGGTCCTCGCCGTCGCCGGCGCGCTTGGCGGGCAGTTCCCGGCGGAAGTATTCCTCGAGCAGCCGGCGGCCGCGCAGGCCCCGATTCCACACGCCGCCGGGCATATTGGTGCGGATGATGGCCTTGCCGCCGTGCACGGCGTCCTCGAAGGCCTGGGACAGGCGGGTGCCCTCGGGTCCGAGTTCCGCGCCCGCGAAGACCACGGTGGCCTGTTCCAGCAGCATGCGCTTGACGTGGTCGTAGAGCGGGAAATCGGCGGCGGGCAGCCAGGAGTCGACGCCGCGCACGATGCGCGGGGTGGTGAGGTTGAGGTAGCCGATGAGCCGCGGCCGGGTGAAGGCCTGCTGCAGGATGCGGCGGTGGTAGGCGTGATCGTCGAAGTCGCGCAGCAGGATTCCACCGCGGAAGAACGGGCCGATGAGGAATTCCCAGCCCTGCTGCGCGGAGAGCACGTGCTTGCGGTCCAGCAGCACCTCCTCCACGGCCGCCGGGCTGCCGATGCCGACCACCTGCCGCCCGAAGACGCCCATCCACTGCACGGGGCCGTAGCGGCGCATGCGGTCGCGGCTGAAGGTGAGGGGGTCGGCGAGGGTGCTCACCACGTGGCCGATGCCGGGCGGGCCGAAATCACCCATCACCGGTTTGAGCCCGCTGCCGGGCGGCGGTGTCGCCAGTGCCCGCGGCACGCTGGGATAGCGCTCCAGTACCCCGGCGGCGCGGCACTGAATTCGATGGTTCACCACGGCTTTTCGCACAGCCATGCCTCAACGGTAGCGGAAACGATAGTTTCCGTAAACGGTCGTTTCCCGATTTCTGTGCCAAGCTGTCAGGGTGACGCGGGCTTTCAACGGGACCTATCGCGGCACCACGACCGACGAGCGTCGCGAGCAGCGCCGTCGACGGCTGCTGGACGCGGCCCTCGAGATCGTCGGCACGCAGGGGCTGGCCGCGCTCACCGTGCGCGGGGTCTGTGAGCAGGCGAGGGTGGGGCCGCGCTTCTTCTACGAATCCTTCACCGGTCTGGACGCGCTGGCCTCCGCACTGCTGGACGAGGTGCAGGGCGCGGCCCTCGAGCAGGCTCGCACGGCCATGACCGAGACCCCCGGCGGGCCCGAGGAGAAACTGCGGGCCGGGGTGGCGGCGCTCATCATCACGGTGACCGACGATCCGCGCCGGGCGAACATCGCCTTCGCACAGGCCTACGGCAGCGAGATGCTCATGCGCCGCCGCTTCGAGGGCATGCGCCGGGTGGCGCAGCTGCTCATCGAGCAGACGCGGGTCCTGCTCGACATTCCCGAGGGCGACGACACCGCCCTGACCGCGCTGGCCCAGCTGATCACCGGCGGCGCGGCCGAGCTGATCCTGGTGTGGCTCGACGGCGGCCTGAAGGTCGAACGGCCCGTGCTGATCGGGATCGTCGCGGATTACGTTGTGGCCATGGTGGACCGGCTGCCCGGGATCACCGAGCTGATCCGCCTTCCCGGGACTTCAGCGCCCGGCTGACGAGCCGTTGCCGGTCGCGCACGCGTGCCGCCGGTCAGGCGCCGGACCGATCCTGGGGGTACCCACGAGTTACCCTCGTCGCCACGAAATCAGTTGTCACATCGCGGATCGACCCACGCCGCTGGCGATGATCTCGTCGACGACGATCTTCGCGGTCTCGGTGCAGGCGGTGATGCCGCCGTTGGCGTACTCCTTGACCGCGTCGCCGACATTCCAGAGATTCGCGATCGGGGTGTCGTGGGGTAGGTCGTAGCCGGCGACCGTGCGCTGGGGTGGCCAGTCGTCACGGGTGACCGCGATGGACAGGATGCGGGCCGTGTCGAAGCCCGGGATCTCCTCGCGCAGATCCTGGAGCACGAGCGCGGTTTCGGCCTCGGGGTCGAAATCGCCCACCGACGGCTTGGGCACCCCGGTGCCGACGTAGAGGTGCCAGCCCTCGGGGGCCATCTCCGGGCAGGTGGCGGTGAAGTTGGCGACGTAGCACAGCCGCCTGGTGCGGGCGAAGCTGAGCAGGCAGGGGGCGTCGATGAGCGGTTCCCGGCTGGCGAAATTGACCGAGATCATGGCGCAGGGCAGATCGCGTTGCAGCACCGACCCGACGTAGTCGGACGGAAAGTGTTCGGGGCCAACGAGATCCAGTGTGGCCGACGGCCCGATGTCACTGACCGCGAAAGCGCAGGAGACATCGGAGGTTTCGCCCTCGTGCCGGATGCGGGCCCCGGTGACGCGATCGTCCTCGACGAGCAGCTGCTGCACCTCGCTGCCCAGACGCACCTGTCCCCCATTGCGTTCCACCACCTCCACCAGGGCCTTCCAGATGCCGATGGTGCCCTCGGGGCAGAAGCCGAGTTTCTTGAACGCGGACGTGCGGGTGAAGTAGGTGAGGAACACGCGCGCGGGGAGCTCCTCCGAGCCGACGGCGAAGATCGAGCCGCACATATTGCGGAATATGCCTTGCACCGCCTCGTTTTTGGTGTAGCGCCGCACCCAGTCGGCGGTGGACAGTTCCCGGTCGGGCAGCTCGCCCTCGGTGCGGGCCGCGCCGATTCCGGTGAGCAGCTTGGCCCCCTGGCGGGTCAGCTGGGAGATGAGCAGCCCCCAGCCACCGCTGGCGACATCCACGTCACGGCCGTTGATGCGGAACAGGATCGGCGGATCCGCCGGGCGCACTTCGAATTTCGCGCCCACCTCCGCGAAGGTCCGTTCGGTGATGCCGCCGAGTTCGACGACGACCGCGCCGGTATTGACGATGAAACCGTCGAGTTCGGTGGTGGAGGCTCGCCCGCCGATCCGATCCAGGCGTTCGACCACCAGGGTGCGGTAGCCGTGGTGCGAGAGCCGGGCGGCCGCGCACAGCCCGCCCGCTCCGGCTCCGACAACCAGCGCGTCCCACGTGTTCTCGCTCATGGCGAGGCTCCTCGGGCAGGCTCAGCCCGCTGGGTTCACCCCGGGCCGAGCGTCGGACATATCGGTAATACGGCTCCAATTCTCCCGCACCTGGTCCACCGTCGGGACCTCACTGAAGAACACGGGCTGGTTTGCGAACAGCTGGGCCCGCTGCACCGAGCCGCCGCCGACCACCAGCACCATGCCGGAGTCGGTGCAGTCCTCGCTCATCAGATGGCCGACGATGGGCGCGACCTGGGCCGGCGGCAGCTTCTCGAGCATCTCGGCCGAGGCGATGTCGGCGGTCATGCGGGTGGCGGCCATGGGCGCGACGGCATTGACGGTGATGTCGTACTTGCGGCCCTCGATGGCGAGGGTGTTCATCATGCCGACCAGGCCGAGTTTGGCTGCGCCGTAATTCGCCTGGCCGAAGTTGCCGTACAGGCCGGAGGTGGAGGTGGCCATGACGACGCGGCCGAAACCCTGCTCACGGAAGTGCGGCCAGGCGGCGTGGGTGACGTAGAACGAGCCGAACAGGTGCACGCGCTGCACGGCCTCGAAGGCCTCGGGGGTCATCTTCACGAAGCTCATGTCGCGCAGGATGCCCGCGTTGTTGACCACGCCGTGCACCGCGCCGAAGCTGTCGATCGCGGTCTGGACCAGCGCCTTCGCACCCTCCTCGGTGGCGACGCTGTCGTAGTTGGCGACGGCGGTGCCGCCAGCCGCGCGGATCTCCTCGACCACGGCGTCGGCCATATTGTGGCCGGATCCGGAGCCGTCGCGCGCACCGCCGAGGTCGTTGACGACGACCAGCGCGCCCTCGCGGGCGAGCAACAATGCGTACTCCCGGCCCAGTCCGCCACCGGCTCCGGTGACAATGACGACGCGATCGGTTACACCAGGCATGAAATCTCCTTGCCGAAGTTAATGACAGTTCGGAACGTAGCAGGAGCGAATCCGGCACCTGTGTGCTGCCCGCCACACTCGTCGAAAAACTGGACAGTCGATAGGGTTGGCGTGATGACCCCGCACCTGCACCGCCGCTACCCCGAGCTCCAGCGGACTCTGCCCCACGTGAGGCTGGGGACCGGCCCGACGCCGGTGCGGAGGCTGGAGTCACTCGACACGGCGGGCTCGGACATCTGGCTCAAGGACGACAGCGCTTTCGGTGACGGCGGCTGGGGCGGCAACAAGGTCCGCAAGCTGGAATGGCTACTGCCCGACGCACTGCGCCGACGGCGGACCACCATCGTGACGGTGGGCGGGCTGGGCACCAACTGGGGGCTGGCGACCGCGCTCTATGGGCGTGAACACGGGCTGAAAACCGTTCTGGCGCTTGTGGATCAGCCGGTCGACGAGCATGTGCGGGCGCAGCTCGAGCGATTGCGGGCCTCGGGAGCCGAGCTGCACTTCACCCACACCAAGGCGCGCACGATTGTGAGTGCGCCGTATCTGCTGGCCCGGCATTTCACCGGCCTGCGGCCGCCCTACTTCCTGCCCGCGGGCGGGTCGTCACCGGTGGGTGCGCTCGGATATGTCGAGGCCGCACTGGAATTGGCGGATCAGGTGCGCACCGGCGACCTTCCGGAGCCGAGCCACATCGTGATCCCGGTCGGATCGGGCGGGACGGCGGCGGGGCTGTCACTCGGCTTGCGGCTGGCCGAATTGCGGACGCGGGTGGTGGGTGTGGTCGTGAACGACACGCTGCGACTCGACGAACCGGCGCTCGCCAAGCTGGCGGGCCGCACCGAGCGGCTGCTGCGGGCGCGCGGCGCGCGGTTACCCGAGAGCCTCTCCCCCACCGACAATCTGGACATCGTCACCGACTACCTCGGTCCGGGATACGGCCATCCGATGCCGGAAGCAGCTACGGCACAGGCGCTCTCGGAGGATCGGGAGCACATGCGGCTGGAGCCGGTCTACACCGCGAAGGCCATGGCCGCGCTGCTGGACATGAACGCGCACGGCCGGTTCGACGGTTCGGTGGTGTACCTCAACACCAACGGACCGCGCTGACATCGGTTTCCGCATGCCGTGCGCTCACGCGGCGGCGAGCTTGGCGGCCAGGAGTTCCTCCCAGGTACGCCCGCCGACGGCCTGCTCCGGGGTGAGGTTGCCGCCCGCAGCATACGCGCGGGCCGCCTTTCCGGGGACCTTCATGGTAAACACCGGACGGCGGCGGCCGGTGGCCTCCAGGTAGCTGCGCTCGAGTTCCTTCATGGTGTAGATACGCGGGCCGCCGATCTCGTAAGTGACGACGCAGGGTCCTCGGACGTGACACGACGGGTGCGTCGTAGGCTGGCCGCATGCCCGATTCCGGTTCCGCGCAGCAGCTCGATCGCCTGCTGGACCTGGTCTCCGGCCGTCGCCTGGCCGTGCTCACGGGCGCGGGCATCTCCACCGACAGCGGCATTCCGGATTACCGCAGCGCCGACGCCCCGCCCCGGACCCCGATGACCTATCAGCAGTTCATCGGCGATCCGCTGTTCCGCCAACGCTATTGGGCCCGCAATCACGTCGGATGGCGGCGCATGGACGCGGCCCGGCCGAATCCGTCGCATCGGGCGCTGGCCCGGCTGGAACGTGCGGGCCTCGTCAGCGGCCTCATCACCCAGAACGTGGACCTGCTGCACACCAAGGCCGGTCATCGCAGGGTCATCGATCTGCACGGTGTCTACGCCCGCGTCCGCTGCCTCGCCTGCGACGCCCTCACGTCGCGCATGGCTCTGGCCGATCGTCTCGAGGCAGCCAATCCCGGCTTCGCCGACTCGATCCCGCTCGACGGCCTCGAGGTCGCGCCGGACGCCGACGCCGTCGTGACCGACACCGACTCCTTCCGCATGGTCGACTGCCTGCACTGCGGCGGCCTCCTCAAACCCGACATCGTCTACTTCGGCGAATCGGTCCCCAAACCTCGTGTCGCGGCGGCCCTCGACCTGGTGGACTCCGCCGACGCCCTCCTGGTCGTCGGCTCGTCCCTGACGGTCATGTCCGGTCTCCGCTTCGCCCGCCGCACCGCCAAATCCGGCCGTCCGCTGATCATCCTGAACCGCGGCGGCACCCGTGCCGACGCCCTGGCCACCCTCATTCTCGACGCCGGCTGCGCCCCTGTCCTCACCGCATTGTCGGATGCCCTCACCGCCAGCTGATTTCGACCGACGCAACGCGGCGGGCGGGCAATCGATGCCGAGTGGCAGGTATTTCAGGGGACGTTCTGCCCTTGGACCCGCCGGTCGCGGAAGCCAGGCTTGGTGGTGGCCGATGCCGGATCCCCAACGCGGATCAAGAGATTCGAGAGGAAGAGACCATGAAGCCGTTGTCTGAATCACTGATGGACCTCGCCGCACAGGTGAAGCGGTTCGAGGAGTCGTCCACCGCGGCGCGCGAGCAGAACCGCGCCGCGCTCCAGGCGCGTCGGAAGGAGGTGGAGGCGACCTTCGAGCGCGAGGGCAGCGAGTTCGAGAAGACCACGGCCGAGTTGCGCGACGTCGCCCAGAAGTGGTGGTCGGACACCAGGGAAGCCATCGAACATCAGATCGTGGTGATGCGAACCGATTTCGAGAAGTGGCAGGCCGACATCAAGGCGGAGCGTGCGGCCGGCACCACCGAGCACGCCGAGGACGGGCAGACCGCCGAGCCCGCGGCCAAGAGCTGAGCGAATACCGCACGCGGCAGCCGACCTCCGACGGCGACCTTCCCGGGGTTACGAGGGTGACTCCGTCGAGCGGCATGTCGTCGGGGGCTGGCGCCGGTGATGCCGTCAGTCCTCCTTCACGCGGAATTCGCGGTGGACGCGCCGAATCCTCGCTGGCCGGGAGTGTGGTTGTAGTCTGTCTGAGACATCAGGCGTGGACAGGGGAAACCGAAATGCCGACGACCGAACCCAACATGTTCCCGGCGTGGCTGGACCGCTTGCAGGTCAGGTACATGAACCCGGTGGTTCGCCCGCTCGCGCCGTATCTGCCCGGGTTCGCCGTGATCGAACACCGCGGCCGCAAGTCGGGCCGAGCGTATTCCACACCGGTCAACGCTTTTCGCTTCGACGGCTCGCTCTATGTGGTCATGGGCCACGGCCGGACCGATTGGATCAAAAACGTTCTCGCCGCCGGAGAAGCCGCTACCTCCCACGCTTTTCACCGGTACAAACTCGTCAACCCCCGGATAGTCGGCCGCGGCGAGGCGGGCCCGGAAGTCCCGTTCCCCGCCCGGATCGCCGCCCGCCGGTTCCCGCTGTTCGCCGCGGACATCGCTTCCGGGGAGTAACACGCTGCTCTAGGCCCGGACCTCGAGCCGGCGCACCAGCGCGACCAATGCCGCGCGCAGGGTTTCCGGATCGTCGGCGTCCGCGCCCAGGATCATCCGCACCACCTGCGGGGCGGCGAACCACCAGGCGGCCAGGGCCGCGACCGCGTAGAGCAGATAGCCCGGTGCGACGTCGTCGGGCAGGGTGCCGGCGCGCTGGGCAGCGGCCAGAGCCGCCACCTTGTCCGCGTAGTGCGAGGCGCGCGCGGACTCGGCGGACAGCTGACCCTCGTGCGGCTGCAGCCCTTCCCAGTACATGAGGCGCAGGAACTGCGGGTGGGTGCGGTGGAAGTCGAAGACGTGACCGGCGTAGTCCGCCAGGTCGCCGGCCTTGTCGGCGGTCAGCGGGCTGGCGGCGGCGAGCTGCTCGAGCTGATCGGTCAGCACAGCCTCGAACAGGCCGCGTTTGTCGCCGAAGTACTGGTAGATGCGTTCCTTGTTGATCCCGGCGCGGGCCGCGATGGCGTTCACCCGGGCGCCGTCGGGTCCGCGTTCGGCGAATTCGAGCACCGCCGCCTCGAGCAGCAGCCGTCTGGTCCTCTCGGTGTCCCACGCCATGGCGTCCATCCAACCATCTCCAACCACACGGTTGCATTTGGGCTCACGGTCGTGGCAAACTCCAACCACACGGTTGCAACCATCTGGTTGCAGATTGAGGAGGAGGTGGCATCGTGCCCGAGTTGCGCTCCCGCACGGTCACGCACGGACGGAACATGGCCGGGGCCCGCGCCCTCATGCGGGCCAGCGGCGTGCCCTCGGCGGATATCGGCCGCAAGCCCGTCATCGCGATCGCGAACAGCTTCACGGAGTTCGTGCCGGGCCACACCCACCTCCAACCGGTCGGCCGCATGGTTTCCGAGGCGGTGCGGGCCGCGGGCGGTATCGCGCGAGAGTTCAACACCATCGCGGTCGACGACGGAATCGCCATGGGGCACAGCGGCATGCTGTACTCGCTGCCATCCCGGGACCTGATCGCGGATTCGATCGAGTACATGGTGAACGCGCACTGCGCCGACGCGCTGGTGTGCATCTCCAACTGCGACAAGATCACTCCGGGCATGCTCATGGCGGCCCTGCGGCTGAACATTCCGACGGTGTTCGTCTCCGGCGGACCGATGGAGGGCGGCACCGCGGTGCTGGTCGACGGCACCGTGCGCAGCCGGCTCGACCTCATCGTCACCATGGCCGAGGCGGTCTCGCCCGACGTGTCCGACGCGGATCTGGAGCGCATCGAGGAGAACGCCTGTCCGACCTGCGGCTCGTGCGCGGGCATGTTCACCGCCAACTCCATGAACTGCCTCACCGAGGCGCTGGGCCTGGCGCTCCCGGGCAACGGCACCACGCTGGCCACCCACACCGCGCGGGCCGAGCTGTACCGGGCGGCTGGACGCACCGTCATGGACCTGGCGCGCCGCTACTACGACGAGGACGATGCGTCGGTCCTGCCCCGGAATATCGCCTCCCACAAGGCCTTCGACAATGCGATGGCCCTGGACCTGGCCATGGGCGGATCCACCAACACGGTGCTGCACCTGCTGGCGGCGGCGCAGGAGTCCGGGCTGGACTACACGCTCACCGATATCGAGAAGATGTCGTTGCAGGTGCCGTGCCTGTGCAAGGTGGCGCCCAACGGCGACTATCTGATCGAGGACGTGCACCGCGCGGGCGGCATTCCGGCGCTGCTCGGCGAACTGAACCGGGCCGGACTGCTGCACCGCGATGTGCATGCGGTGCACGCGGATTCGCTCGACGCGTGGCTGGCCGAGTGGGACGTGCGCGCCGAGCGCCCCTCCGGGGCGGCGCGGGAACTGTTCCACGCCGCTCCCGGCGGCAAGCGGTCGGCCAGCGCGTTCTCCCAGTCCGAGCGCTGGCACACCCTCGATCTCGATGCCGCGGCGGGCTGCATTCGCGATGTCGCCCATGCCCATTCGCGCGACGGCGGCCTCGCGGTGTTGCGCGGCAACCTGTCCCCCGACGGAGCGGTGGTGAAGTCCGCGGGCGTGGCTGCACACATGCACACCTTCACCGGTCCCGCCGTGGTGGTGGAGTCGCAGGAGGATGCGGTCGAGGCGATCCTGTCGGGCCGGATCAAGGCCGGCGATGTGCTGGTCATCCGCTACGAGGGTCCGCGCGGCGGGCCGGGCATGCAGGAAATGCTGTATCCGACTTCGTATCTCAAGGGCCTGGGCCTGGCCCGGGAGTGCGCGCTGATCACCGACGGCCGCTTCTCGGGCGGCTCCTCCGGCTGCTCCATCGGCCACATCTCGCCCGAGGCGGCGGCCGGCGGACCGCTGGCGCTGGTCGAGGACGGCGACACCATCACCATCGACATCCCGTCGCGGACCCTCACCCTCCATGTCGACGACGCCGAATTGGCCACCCGCCGCGTGGAATTGGAAGCGAACGGCGGATACCAGCCGCGCCACCGCGAGCGTGAGATCTCGCTGGCATTGAAAACCTATGCTCTGCTGGCCACCTCGGCCGACCGGGGCGCGGTGCGCGACCCCGCCAAACTCGCCGGGTGAGAGCAGAACTCGCCGGGTGACAGGTGACCCCACACGCTCAGTATCCGGCCACCCGTACCGCCTCTGTCAGTCGGCGGCGGATTCGACGATGAAGCTCGCGACCGTGGTGCTGCCACCGATGTTCACGGTGCCGTAGCGGGTGACGCCCGGCAGCTGGCAATCGCCTGCCCGGCCGGTGACCTGCTGGTACGCGTCGAGGAGCATACGGACTCCGGTTGCGCCGACCGGGTGGCCGATGCCGATCAGTCCGCCGCCGGGGTTGATCGGCAGGCTGCCGGTGCGGGCGATGTCGCCGGATTCCACGGCCTTCCAGCTCTCGCCGGGCGCGGTGAGGCCGAGGTGGTCGATGGCCACGTACTCCGACATGGAGAAGCAGTCGTGGACCTCGAGGCCGCCGAGCTGGTGGATGTCGGCCAGACCGGCGCGGGACAGCGCGTCGAGGACCGCGGTACGCAGGTGCGGGAAGACATAGGGTTCGGCGGCCGAAGCGCGGAACTTCGCGTCGAGCGGGAGGCCGACGGTGCGGTGGCCCCAGCCCGAGATCAGCGCGGTGGTGTCGGCGCGGATGTTGCTGTGCCGCTGTAGGAACCGGTCCGAGACGAGAATCACGGCCGCCGCGCCGTCGGTCATCTGGCTGCAGTCCTGGCGGCGCAGGACGCCGGTCACCGGCGGGTTAGCGGTGTCGTCATCGGTGAAGCTCGCGTCGGTGTAGGACCAATTCCTGGTCTGGGCACGGGGATTCGAGCGGGCATTCGCGATATTCAGCGCGCTGATGGCGCGCAGGTACGCGGGGTCGAGGCCGTAGCGCCGGTCGTATTCCGCCGCGATGGTGGCGAACTGGGTCGGCCACACCAGGTCGGTGTCCTGTGCCTCGTGGCCCGCCCAGGCCGCCGCGCCCATGTAGGCGGCCGCCTGCCCGCCGGGGACGGTCTTCTCCAGCTCCGCGCCGATCACGAGTGCGCAGTCGTAGCGGCCGGATTCGAGATCGGCCATGGCGGCCAGGGCGGCCATGCTGCCGGAGGCGCAGGCGGCTTCGTGGCGGGCGGCCGGAATGCCCCACAGCTCCGGATGGATGGTGGCGGGCATGCCGCCGAGATGGCCCTGGCCGGTGAACAATTGGCCGAAGGCGTTGCCGACGTGGATCACCTCGATCGCGGTGGCGTCGAGGCGGACGGCGGCGAGCGTCTCGTCCAGGACGGCACGGATCAGGGCGTCGAATCCGAGGCCGACGCGGTGCCAGTTGACGGCGAAATCGGTTTGGCCGCCGCCCAGAATGTGCACGGACACGGGGTCCTCCTGCGATCGAAGAGTGGTCAGAGCCGGGCGCGTAGTTCCCGGCGCAGCAGTTTGCCGACCGGATTGCGCGGGAGCGTGTCGGTGAGCTCCAGGCGCTCGGGCAGTTTGAACGAGGCCACCTCGCGGGCCCGCAGATGCTCGACCAGGTCGGTGAGGGTCACGGAGGCGCCGGGCACGGGAACGACCACGGCACAGCATCTTTCGCCGAGCACCGCGTCGGGATAGCCGACGACGGCGACATCCGCGATCGCGGGATGGCCGATGAGCAGGCCCTCGATCTCGGCGGGCGCAATGTTCATGCCGCCGCGGATGATGATCTCCTTCACGCGGTCGACGAAGCGCAGATACCGGCCGCCGTCGCCGCACCGTTCGAAAACGTCACCGCTGCACAGGTATCCCTCGTCGTCGAAGGGCTCGGCGGTAGCGGTGCCGGGGAGGTAGCCGGCGAAGACGGCCGGGCCGCGCAGGCGCAGTTCGCCGCGCCCGCCGATCTCGGTGACCGTCGCCCCGGTGGTGACGTCGACCAGTTTCACCGCCGTCCGTTCCGCCAGTCTGGTGGACCAGCGCACCCCGGCCGCACCGTAATACGGCAGATGCTGGGCGCGCAGGGTGGGATCCGGTAGGTCGGCGGGTGCGCCCAGCAGGCTCACTCCCTCATTGGATCCGAAGAAGTTGATCACCTGGATACCCAGTTCCTCCTGCCAGCGCCGCACCACCGGCGGCGGCAGCGGCGCACCGCCCGAGCCGACCGTGCGCAGCGAGGACAGGTCGGCCCGGGCGCGCAGGGCATCGTTCTGCAGCAGCATGGTGAGCAGGGCGGGCGGCATGCTCGTGTGGGTGACCCGGTGCTCGGCGAGCTGCCGGAAGAACACGGGCAGATCCAGCGGGTGATGCTGGACCAGATGCCCGCCCGCCAGCAGCCACGGCAGGAACGAGCCCGCGAATCCGGCCATGTTCACCATGGGAAAGGGGTTGAGCACCACCGAATCCGGTGTCATGCCGAGCCCGTCCTGGACGCCGCCCGCCACGGCGAGCCAGTCGCCGTGGCAGCGCGGGATGCCCTTGGGCGCGGCCTCGGTGCCGCTGGTCCAGCAGATGGTGATGCGATCGTTGACGGTGACGTGGAGCGTACGGGTGTAGTCGCGCACGCGCGTGCGAGCAGCTGCGCCGACCGGGCCGTCGAGGGCGATCGCCTGCTCCGGGACTCCCGGCCCGAAGGTGAGGACGGCGCCCTGCCCGCCGATGACGGTCAGTGCCTCCGCCGCGAGTGCCCGATCTCCCAGCGCCCCAACGGTAATGACGGCCTCGGCATCGGTCGCAGCGACAATGCCCGACAGCTCGTGCCGCCGGAAGGACGCGGGCATCGGCGTGGCCACCGCGCCCAGCCGCCACAGGGCGAGGTATGCGGCGGTCAGGGCGATCGAATTGGGCAGTTGGATCGCGACGGTGGAGCCCTGGCGAATCCCGTTGTCCAGCAGGACCGCCGCGATATCGGTGACGTGATCGTCGAGTTCGCGCCAGGTGAGGGTGCGGGCGTGCGCGCCGGTCAGGTCGGCCAGGTTGGCCGGGTCGGTGATGGCGGGCGCGTCGGGGGCCTCGGTGACGCGGTGGCGGAAGACGTCGGGAATCGTCTCGGGCTGCCACCAGCCGCGCTCCAGATAGGTGCGCACCGTATCCGCCGGATGGCAGACGTGTACCGGGCGGGCGGAGGACGTCGTTGCGGAGGAGGAGATTTCGACCATCGGAGTTCCCTGGTGATGAGTTGGTCCGGTGACGGCGCGCCGCGGGTCAGGTCATACGACGCAGCACCACGGCCGAGCCGAGCCCGAGCGCGGCGGGAATGGCGACCAGCGCGTGCTCGCCGTCGCGACGGCGCAGCTCGTCCAGCGCCTGGGCGATGAGGATCCCCCCGGTCGCGCCGAGCGGATGACCGACCGCCACGGCACCGCCGGACGGATTCACCCGGGACGCGTCCACTCCGAGCTCACGCATGAGCACCAGCGGTGTGACGGCGAAGGATTCGTTCACCTCGATCACGTCCAGCTGCGCGGGCGAGATGCCCGCCCGTTGCAGGGCCACCCGGGCCGCGCTGGTCGGAGCGGTCAGCAGCGGTGAGCGGACGGCCGTCTGGGCCGTGCCCACGATCTGCGCCACCGGTGGCCGCCCGAGCATGTGCTCGGCGCGCCGATTGCCCAGCAGCAGAGCCGAAGCCCCGTCGGCCAGCTGCGGCGCGGTGGCAATGGTGTGCAGCCCAGCGACGGGACGCCGCGCCTGCGGCGTCCGCCGGGCCACCCGTTCCCAGGACGGATCGGCTCCGAACAGGGTGGGCAGCGCGGCGAAGGCCGACGCACACGCGTCCGGCCGCGCGCCCTCGTCGGCGGCGAGGAGCACGGTGCCGCCCTTGCGTGCCGGGATCACCGACGCCGATGTGGCTGCGCTGCCGGCCTTTCGATGCGACCGCACCGCGAAGGCGTCCAGTTCCGGCCGGGTGATGCCGTACTCGGCCGCAGTGAGATCCGCCGACACCCCGATGGTGACGAACCCGGTCCGCTCCCCCAGATCGGCGTCCCCGGCGATGGCGGGCCGATCCGCCAGCATCGGCACCCGCGACATCGACTCCACCCCGCCCGCGACGATCACATCCGCGAACCCGGCCGCCACCCGCGCCGCCGCGCCCTCCACCGCGTCCAAACCGGAACAGCAGAGTCGCGAAACCACCGCCCCCGGCACGGAATCCGGCCAGCCCGCCCACAACACCGCGGCCCGGGCCACATTCGCACCCTGCTCCCCCACCGCGGTACTCACCCCGACCAGCACGTCGTCGACCGCCGCCGGCGGACATCCCCGCTCCTCCAGCGCCGCCAGCAACTGCCCGAACAACTCGTATGGCGGTACCTCCGCCAAGGTGCCCCCGCCCTTGCGCACCCGCCCTCGCGGCAACCGCACCGCGTCATAGACGAACGCCTCACTCATCGATATGCCTCCGCTGTTGTGCCGAGTCCGGGTCGGACTCTTCCTCGCCAGTGTCCGGTACTCCGGGGCCCGAACCCGTACAGATCCCGGTGAGCGCGTCGAGGGTCCGATATCCGGCCGGGTCGTCGGCCGTCGTCACCGGAACGATGACCACCTCGTCGGCTCCCGCATCCCCGTACTCGCCCAGGCGGGCCGCCAATGTTCGCGCATCTCCGAACATGCCGACGGCCGCGGGCAATTCGTCGGGGATGGCCGCCAGTACCTCACGCGGGTGGGCTCCGCTGTGCGCCAGCCGGACCACGTCTCCGAATCCGGCCTCGGTGAACATGGCGTCATACCCGGGGGCGCGCAGGTATCCGACCACACCCTGCCGGACGGTCGTGTACATGTCCGGGTCGGGATCCGCGGCCGCGATCACCCACACGGAGACCGGCGGTGCCGCCCGCCCGGCCCGCGCGGCGAATTCGCCTATCGCGGTGACACATCGGGCGACCTGGGCCGGTGTCACCAGATTCAGCACCACCCGATCGGCGCAGCGCGCGGCGACCTCGAGCGCCCGCTCGCCGAAGGCCGCGACGATGATCTCGCCGCCGGTAGTCCGGTCGGCGGGGAACCGCGACCGATGTTCGCGACCATGGCCGTTCGAGGACGCCCGGCCGTGCTCCGATCCCGTACTGGGCCAACCGATCTCGGCGGACGCATCCGGTCCGTACACGCTGCGGGCCAGGGCCGGGCGCAGTGCGGGCAGGCGGAGGCGGAACCCTCGCATGCGTTCGATCATGCCGTCGTATTCGACCTTCTCCCCGGCCAGCAGGGCCCGTACGATGCGGGTCGTCTCCTCCAGATGCCGTGCGGTGCGGTGCCTTCGGCGGCCGTGCCAGTCGCTGACCACCACCGTGCTGGAGGTGCCCAGGGCGACGTCGACCGGGCGGCCGGTGAGAGTGGCGACGGTGGCCGTCCCCATGGCGATGGTCGCGGGGCTGCGGACGCCGACGGCGAGCGGGCCGAGGCACAGCGGGATCCGGCCCGGGGCGCGGCCGATGGCGGTGGCCAGGGCGAAGGCGTCGAAGGTCGCCATCTCGCCGATCCAGAGACGGTGGAGGCCCAGCTTGCCGGCGGCCTCGGCCACCAGCAGGGCGTCCAGGGGTTCGCGGTTCTGCCAGTACGGAAGGGTGACGCTCAGATGCGGAAGGGGCACGCGGACAACCTTTTTCAGGAGAGCGGGCGGGCGGCGGCGCGCATGCGGTCCCCACTGACCCAGGTGGCGTGGAAGCCGAGCGGGACACGGACCGGCAGGCCGAGGCGGCACACGGGGCCCGAGGTGAGGTCGGCGGCGTCGTAGATCCACACCTCGCCGAGACCGGTGTGGTTGTTGTGGGCGAACATGGTGAGCCAGGCGTCGTCCTCGGCGGCGCCGCCGGGGCGCGGGACCACGGTGAGTTCGCTGCCGAAGATGCCGTCGCCGAAGGGCGCGGTGTGTTTCGCGCCCGTGCGGATGTCGTACTTGATGACGGCATCGAAGATCATGGTGCGGTCGACCGACAGCCGCATCTGATACGAGTAGCGGCTCGCGCGGCCGGTGCGGCCCTGATCGATGGCAGGGAACTCGGTGTTGACGTCGTCCATGACCTCCTCGGTGGTGGCGCCGGTGCGGAGGTTGAAGCGGTATCTGTGCAGCGTGGCTTCCGGCCGGAGATAGGCCAGCAGCTGGGCCAGGGGGTGAGCGCGGTCGGACACCGGGCTCGGTTCGGAGACCCGGCAGACCACCAGGACGATTTCCTCGCCCTCCTCCCACGAATTGACAGTGTGATAGATGTAGCCGGATTCGGCCTCGAACCACTTCGCCTGCGCCCCTTCGCCATACCGCGGCAGCACCGCGAACCGGCTGGGCAGCGTGCGGTCGAAGAAGATCTTGAAGCGGCCGGCCGCGGCCGCGCGCGGATCGTTGTAGAGCGGCAGATCCATGAGGATCGAATGGTTCTCGGTGATCGCCATGTCGTGCGGCAGACGCGGGCCGGGTAGTTCCAGCCCGGTGAAATGGGTGACCGTGCCGCCCGGGTCGGCCACCCCGTAGCGCAGATACGGCGAATGGATGCCGTAGTCGAAGAACAGCAGTTCCTCGGTGTGCTCGTCCACCTTGGCGTGCGCCGACACCTCGCCGCGCAGGGTGCCGTGGAAGGTGTCGACGCCGCGGGTCTCGAGGCTGACCGGGTCGAGCGCGTAGGGCTTGCCCGCCCGATACCACAGGGCCAGCAGATTGCCGTGGTGGTAGACGACATCGGTATTGGCCGCATTGCGTTCGCGGCGATCACCGGGCGGATTGTGGTCCCAGGGCTCGATCACGCCGCGCCACAGCGCGATTCCCGCCGCGTGCTCGGCATCGAACTCGCCGGTGCGGATGAAGCGGTTGCGGTAGGTGGCCCGGCCGTTCTCGAAGTGGACCGCGTGCAGCATGCCATCGCCGTCGAACCAGTGGTAGCGGCCGATCGGGGCGAACTGCGGATTGGGGCCGTTGCGGACGTAGACGCCATCGAGGTCGACCGGCAGTTCCCCGTGCAGCACAGTCAGATTCGTGGCCGTGGTCTCCTGCGCACAGGGCGCGTACGGGCCTTCCAGATACGGGTTGGTGAGCGCCTCGGCGGCGGGCGCGATGAGTTCTTCGTTGAGCGGCATGCGAAGCCTCCAGCGACCGGGAGTCGACACCCGGCGAGATTCACTACAGTTAGTGAAGTGATACGCGTCTCACCGAGGGCTGTCAAGGGCCGGGCGTGTGGCCGACGGCTCGAAGCGCACGTCCCGTCGGCCGAGCACGGCCGCGCAGCCCCGGCAGCGCAGCGCGGGGACCAATACCGCGCCGCATTCCTTGTGCCGGAGGCTCAGACCCGGATCCGGGGTCTCCGGATGTGCACGCCGGGACCAGGCCAGCAGGAAGGCGAAGACCCCGAACAGCGCCCGCCCGCGCGGGGTCAGCCGATAGTCGCGCCCGTCCGGCTCGGGCCGCTGCAAGATGCCCGCGTCCACCAGCCGCGCCAGCCGTTCGGTGAGCGTGGTCGGCGAGATACCCAGTGCCGCACGGAAATCCGAGAATCGCCGCGCCCCGGCCAGGGCCAGCCCGGTGACGGCCGCGCTCCACCGGTCGCCGATGGCCTCCATGATCTCGTCGAAACGCGCGTCGCCGCGGGTGAGCGCGGTCGCCCGCGCCGAGCGCCGGCGGCCGGACGTGAGGCGCCACAGCGCATCCCGATCCAGTTCCACCTCGGCGTCGTGGGCGGTGACGTCGCGGCCGCAGCCCCGGCACATGACGACCGGCGGGCCGCGATGCCCGCACCCGGTGTGGGTCAGCTCCGGCAGCAGCGCCCACTCGGCCGTCCACTCCCGCTGCCAGGACCAGACGCAGACCAGGATCTCCCAGGTCGCCAGCCCCAGGTCGGTGAGCCGGTATTCGTAGCGATCGGCCGAGCCCGGCCGCGGCGCGCGCACCAGCACCCCCGCATCGACGAGCGCCGCCAGCCGGGCGGTGAGCACGGCGGGCGGCGCTGCGGTGCGGTCGGCCCACTGGGTGAACCGGCGCGCGTGGTCGACGAAGGCGTGCCGCAGGATCGTCAGCGTCAGGCGATCACCGAGCAGATCGAACGTCGCGGCTACCGGATTCGTCACTTCAATAACTGTACTGAACTTTCGCTGTCAACGCGGTCAGCGTCCTACTCGCTCAAGGTCGCCAGCTCACGCTGCACGGCCGCGTCATGCTCGGCCGTGTCCTGGGCCGCCTTCTTCGGGCTCCAATGCCCGGACATGAAGAACACGAATGGCAGGAACACCACCTGCGCGATCAGGCAGATCAGCCACCAGCGCTTCCACTGCTTGGCCGAATCCGCCTTGGCCTGCTGGACGTCCTTGCCGTGCGCGGACAGGTATGCAAGATCGTCGGCCGGTATGGCGCCCACCGCTTTGAGCTGCGCGCTCGCGACTGCGAGTTGCGGGCCGACCTGCGAGACCACGGCCAGCTGATCGAGCGGAACCTTCTGGGCGGCCGCGATCCGGGCGGTGGCCTGGTCCGGCGGGATATTGAACTTCCGCGCGACCTGCCCGACCGCGGTTGCCGCGGTCGCTTGATCGTTGGGGTTCAACATCAGTTTGACCAGCACCTGCGGATCGATCGCCTGCAAGGTGGCCAGTTCGTCCGGGTACTTGGCGTTCACCGACAGTGCCGTCTGCACATCCGAGGCCGAGGCCCCGGTCAGCTTGACCAGTGCGTTCACCTGTGCGGCTTGATCATTCGGATTCTTGCCGAGCGCCGTCAGCGTGTCCTCGCCGACCGTCTGGATGGTCGCGATCTCGTCGCGGTACTTGGTCGAAATCGTTTGCAGCCGTGGGCCGTAGTTCACCAGCGTGCCCGCGGCGGTGACCACCACCAACAGGCCGAAGAGCACCAGGGTGACGACCGTGCGCAGGAGGCCGCCCCACACCGCCAGCCCCACCGCCGTGGCCGCTGGATTGCGTTTCTCCACGGTCTCGGTGAAACCGGCCATCCACGTGGCGTAGACGATGCCGCTGCCCATGGCGATCAGCGTCAGGACCGCCGCGAACGTGTAGTAGTCGGTGCCGGCCTTGTCGGTGTAACCCATGAAGGTGTAGATGCCCACGATGCTGACGACCGAACCGAAGATCATGAACGGTTTGCGCACCTTCAGCCGGTCGGACACGACGCCGGTAGTCACCAGGGTGATCGCGCTCGCGATCCAGTACCAGTTGCCGAGCCCGTTGGCCTGCGCCGACGTGAAGCCGAAGTTGGTCGCCATGTACACCGCGAGGAACGAGATGATGGTGTAGAAGAACGCCAGGAACACCGAGATCGCGAAGGCCGAACCCACGATGTCGAAGTGCATCATCTGCCGCCACTGATGCCGTTCCAGCTTGCTCACGTCGAGGCCGCGGGCCCGCGCCTCGATCAGCGCGCGGTCGCGCAGCGACACCATGATCTGATCGCGCAGCGCGGGATTGAGCTCCCGCAGTGCCACCAGCGCGAGCAGCGCGATCACCACGCTGATCGCGCCGCACAGCCGGTAGGCGTACTGCCAGTCAGGATGCGCGTCCAGGGTGTGGTTGGCCACCTCGGTGGTGACCAGCGCGCCCAGCACCGGGCCGAGCGTCCAGAATCCCATGGCCGAGGCGCGGTCCAGCTGCGGCGAGAAGTCGCGTACCAGTGCTGGAGTCGCGACCAGCACCGCGCCCTCCACAATGCTGACCAGGCTGTAGGTGATCAGATACTGCTCTTTGGTGGTGCAGGCCGGCACCGCGAACAGGGTGAGCAGCGAACAGATCACCATCCCGTAGGCGACGATATTGGCGCGCCCCCACCGATCCAGCAGGCCGGTCACCACCGAGGCCACCGCGCCGAACGCCGCGCCCACGATGAAGATGCCGACAAAGTACCGGAATGTCAGATGGAAATAGGCGATGAGCTGATTGCCCACCGAACCCGCCACGATCTGCTGGTAGTACAGCGAGATCGAGGTGATCACCACGACGAACAGATACCAGGCACGCGCGGGCGTGTCCGGATAATGCGGCAGTTTGCGCTGCCAGAGGCCGGTGAGCAGGGTCGGCGGCGCAGATCCTGGCGCGGCCGGAGGGACAGCGATCGGAGTGGTACTCATTATCGAGACGCCTTTCTCTCCACGGCGTTTCGCGCAGGCCGAAATGCCCTTCGCGACGCAGCGCGAACAGCCGGGTGAAAACAGGGTAGCGGTCATGAGTGACTTGAATCACTGTTACCGAAATCCGCGTTCCCGCGCGTGTCGAGCCGCGTGGGGTCCGCCGCCCAGGGGACCGCATGGAGTGCGACCACTATCGGCTCGATGATCCCGCGGGTCGGTGGCAAGAATTTACGCGCCGGGCGGCTCACCCGGCCCAGGAGCGACACGAGGGCTGCACAGAAGTTGCCGAACGTCAGCGTGCTGATCGGAGGTGGTGTGGCGGACGATGGTGACAACGACTGAAATTGGCGAGGGCACAGGGGTTTCGAGGGCGGATTGGCCTCATGGGGAGGGGTTGGTCGGGTGTCATGACGGCTGTGGATTGATGGGGGCCGGTGGCGTAGGAGGAGCCGGCGCCGCCGATGATGGCGAGCAGGGTGGAGCGGAGGCGGGAGACCTCGGCGGAATTCACGCTGGGTGTCGCATTGCTCGCATGCCTCGCCGTCCAGTACTCAGCCGCGGCACCGGCGCGCTGGAGACGCGCCCGGGAACTCAGCGCCGCCGTTATTTCCCGATGACTTCGGCGGATTCGCTGATCGCGCCCACATAGCCGTCCTGGCGGATGGCTCAGGCCATCCGGCATCTGCCCTGGTTACAGCACGCTGTAGGTGGCGGCGACCAGGTCGTGGCCGCGGCGATCGCCGGAGAGCCAGTCGCGGCGCAGGTTCGGGGTGAAGGCGATGGCGACACGGTTGTCGAGGTCGCCGAGGCCGAGTGCGCCGCCAGCGCCCGGGTGGCCGAAGACCGAGGAGCGGGCGGGCTCGGGGAGAATCAAGTTCTCGCACGGGAGCATGTATCCGAGCCCGAAGGCGCTCTCCAGCAACAACACCGAGTCGGGACCCCGCACCTGTTCACACACCGCGTCGCGCAGCACGGCCATGGGCAGCAGGGCGCCACTCACCAGGTCACTGTAGAAGCGGGCCAGCGCGCGGGCGGTGGTGACCAGGCCGGAGGCGGGCCAGCCACCCGCCAGGACCTCCGGCTTGTTGTACGAGCCAACGGGATTCGTGGAGGCGCGCATCGCGAGTGAGCCGGGGTCGCGGTAGGCATCGGCCATCCTGGTGACCGTGTCCGCGTCGATCGGGCCGGGGTCGGTCCAGGCCATCTCCCGGGCGGATGGGAAGGCGGTGCGCGCGGCCTGCCGCGCGATGTGCGGTGGCGCGCCGATCCACAGATCCTCACCGAAGTGGCGGCGCACGTAGTCGCCAACCGTGGATTCCGTGTGCCTGCGGACGAATTCGCCGACCAGCCACCCGAAGGTCAGCGCGTGGTAGCCGTGTTCGGCGCCGGGCGACCAGATCGGCTCCTGTGCCGCCAGCAGCGCGGCCATGGCCGCCGGATCCGCCGCCTCCTCGACCGGGACCGGGCGGTCGAAAGCCGGCAGTCCCGCGCGGTGGGCCAGCAGGTCGGCGAGCGTCGTCGATTCCTTGCCCGCCGCACCGTATTCCGGCCACCAGGTCGTCACCGGTTCGTCCCAGCCGACTCCCTGGTCGTGGGCCACAGCGAGGGCGGCCGTCGCGGTGAGGGCCTTGGTGCAGGAGAAGGTCACCACGCGGGTGTCCCACTCCCAGGGCCGGTTCGCCCGCGTGTCCGCCACCCCACCCCACAGATCGACGACCGTCCGTCCATCTACGATCACGGCGACCGCCGCCCCCGTGTTCCGCCCGTCGGCGAAGCTCGATTCGAACACCTCGCGCACAGCCCGGAAGGCGGGATCGACCTCACCCTTCACGAAAACGCTCATGACCGAATTAGAACACGTTCTAATTTTGCAGACCAGTGCACAGCGCGACATGCGGCGGCACCGGATACCTCGTGGAGATATCCGGTGGGCAGCGAACAGCTCGCCGACTACTCGTCGGCGCTGCGGAAATACAGAATGTTGGAGCCGTGCGAGGCGAGCGGCCCGGCCTCGGCGGCCTGGCGGATACCACTGCCGGGAAGGCAGGTGAGCTTGGTGAACATGGTCGTATTGCCGAAGGCGGAGCGGACCTGGGTCTCGGAGGCGTAGTCCGCGCCATACTCGGACAGGGCCTTGAAATCCAAGGGGGCCAGCGGCTTTTCGAGCGGCGTCTGGGCGGCGGGGAGGCCGAGCGCTGCGTACTGGGTGGCGGCGCCGCCTTCGTACCAGCACAGCTCGTAGGACATCTGCTCGGTGGTGGTGACGCTGACGACCGGCCACTCCTGGGACAGACGCAGCGCCAGCGGGTGGCGGCCCACAGGAGCCACCTCCCAGTTCAGGCTCTTCACCGAAACCCAGTGCTCGGAGACCTTTTCGATCAGGACCACGTCCTCGCCGAGTCGTTCCGCGCGGTTGGGCTCGGGTTCGGGTGTGCTCCAGTGCTTTTCGTCGACGCCGAGATAGGCCGAGCTGGGCACGGGCTGCGCGCCGTCGGCGGTGTAGGCGGCGAGAATGGCCGCGCGCACCAGGGTGACGGCATTGCGCGAGGAGCAGCGCACGCTCAGCGCGCCGAAGGAGGTGCTGATCTCCACCGGCTTGGACGGCTGGTCCGGCAGCGCGCCCGCGGCGATCGGCTTGAGGCCGATCAGCGCCAGCTGCCAGTTGATCTCCTCGATGGTGGCCAGGTCACCGGCCGTCTGATAGAGGATCTGCTGCTGGGTCAGGTAGCCCGCGCGTTCGAGTGTGGCGCATTCCAGCTTGCGCAGGGCGGTGACGGTCTTGCTGGTGAATCCGATGTCCTCGACCCGGATTTCGCGCAGCCGCTGCGTCATGGCCGGGGTGGTGACGCCCGCGTAGCACTCGCGGTACATGGCCAGCGCCTGCTTGCGCTGGCGGCCCACCATGAGGGTGCGCAGTAGGGTGTTCAAGGAGGCGAGGTAGCGGTTTGCCTGATCCGGATCGGCGGCGAAGAGCCCGGCGCGGATGCGCACCGCGTCCTCCCCCGCGGCCACCGCGGCCTTGGGATCCAGCCGGCACAGCCACACACTGCACTTGGACAGCGCGTCCGCGGACGCGCCCGCCGCGAGCGGATAGTTCTGCGCCACATGCCGATACGCCTGGCAGGCATTGCGGATGGTGGAGGTGGCCAGCTCCCGGTGCCCGATGGTGCGGGCGGCCTGTTCGAACAACCGCAGCGCCTCGGTCACCTCGGCGGCGAAGGGCGCGGTGACATGCCCGGCGGTGAGCCAGCGCAGCCGGATGAGCACCGCTTCCTGCGCGGGCTCCAGGGCCGACGCCGACCGATCCCGCTGCGCCGGGTCGTTCTTGGTGGCCATGAGCCCGCGGGCCAGCTCGCACAGCGAGGTGGCCAGTGCCAGCTCGGTTTCGGGCGTCCGGTCCCGCGCGGCCCCGCGATCCGCGGCCACCTGGCGCTCGATGGCGCTGAGATCCATTGCGACCTTCAAACTCCCGTAACCCGTGCACGCGCCTTCCCGATCGGCGACCGTCCGCGTGTTTGCGCCGAGTCTGCCATATATTCGGCGCGCGGGTCGCCCAACCGGCGGGATGCCCGGACTTCCGATCACCCGCGCGTGGCGGCGTCGATCATGCGGGATGCGTGTACCGCACCTGCCCGGGCTTCACCCGGTCGTATTCCGCGCGTCCCGAGAGATGCGGCGGCACACCAACTTCCCACCAGGCACCGGCCTCGGTCCAGGTCGACGGGCGGGTGCGGACCACCACGACCGCGGGCCGCTGCCCGGTGCGGGCGGCGTCGCGAGCGCCCGCGTAGGCGTCGCGGAACTCGCCGAGTTCGCTCGCGGTGAACACCGCGCAACCCAATGCCCGCGCGTGGGCGGCGAAGTCGACCCGGGGCGGGGTGGCGTGATTGGTGCGGCAATCCGCGTAGAAGTTGTTGAAGGGCTCGGCCCCCTGTCCCTGCTGCAGTCGCGCGATGACCGCGTACCCGTCGTTGTCGCACACCACCGCGACCAGCGGATGCCCGGCGAAGGCGGCGGAGAAGAGCTCGGAGTTGAGCATCAGGTAGGAGCCGTCCCCGAGCAGGGTGGTGACCAGGCCCTCCGGTTCCGAGGCGCCGGATTGCGCCCGGGCCAGCGCCGCGCCCCAGGCTCCGGCGAGCTCGTATCCCATGCAGGAGAAGCCGTACTCGACATCCATGGTCGGTACGCCGCCGGCCGCGCGCCAGCCGCCGACCAGTTCGCCGGGCAGACCGCCGGAGGCGGTCATGACGTAGTCGGAGGCGCCGCTGAGATCGTTCACGGCGCCGACGATCTGCGCATAGCTGGGCGTCCCCGGCGTCGGGGCGCGCAGTTTGTCGATATGCGCGTCCCAGTCCGCCCGGACCGCCGCGGCCCGTGCCGTCCAGTCCGGGTCGGCGAGCCACTCGACCAGTTCGGGTTCCAGGTCGCGCAGGGTGGCGTCGGCGTCGCCGACCACGGCCAGCGCGCCGTGCTTCACGGCGTCGAAGCGTGCGGTATTGATGTGGACCAGACGGACTTCCGGCGCGAAGACGGTCCAGGACGCGGTGGTGAAGTCCTGCAGGCGCGTGCCTACCGCCAGCACCGCGTCCGCCGCCGCGGCGAGCGTATTCGCCGATGCCGCACCGGTGATGCCCAGCGGTCCCGCGTACAGCGGGTGGTCGTGCGGGACCAGCGTGCGGCCCGCCGTCGTCTCGGTCACCGGAATCCCGTGGCGCTGAGCGAATTCCAGCGCCTGCCCGCCCGCACCGGAGTACCGCACACCGCCCCCGAGGACGAGCAGGGGACGCTTCGCGGCGCGCAGAACACGGGCGGCCTCGGTGATGCCGCGCCGATCCGGCCGTGGGCGCGGGACATGATGGACGACCGGCTCGAACAGGGCATCGGGAAAGTCGTAGGTCTCGGCCTGCACGTCCTGCGGCAGGGCCAGCACCACGGGTCCGGCCTCGGCGGGGTCGGTGAGGATCCGCGCCGCCTGCGGCAGTGTCGCGAGCAGTTGCTCGGGCCGGGTGATCCGGTCGAAATAACGGCTCACCGGACGAAACGCGTCGTTGACGGTGACGGTGGGGTCGCCGAAGTGCTCAACCTGCTGCAGCACCGGGTCGGGCGCGCGACTGACGAAGGTGTCCCCCGGGAGCAGCAGCACGGGCAGCCGATTCGCGTGTGCCACACCGGCGGCCGTCACCATGTTCAGCGCACCCGGCCCGATCGATGAGGTGGCGATCCCGACCTGCCGCCGCTGCGTGGCCTTGGCCAGCCCGACCGCCGCCAGCGCCATGCCCTCCTCGGTGTGCCCGCGCCAGAGCGGCAGCTCGTCGCGATGCTCGGCCAGCGCGGTCCCGAGGCCGAGCACATTGCCGTGCCCGAAGATGCCGAAAGCCGCGGGGAACAGCGGCACTTCGTCGCCTTCGAGGGTTTCCGAGCGCTGGGCGATAAGCCAGGTCACCAGGGCCTGCGCGGTCGTCAGCTTCATGCGAGCCGTCCTTCGTGGGAGGTGACCGGGCACCGCGGATCCGCCGCCTGGCTCGCCCAAGCCGCCCGCACCCAGGCGTGCGCGGGGTCGTCGCAGAAGGCCATGGATCGCTCGGGCGCGGGCCCGGCCAGCACGTTCAGGTAGTACATGGGGTACCCGGGCGCGGCCGTGCACGGACCGTGGTAGCCGTGCGGCACCAGGAACACATCCCCGTCCCGAACCGCCACGTTCACGTCGAGCGATCCGTCGGCGGTGTAGGTGCGGTGCATCCCGAAACCCTGGGGCCCCGGGGTGATTCCGTCGCGCCCGGCGATGCGGAAGTAGTAGATCTCCTCGTTGACGACCTCGCACTCGGAGGCCTCGTCATGCTTGTGCGGTGGGTACGAGGACCAGTTCCCGTCGGGTGTGAGCAGTTCGCACGCGTTCAGCTTGTCGGCGTGCGCCCACGCGCCCGGCGTCCCGAAGTTGGTGACCTGCCGCGTCGCCCGCCCCGCCCCGCGCACCTCGACCGGAACCCGCTCGGCCGGACCGTATTTCGGGTCCAGCCGGTTCGTGCAGCGCGCCATCGGCAACGCCACCTCGATCCCGCCCGCGGTCGTCAGCTCCACCTCCGCGTCGCGCGGCACGTAGGCGAAGTCGGTCACGCGGGTGAAAACCGAATCCCGCCCGGCGAGTTCGAACACCAGCCCGTCCACCCGCACGGTGCACGCCCCGGCCAGTGGCAGGACAAAGGCTTCGAAGTCTCCGGTGCTCACCACCCGACGCTCCCCCGCTGCCAGCCGCAGCACCCGCAGTCCGGCGTAGGCCCAGCCCGCGTCCTCCGGCGTCAGCAGCACGGGATCGCCCGAATCCGCCAGCGTTCCGGCCGGTCGATGCAGGTCCTTCATCGTCGCACCCCTTTCCGGCCCGCCCATTCGATCCGAGGTTCCCCCGCCATGTCGCCGCTCACGTCGGGCCGGTGCCGGGGCGGGCATGGTGTCGCGACGGAAATCGCTGCGGTCCAGTGGGTTCCGGCAGCGAGCCGAATATGTCCGAGCGGGTGCGGTGAGCTCATCGTGCCGCCTCCAGTACCTGCGCGGCGGCCTGGACCGCGCCGGCGACATTCCCGTCGGGCGGGTAGAGCAGGCTGCGGCCCACCACCAGGCCACGCGCGACATCGTGGCGCAGGGCCGCACCCCAGGAGGCGAGATCGGATTCCGGGTCACCGGAGGGCGCACCGCCGAGAATGACGACGGGGAGTGTGGTGGCGTCGAGCACCGAGACATCGTCGGGGGCAGGTATTTTCAGCCACGTATAGGCGGAGGTGACCCCGAGGCCGGAGGCGACGGTAATCGCTCGCTGCAGTGAGGCGGCGTCCTTGTGCATGGTCAGCGCGCCGTCGGCGTCGCGGGCGTACGGCAGGGGTTCCACCATGGCCATGAGCCCGTGTTCGGCCAGTTCGGAGACCGCGCGGGCGCAGGCCTCCAGGGTCGGGATGGTGCCGGGATCCGAATCGACCAGGCGCAGAAGCATTTTCCCGCCGTCGAGGCGGTACTTCACCAGCGCTTCGGCGTCGTACCCGGTGAAGCGATCGTCGATCTCCCAGTCGGCGCCCGCCAGCCCGCCGCGGTTCATGGAGCCGATGACGATCTTCTCGTGCACGGCGTCCAGCAGCAGCAATTCCTCCACGATGTCGGGCGAGCCGAGCACACCGTCGACGGCGGGGTTGGCCAGGGCGATGAGCAGCCGTTCCAGCAGGGTGCGGCGGTCGGCCATGGCGGTGCGGTCGGCGCCGACGCCCAGCGCGCCGCGGGCCGGGTGGTCGGCCGCCACCAGGAACAGGGTTCCCCGGTCCGACAGCAGGTTCGCGCGTCGCCGCCGGTCGGCGTAGGCGCGCCGGACGGCCTCGGGGTCCGTGGCACGGGTGTGCAGCAGTTCGTACCACCGCGCATCGGTCAGGTGCACAGCATCTCCTCGATCTCGGCATCGGTCGGCATGGCGTCGGCGCAGGCCAGCCGCGATGCCACCAGCGCGCCGGCGGCATTGGCGTAGGCGGCCAGGCGATGCGGAGCCCAGCCGGACAGCAGCCCGTGGATGAGCGCGCCCCCGAATCCGTCGCCCGCGCCCAGCCCGCACAGCACCTCCACCCGGCAGGGCGGCACCGTCCAGCGCTCGGAGTCGGTGGCGATCAGCACGCCCTCCGCGCCGCGCTTGACCACGGCCAGCCGGACCCCGCGGGCCAGCAACCGGTCCGCGGCCACGTCGGGATCGGCGGTGCCGACCGCCACCTCCACTTCGGTCCGGTTGCCCACCACCACGTTCACGTGATCGACCATCCAGCCGATCTCGGCGCGCGCGGTCGCCGCGTCGGGCCAGAACATGGGCCGGTAGTCCAGATCCAGCACGGTGTGCCCGCGTCGGGCCCGGCGTTCCAGGATGGCCCGCTGGGTGGTGCGGCCGGGTTCGGCGCTCACCCCGGTCCCGGTCACCCACAGCAGCGGCACGGAATCGACCACGTCCCAGGGGATCTCGGCCGCGGTGAGGGTGAGGTCCGGCGCGATGGGCGCGCGATAGAACAGCAGCGGCGGGTCCGCGGGCGGCTTCAGTTCGCAGAACACCACCGGCGTCTGCAGTCCCGCCGCCGTCCCCACATACCGCGCCGACACCCCGAACCCCTCGAGGGCGTCGCGCACGAAGTCCCCGAACCCGTCCGGCCCCACCTTGGTGAGCACCGCGGCGCGGCGACCCAGCCGCGCCGCCGCCACCGACACATTGGTGGCCGTGCCGCCGAGGAATTTGGCGAAGGTCGTCACCTCGGCGAGCGGCACCCCGCTCTGCTCGGGATAGAGGTCGACGCCGACCCGGCCGATCGTCAGCACCTCCAGCTCGGTCACGACACCACCCGCTCCAATTCGTGTTGCAACGCCTCGAGTTCCGCGCCGCCGGCCATCTGCCGGGTCAACTCGGTGAGGTCGATCGCGGACTTCTCGTAGCTGCCCAGCGTGGCGCCCCGTTTGAGGAGCAGGAAGCGGTCGCCGACCGGGTAGGCGTGATGCGGGTTGTGGGTGATGAGCACGACGCCCAGTCCGCGATCGCGCGCCTGCACGACATATCGCAGCACCACACCGGCCTGCTTCACGCCCAGGGCCGCGGTCGGCTCGTCGAGGATGAGCACCTTGGCCCCGTAGTGCACCGCCCGCGCGATGGCCACACACTGACGCTGACCGCCGGACAGCGTGCCGACCGGCTGCTCCAGATCGGGGATGTCGATTCCCATGTCCGCCAGACCTTTTCGCGCGATATCCTGCGCCTGCCCGCGGTCCAGCAGCTCGAGCGGGCCATAGCGCTTGACGGGCTCCGAGCCGAGCACGAAGTTGCGCCACACGCTCATCAACGGCACCACCGCCAGATCCTGGTAGACGGTGGCGATGCCGAGGTCCAGCGCCGCACGCGGCGAGGACAGCCGCATCGATTGCCCGTCGATGCGCAGCTCCCCGGTGTCGTGCTGGTGCACGCCCGCCAGGATCTTGATCAGCGTCGATTTGCCCGCGCCGTTGTCGCCCAGCACGCAGGTGACCTCACCGGCTTTCACCACCGTCGACACGTCGCGCAGCGCCACCACGCCGCCGTAACTCTTTCCGACGCCGGCCGTTTCGATGAGCGGCACCACGGTCCCGGTGTCGTTGTCCGTCGCGGTCATCGCCGTACCCTTTCCGCCCGCTTCTTGAATGCGTTGTTGACCAGCACGGCCGAGAACAGCAGCACGCCGAGGAACAGCATGAACCAGTCGCTGTTCCACCCAGCCAGCACGATGCCCTGCCGCGCCATGCCGAAGATGAGCGCCCCGATGGCCGCGCCCACCACCGAACCGAACCCGCCGGTGAGCAGGCAGCCGCCGATCACCGCGGCGATGATGTACTGGAATTCCAGTCCCACACCCTGATTGGCCTGCACGCTGGCGAACCGCATGAGGTTGCACGCGCCCACGATCCAGCCCGCGAACGCGGTGGTCATGAACAGCAGGATCTTGGTGCGGGTGGCCGGCACGCCCACCGCGCGGGCGGTGGGCAGCGAACCGCCGACCGCGAAGATCCAGTTGCCGAACCGGGTGCGCGCCAGCACGATCGCCGCGATGGCGGCGACCACGATCCACCACACCACCGACGCCTGGATGCTGGCATTGCCGATCTTGGTGGTGGAGGCGAAAACCCAACCGGCGGACCGATATCCGTCCGCGCCGCGCACGCCCGACACCTGCACGGTGCCGGTGGCCCAGCGCGTCACACCGAGATTCAGACCCTGCAATGCCAGAAAGGTGCCCAGTGTGACGATGAAGCTGGGCAACCCGGTGCGCATCACCACCCACCCGTTGAGCGCACCCACCGTGAGCGCGAATGCCAGCGAAACCACCAGCGCGAGCCACACATTCCAGCCCGCGTGCACCGCCAGCAGTCCGGTGATCAGCGCGGTGGAGGCGGTCATCACGCCGGTGGACAGGTCGAATTCGCCGCCGATCATGAGCATGGCCACCGCCACCGCCATGATGCCGAGCGTGGAGGCGTCGTCCAGCCAGGTCGAAATGCCCAGTGGCTTCAGGAATTTCGTGGTGACCAGACCGAAGAACACAAAGACCGCCACCGCGCCCAGCAGCGCGCCCACCTCGGGGCGGGCCACCAGTCGGTTGAGGATGGCCAGCCGATCCGGCGATGGCGCGGCCGTCGTGGTCTCGGATGTCGTTGTCGTCGTTGTCATCTCATCGTCTCCCGGCCGTTCACCGCGTGCCCTGGCCGACCAGCGCGGCGACGGCATCGACATTGCTCTTGTCCACGAACGCCGGGCCGGTCTGCACCGGATGGCCGCCGCCCACGGTGTTCAGGTTCGACTTGTAGAGCTTCAGCATCACCACCGGTAGATAGCCCTGCTCGTACTGCTGCTGATCCACCGCGAACAACAGCGTCCCAGCCCGGATCGCGCTCACCACATCGGAATTCAGGTCGAAGGTGGCCACCGTCGCCGTCGAGGCGGACTCCCGCACCGCGTCCACCGCGCGGGCGGCGATCTGCGAATTCAGCGTCAGCACCGCGTCGATGGAGCGATCGGCCTCCAGCGCGCCCTTGATGCGCGACTGCCCATCGGTCGGGTTGTTGATATCCACCTGCAGCGTGGTCGCGGTCCCGAAGCCCTGGCTCGCGCCGGCGCAGCGTTCGTTCGCACCGACATTCCCGGCCTCGTGGATCACGCACAGCATCTTGTGTTTTCCGGCGTCGGCCAGCCGCTTCCCGGCGGATTCACCGGCCAGGCGCTCACTCTGGCCGACATGGCCGATGGCCCCGAACTGGACGCTCTCGGCCTCACCGGAGTTGATGGTCACCACGGGAATCCCGGCGGCGACGGCCTTCTCGACCGACGGCTTCAGCGCGTCCGGATTGGCCATGGACACCACCAGCCCGTCCACGCCCTGGGCCACGGCATTGTCGATGAGCTTGGCCTGCTGGGTCGGATCGCCCGAGGAGTTGTACTCGACCCGGACGCCGAGGTCCTTCCCGGCGGCTTCCGCACCGTTCTTGACCACGTTCCAGAAGGCGTCACCGGGCGAGCCGTGGGTCACCACCGCCACCGACTTCAGCGTGCCCACCGCGACGGGGGCCTGGGCGGGTCCGGTGACATCGGCACCGGGGCCGCTGCAGGCGGCGAGCACGGCCGCCGCTGCGAGCCAGGGCGACAGGCGCAGCCAGCGGGGGCGGCGCGATCGGGAGATTGCGGACATCATCGTCGTCACCTCCCCACTAAATCCGAGCCGAGGCGAGACCAGCGCCGATCTCGGCCAGGTGTCTCAGACTTTGCCGAGCATCATCCGTCGGACCCTCGGCGGTAGCGCCGGGACCCAATGCGGTGTCCTGCTCGATCACGTACCAGCCCCGGTATCCCCCGGCGTACGCCGCGTGGACCAGGGCCGCGATATCGACATCTCCGGTACCCAGCGGAACGTAGAGCCCCTGCCGGACGGCCTCGCTGTATTCGATACTCCCGCTGCGCACTTCGGCGGCCACGGCCGCGCGGACATCCTTGAGGTGGATGTGCCCGAGGCGATCCGCGTGACGGCGGACCAGATCGACCGGGTCGGTGCCGCCGATGAGCAGGTGCCCGGTGTCCACACACAGGTCCAGCTCGGAGTCGGCGAGAAAGCGATCGACCTCGGCGGCCGTCTCGACGTGGGTGCCCACATGCGGGTGCAGGGCGACGCGCAGTCCCTGTGCGGCGGCGATCTCGCCGACCGCGGCCGCGGTGTCGATGAGGGTCCGCCATTCGCGATCGCCGAGAGGTGTCCGGGTGTCGTACCCGTCCTGCCCGGTGGCGGCGGCCAGCACCAGGATCTCGGCGCCGGCGGCCGCGAACCGCTCGGCCGCGGCGCGGGCGGCGGCCGCGGCCCGGTCGGGTTCGCGGTGCAGTGCCAGGGCGAGGAAGCCGCCGATCGGCGCAATACCGTAGGTGTTCAGGGTCTTTCGTAGCTCGACGGGGTCATCGGGTAGGTAGCCGGGCGGGCCGAACTCGGTGGCGGTGATGCCGAGGTCTGCCATCTCGGCCAGGACGATGTCCGGTTCCAGGACATGCCCCCAGCCGGGGACCTCGCAGACTCCCCAGGAGATCGGCGCGGCGGCGATACGCAAGGGGGTGATACGCAGAGGGGTGATACGCAGCGGATGGAGCGGTTCGGTCATCAGCACTTCCCAGACCCGTCGTTGGCCATCGGTGAGGCTCGTTGGAGCGCTCCAACAATGTAACGTGGCTCACTCTCGTGTCAAGGGTCCGACATGTGCCGAAAAGTACTGAGCAACGCGGAAAATGCTGTCTTCCAGGCGAAATGAGGCCGGATACCGGAGTCCGGAATATCCGATTAGAGCGCTCCATTGCCTCCACCCACGGCGACGCTGTAGCGTGCGACACACATCGATACCGACGGGAGGCGACCATGACCAGACCGACCATGGAGGACGTCGCCGCCCGCGCCGGCGTCTCCCGGGCGCTGGTCTCGCTGGTTATGCGCAACTCCCCCAAGGTCAGCGAGCACCGCCGCCGCGCGGTGCTCACCGCTGCCGCCGAACTCGGCTACCAGCCGCACGCCATGGCGCGGTCGCTGGCCAGCCGGACCTCCAATATCGTCGGCGTCATGGTGTCCGACCTGCGCAATCCCTTCTTCGCCGATGTCGTCGAGGGCATGGACGAGGCGGCACGGCAGGCCGGGCTCGAGCTCATCCTCAATACCGGCCGCCGCAGCGCGACACGGGAACGGACCGCGCTGGAGAGCCTGCTGGCCTTCCGCCCGGGCGGGGTCATCCTGCTCTCCCCGGTGCTGCCGGCCTCCGCCATTCGCGACGCGGCGACGAGCTGCCCGGTCGTCCTGGTCTCGCGCACCTCCACCAGCCCGGCCGTGGACACGGTCAACGACGACGGCGAGCTCGGCGCGGCACTGGCCGTGGATCACCTTGTCGCCCTGGGGCATCGGCGCATCGTGCACCTCGACGGCGGCGCGGCCTTCGCGGCGCCGCCACGGCGCAAGGGCTACACCACCGCCATGACTCGCTACCACCTCGAACCCATGGTGATTCCCAGCGAGCACACCGACGAGGCGGGCGCGGCCGCCGTCCGCACCCTGCTGAACATCTTCTCCCCCAGCGCTTTTCCCACCGCACTGGTGTGCGGCAACGATTTCAACGCCGTGGGCGCGATGGCCGCGCTCGAACAGGCGGGACTGCGTGTGCCCGAGGACGTTTCGGTCGTCGGCTACGACAACACCTCGCTGGCGACGCTGCGGCACGTCGCGCTCACCACCATCGACCAGCCGCGCACCCGCATCGGGCGGCTGGCCGTGGAGGCCCTCACCGAGCGACTGCGCGCCGACCGCACCGATCCGGTGCGCAAACGCCTGGAACCCTCACTGGTCATCCGCTCGACCACCGCCCCACCCCGCGACTGACAGGAGCCATCGCCATGTCCCCGATCACAGTGGGCCTCGCCGGCACCGGCCGCATCGGCACCTCCCACGCCGAAACCCTCAGGGCCCTGCCGGGCGTGGGTACGGTGGCCGTCACCGACACCGATGCCGAACGCGCCCGCGCCACCGCCGACAAACTCGAGGTGGAGTACGCGCCCGATATCGAGGCGCTCTTCGCCGCCGGTATCGACGGCCTGGTCATCACCACCGCCACCGACTCCCATCCGGCCCTCATCACCGCCGCCGTCGACCGCGGCATCCCGGTCTTCTGCGAAAAGCCCATCGCCGCCGACATTCTGGGCACGCTGCGGGTGGTCGAACACGTGGAGCGCTCGACCGTCCCGGTCCAGATCGGCTTCCAGCGCCGCTTCGACGCCGGATACCGGGCCGCGCGCGCCGCCGTCGCCGCCGGGGACCTGGGCTGGATCCACACCCTGCGCGCCACCACCCTCGACCCCGCGCCACCGCCCGCCGACTACATTCCGCGCTCGGGCGGGCTGTTCCGTGATTGCGGCGTCCACGATTTCGACATCATCCGTTGGGTCAGCGGCCGCGAGGTGGTGGAGGTCTACGCCACCGGATCCAATCGCGGGGAGCGGTTCTTCGCCGACGCGGACGATGTCGACACCGCCGCGGTGGTGCTGCGTCTCGACGACGGCTCACTGGCCAATGTGGCGCTCAGCCGCTACAACGGCGCGGGCTACGACGTGCGGCTGGAAGTGCTGGGCTCCAAGGGCAATGCCATCGTCGGGCTCGACGAGCGCGCCCCGCTGCACTCGGTCGAACCCGGCCAGGCGCCGTCGGCCCTGCCCGCCTATCCGGGCTTCATGGACCGCTTCCACGCCGCCTACGCCGAGGAGCTGGCCACCTTCCTGGGTGTGATCACCGGCCGGCTGGCCAATCCGTGCCCGCCCGCCGACGCCCTGGAGGCCTTCTACATCGCCGAGGCCTGCGAGCTGTCCCGGCATCAGGGCAAGCCGGTGCGGCTGGCCGACATCCGCCGCTGAAACTTCGGCTATCGCAGCGCGGCCGCCGCGTTTACCCTTCGGTGTGCCCGGTGATCACAGCGGGACCACCGAGACGAGAGCTATTGGGATGAGCGGCAATTCGATACCACCGGGCTATCATCCGCAGGACGAGCTGTGGACGCAGGACACCGTCGTGTTCGACGCGGTGCGCGACGACCACGACGGGCAGCAGGCCGGACCAGGCGGCCGGCCGCGAAATTCGCAGGCCAGCCGGTACGTGATCATCGGCCTCACGGCCACGATCGTCGTAGCGTTGCTGGCCATCGGCGGCCTGCTCCTGTCCGGCCACGGCAGCTGGGACGCGGCCCCGAACGCCACGAAGGGCCCCGCGCCGACGCGAATCCTGCTCACGACCACCACATCCGCGTCACCCACGACGACCGCACAGGTGGACGAGGTGACCACGGCGCCCGACACGGCCACCACCACCACGACCACCACCACGACCGCCCCGACGACCAGCGCGGCCGCGGTCAGCGGGACCTGCACCCAGCCCGGCCAGACCGCTGTCGCCGGCGACGGATCGGTCCTGACCTGCAACGCGGCCGGAGACGGCACGCTCCGCTGGCTGTCGGTCAGCACGCCCTCGCTCGGATTCCCGTGCAACGCGAGCGAAGCCGGGACCTTCAGCTACGCCCCGAACGGCACCCAGCTGCTGTGCTCCCGCCGCGCGGGATCGACCACACCGACCTATGCGTGGGACAGCCCGGGCCCCGTGGCCAGCGGAACGCACGAGCCCGGCCAGATCTGCAATCTCAAGAAGGATGTGGTCGCCAAGTCATCCAGCGGCCGGGCCGTCTACTGCCTGCCCACCAATGGAAACAACAACGGCAACTACATCGGCGCATGGAAAGCCGTGCCCTGAAACCGATCTCCTACAGGGTGACGACACCCAGCTGGATCAGCTGGGTGAGGGTGTCGGCCACGCCCCACACCTCGGCGATCCGGCCGTCGGTGAAACGCATGATGAAGATCTCGTTGTACCGCACGGCCTTCCCGGTCGCCGGGCGGCCCAGGAACGCGCCGTCATTGGTGCCGGTGACGACGGTCCGGCCGACCACCTTGTCGCCCTCGGCGATCATGTCCACGACGTCCAGCTCGATGTCGGGATAGCCGGTCACGAAGGCGCGCATGATCTGCTCGAGCCCCGCCGCGCCCGAATGGTCGACCGGGAACGGAACATTGAGGATGGCGTCCGGCTGGGTGATCTCGTGGATGGTCTTCGAGATCAGTTCCATGTCACCGGTACTCACCACGTCGTGCAGGAGTTTGAAGGTCGCCTTGTTCTGTTCTTGCTGCATGCCCCATGAGACACCGGCGCACGCCGACATGTGACAGGCCCGACCGTGACCGTCGTCACTACCGCCTGTGGTGTCAGCTCACCAGCAAACCGACAGCGAGACCCGTCATGACAAGCGCGATCATCGAATCCAGCACCCGCCACGCGCGCGGCTTCGCGAAGACCGGGGCCAGCAGCCGCGCGCCGAAACCGAGCGAGACGAACCAGATCAGGCTGCCCGCAATGGCTCCCGCGGTGAGGAACCAGCGATCCGGGGTGGCATAGGTATTGGCGAAGGAACCCAGCAGCACGACCGTGTCCAGATAGGCGTGCGGGTTGAGCCAGGTGACGGCCAGGCAGGTGGCCACGGCCGCGCCCAGCGCGATGGGCGCGCCGCCGCCCGCGGACAGGGCCGAGGCGGAGAACGCGCGCTTGGCAGCGAGCGCGGCATAGCCCAGCAGGAAGGCCGCCCCCGCGTACCTGGCGATGGTCATGACCATCGGGGCCGAGTTCACGATCGCCCCGAAGCCCGCGACACCCAGGATCATGAGGATCACATCGGAGCCGATGCACACCGCGACCACCGGCAGGACATGCTCGCGCCGGATCCCCTGACGCAGCACGAAGGCATTCTGCGCGCCGATCGCCACAATGAGCGACAGGCCGAATCCGAGTCCCGAGATGGCCGCCAGGGCCGCCGATGATGCGTTCACTCGATAGAAAGTAGGGCAGTCGTCCAGCACCAGGCCAGCTAAAGATTCTGAGGCACCATTACGATTGCTTACTATGGACCTGCAGCTCGACCAACTGCGCGCCCTCGACGCCGTCATCAGCGAGGGCACCTTCGACGCCGCCGCCCGCAGACTCAGTGTCACGCCCTCGGCAATCAGCCAGCGCATCAAGGCGCTGGAGGACGCCGCGGGCCGCATCCTGGTGCAGCGCACCAAACCGGTGCAGCCCACCGAATCCGGGCTGACGATGCTGCGACTGGCCCGCCAGATCCAGTTGCTCACCGGCGATACCGCGCGCGAACTCGGCGACGTGCACCAGCCCGGCGCCGCCCGGGTGGTCATTCCCATAGCCGTCAATGCCGATTCACTGCAGACGTGGGTCATTCCCGCGCTCGGCCGTGCCGCCGCCGGGGTGTCGTTCGACATCCATCGCGAGGACGAGGAACACACCACGCGCTTGCTGCGCGACGGCACCGTCATGGCGGCCATCACCTCCACCGCCGCACCGGTGCAGGGCTGCACGGTGCGGCGGCTGGGGGCCATGCGCTATCGGCCCATGGCACAGCCCGCCTTCGCCCGCACCTGGTTCCCCGACGGCGCGAATGCGAAATCCTTCGCACACGCGCCCGTGGTGCTGTTCGACCGCAAGGACGATCTGCAGTTCCGGCTCATGCGCCATTACACCCGCAAGCCCGTGGATCCGCCCCGGCATTACATCCCGTCCTCGGCCGGATTCAATGACGCGGTATCCGCCGGTATGGGCTGGGGCATGATCCCAGACCTCATGATCCGCCCCGAGGACGAGCTGATTCCGCTGGACGAGAAGATATTCGTGGATGTCCCGCTCTACTGGCAGCAATGGCGGCTCGACTCCCCCGCTTTGACCCTCGTGGCCGCTACGATCGCCGAGGCGGCCGGGGAATCCCTGTTGTGAAAGGCCACAGGTTGTGATCGGCCACAAGGAGATTCATTTTCCGTCACCCGGGGTAATAGATGACGTGGGCGGGGTCGGATGCGATAGTCGAAGGCATTGCGGTTAGCCAGGAAGGAATTTCGTTGTCCCAAACTGTGCGCGGCGTCATTGCACGCTCGAAGAACGCCCCGGTGGAAGTCACCGACATCGTCATCCCGGACCCGGGTCCGGGTGAGGCCGTGGTGCGGGTGCAGGCCTGCGGGGTGTGCCACACCGACCTGCATTACCGCGAGGGCGGCATCAACGACGAATTCCCGTTCCTGCTCGGGCACGAGGCCGCAGGCATCGTGGAATCGGTGGGCGAGGGCGTCATCGATGTGGAGCCCGGGGATTTCGTCATCCTGAACTGGCGGGCGGTGTGCGGTTCGTGTCGCGCCTGCCGCAAAGGCAAGCCCTGGTACTGCTTCTCGACCTTCAATGCCTCCCAGCCCATGACGCTCACCGACGGGACCCCACTGACCCCGGCGCTGGGCATCGGGGCCTTCGCCGAGAAGACCCTGGTGCACGCCGGGCAGTGCACCAAGGTGGACCCGAGCGTGTCCCCCGCCGCGGCGGGGCTGCTGGGCTGCGGTGTCATGGCCGGGCTGGGCGCGGCCATCAATACCGGTGGGGTGAGCCGCGGTGATTCGGTCGCCGTCATCGGCTGCGGCGGTGTCGGCAACGCCGCCATCGCGGGCGCGAAGCTGGCGGGCGCGACCACCGTGATCGCGGTCGACATCGACGAGCGGAAGCTGGAGTGGGCCATCGGATTCGGAGCCACCCACACCGTCAATGCCGCCAAAGAGGATGCGGTGGAACGGGTTCGGGAACTCACCGACGGCTTCGGCGCGGACGTGGTGATCGATGCCGTGGGCCGCCCGGAGACCTGGAAGCAGGCGTTCTACGCGCGCGATCTGGCGGGCACCGTGGTGCTGGTGGGCGTGCCGACACCGGACATGACCCTCGAGATGCCGCTCATCGACTTCTTCTCACGCGGTGGATCGTTGAAATCCTCCTGGTACGGCGACTGCCTGCCCTCACGCGACTTCCCCTATCTCGTCGAACTCTACAAACAGGGCCGGCTGGACCTGGACGGGTTCGTCTCCGAGACCATCGCGCTGGACGATGTCGAGGCAGCCTTCACCAAGATGCATCACGGCGACGTGCTGCGCTCGGTGGTGGTGCTCTGATGGCGCACATCGACCATGCCGTCACCATCGGCACCTTCAGCCTCGACAACGAGACCTTCGACGTCGACAACAATGTCTGGGTGGTGGGCGACGACCTGGAGTGCGTCGTCATCGACGCGCCGCACAATGTCGAGGCGATCCTGGATGTCATCGGCACCCGCAAGGTCAAGGCCATCCTGGTCACCCACGCGCACGACGACCACATTCGCGTCGCGCCCGAATTGTCCAGGGCCACCGGCGCTCCCGTGCTCATGCATCCCGACGACCTGGTGCTGTGGCAGCACACGCATCCGGAAACCAGCCCCGACGGCGAGCTGTCCGACGAACAGGTGATCGAGGTCGGCGGGACCGAACTGTACGTGCTGCACACGCCGGGGCACGCCCCGGGCGCGGTCTGCTTCCACTCCCCCGACCTGGGCGTGGTGTTCACCGGCGACACCCTGTTCCACGGCGGGCCGGGCGCCACCGGGCGGTCCTACTCGGACTTCGGCACCATTGTCGAGTCGATCGCCGACCGCCTGCTCACCCTGCCGCCGGAGACCCTGGTGCACACCGGGCATGGCGAATCCACCACCATCGGAGCGGAATCCCCGCAGCTCGAGGAGTGGCGCGCCGGGGTGAACTGACCCGATGCGGCACGGCAGTAGGACCGGTCCGGCGCATGTCACCGGACCGGTCATCTGTCGAGCTCCCCAATCCGCCCCACACTGCGGCGCGCCCACCCCGGACACGCCGGACTCGCCGGTTTCGTAAGCTCATTTTCAAGTTTTTCGCGGCAAACCGGCGCCTAGAGTTGTCCATGAGAAACCTGACAACCGCTCTGGCCCTGACGTTCGTGCCGCTTCTCGCCGTGGGGTGCTCATCCTCCGGTTCGGACTCGGTGAGCAAGAGTGACGTGCAGACGAAGGCCACCAGCTTCTACAAGGACAAGTCGCACGAGGACGCCAAAACCGTGACCTGCGACGGCAGTCTGCCCGCCAAGGTGGACGCCACCCAGACCTGCACCGCCACCTCCGCCGACGGGCAGACCTGGGCGATCGATGCGAAGGTCACCAAGGTGGACGGCAAGGACGTCTACTACGACCTGACCCTGACCGACGCCTTCGTGGCGCCGGACGACGTGGCCTCCACTGTCTCGAACTTCTACCAGTCGAAGGTGGGCGCCGCCCCGCAATCCTCTACCTGCAACGGCCTGCTGCGCGGCGCCACCGGCTCGACCATCCGGTGCGTGGTGACCGAATCCGACGGCACCCGCTGGGGCGTCACCGCCAAGACCACGAACGTGGAGGGCTCGAAGGTCAACTACGACATGATCGTCGACGATCAGCCGATGCCCTGAACCCGGGGACTATCGGCACGAATAGAGCGTGGCCTCGGCCAGTTCACCCACCACGTCCGAGAGCTGGCCGCGGGTTCGGAAGGCATTGAGCTGACGCCGCGCACCGTTGCCGCGCGCCAGGAGCGCGGCCACGGTGTCGGTGACGAAGGCGAGGTCGTCCAGCTGTTCCAGGGCGGGCCGGATGCGGTCGATGAGCCGGGTCAGCAGGTCCGCCACCGGGACCGTGCTCCCGTCGAGCGGATCGATGCCGGTCCCGTCGATGCCCTCGTGCGCCGCCTTCCAATATGCCGCGCGCAGTGTGTCTTCCGCGACGACGGGCACGGAATCGGTTGTGCGGGCGGTCATTGCGCAGGCGCGCACCAGGCTGGCCAGCAGCGCCGACTCCTCCACGGTGGCGGGCACATCGCTGACCCGTACCTCCACCGTCGGAAAGGAGCTGGAGGGCCGCACATCCCAGTAGACCATCTTGCGATCCAGGATGACGCCCAGCGACAGCATGGACTCCACGGCCGCCTCGAACTCGGCGACCGAACCGAAGTACGGCGGCGGACCGGCGCTGGGCCAGCGCCGCCACAGGATATGACGCCAGCTGTGGTAGCCGGTTTCGACGCCGCGGTAGATCGCCGAGTTGGCGGTCAGCGCCAGCAGCAGGGGCAGCCAGGGCCGCAGGAAGTTGCTCACCTGCAGCGCGGCGGCCCGGTCGGGCACCGCCACGTGCACGTGGCAGCCGCACAGGCCCTGTTCGTGCGCGAGCCGGCCGAAGCTCTCGACGATCCGGCTGTAGCGCGGGTTGGCGGTGATGGCGAGATCGTCGGGAATGGTCGGCGGTACCGCCGCGGCGAGCAGCAGCGCGTCGTTCTTCTCCGCGCAGGCCGCGGCGCCGCGCCGCAATTCCCGCAGTTCCCGAAGCAGATCACCGGTATTCGTGTGCACGCGGGTGCTGGTCTCCACCTGGCACCGCATGATTTCCAATTGCAGGTCAATGCCGAGATCCGCTGCGGTCCGGGCGACGTCGGCATTTCTGCCGACCGGCACGCCACTGCGCGGATCCACGAGGAGAAACTCCTCTTCGACACCCACTGTCGGCGGGGCTTCCACCAATCATGTGTACCTCACCGGGAACCTGCCGACACCTGCCGGAATGGTCTCTCCGGTCCGCGGCCGGTCGGGCCCCGAGTGCGCGCCGCGGCCTCGAACTGTCGGTCGGGTGGTTCACAATGCCGGGTATGGCATACGACGAGGAGCTGGCCGACCGGATCAGGGACGCACTCGGGCCCGAACTGGTCAATGTGGTCGAGAAGAAGATGTTCGGCGGCCTGGCGTTTCTGGTGGGCGGCAATATGGCCGTCGCCGCCAGCGGCAAGGGCGGGCTGATGGTACGCACCGATCCGGACACCTCCGCGGCGCTGCTGCGGGCGGGGTCGGTCGAGCCGATGGAGATGGGTGGCAAGAAGATGAACGGGTGGCTGCGCGTCACCACCGCGACCGTCGCCGACGACGATGCACTCGACGAGTGGGTGCGGCGCGGGGTCGACTTCGCCAAGACGCTACCGCCCAAATAGGGGGCAATCGATGTGCGCCGGGGCACAGCTCCGGCGCGACTGTGGCCCGCTTCACCGAATGACCAGCTGCGGCAGGAGGTTTGCCGGGTTCCGTCACCCCATCTTTACACCGCACCATGGCTGGGGAAACGTGCGTCCAGCACTGTGGTGAACATGAGGCAAACCGAGATCCATACGCTGGCCTGCGAAGTCTGCGGTCGTCTGCCCCATCCGAAGCGCACCCGCATGGCGCTGGCCAAGCTCGCCGCGGTCCTACCGGTCGAGCTCGCCCTGCACGCCCTTGTCATCCACTTCGAACTGCCCTATCTGGCAACGGTTTCCGTGCTGGCCGTCACCGCCACCATTCTCGTCATCTGGGTGGTCGAACCCGGTGCGATGCGCTATCTCGGCCGCTGGCTGCACGCCCCGGAACTGCGCCACCGCCACCGCCTCGACAACGCCGAGCGGCTGTGGCGTATCCGGGTGCACCTGGACAACAAGCCCGGGCGGCTGGAACTGCTGGCCAAGCAGCTCGCCGACCGGCGGGCCAACATCCTCGCCGTGCACGTGCATCACCTGGAGAACGGCGTGCTCGACGAGCTGGTGGTCTCGACGCCGGCCGAGATCGGTCCGCTGCGACTGACCCAGGCCATCGCCCGCGCGGGCGGGGTCGCCGCCGGCATCTGGCCCGCGTCGGCGCTCACTCTGGTCGACGGCCAGACACGGGCGCTGGGACTGGCCGCGCGGGTGGCCGCCGATCCCGCGGAACTGCCGCTGGTCATCGCCGAACTGCTGGGTGCGCAATACGTTCCGGATCCGGACCCGGGCCGCGTGCCCGGCGGCACCCTGCTCGAGATCGGCCCGCACGACGATCTCGCGGCCATGACCTTCCTGCGCACCGGGGAGCCGTTCACGCCCGCCGAGATCGCCCGGGCGCACCGGCTCACCGATCTGGCCCTGGTCACCGCCCGGCAGCACTGACCCTCCACCAGCGGATTCCCTTCGCGCATCCCACTATTCAGGACGCGGTACCGGGGCGTACAGATTTTCGTACCGCATAGTTTCACTTCGTGGCAGACTCCCTGATGCGCATTCGATCGAAACGCGCACTAGGGGTTGGTTGATCGATGAGTTTGCGGCGAAGCGGTGCGCGACGGGAGGATCCGGACATCGGCGGGAATCCCCCCGCCCGCAAGGTGATTCGCACCGCGAAGCTGGCCGCGGTACCGCTGGCCTACGCCGGGCGGCAGGCGGCCGGGGCCGGCAAGCGCGCACTGGGCCGGCCGGCGGGTGAGATCGATCGGGAGATCCAGCTGCGTACCGCCGAGCACATGGCCGAGGTGCTGGGCGAATTGAAGGGCTGCGCCGCCAAACTGGGCCAGGTCCTGGGCATCTACGAGCTGGCCCTGCCGCCGGAGCTGGCCGAGCCCTATCGGATTGCACTGGCCCGGCTGCAGGACGCCGCGCCGCCCATGCTGCCACGCACCGTGCACACCGTGCTGGCGGCGTCCTTCGGCCCCGATTGGCGGGACAACTTCCGGGAGTTCGACGATCGCCGGGCCGCCTCGGCCACCATCGGCCAGGTGCATCGGGCGATCTGGCGCGACGGCCGGGCGGTTGCGGTCAAGGTGATGTACCCCGGCGCCCGCGCGGCCGTGGACAGCGATCTGCAGCGGCTGCGCGGACTGGCCTGGCTGACACCGGTTTTCGCGCCGCACGCCGACGGTCGCGCGGTGGTGGACGAGCTGGCCGAATGCCTGCGCATGGAACTGGATTTCACGGCCGAGGCACAGAGCCAGCGTCGCTTCGCGGAAGCCTACGCCGGGGATCCGGATTTCCGGGTGCCGCAGGTGGTGGCGCAGAGCGGCGATGTGATCGTCGGCGAGTGGCTGGACGGAATTCCGCTGTCCCGCTTGATCACCGCGGGCGCGCAGGCCGAGCGCGACCGGATGGGCATGCTGGCGGTCCGGTTCTTCTGGTCGTCCGCGCCACGCTCGGGGCTGCTCTACGGCGATCCGCATCCGGGCAATTTCCGGGTGCTGCCCGACGGCCGCCTGGGCGTGGTGGATTTCGGGGCCTGCCCGGCGTGGCCGCCGGCCCAGTTCCCGGCGCTGGTGCACGACCTGGCCGACGCGCTCATCAATGGCGGACCGGCCGAGCTGGACCTGGCCACGCGCAGCCACGGGTTCACCGACGGGCAGCGCGGCCTGGACAGCGCGGGGCTGGCCGAGAAGCTGCTGCCGTTCACCGAACTGCTGCGGCACGAGACGTCCCGGGTCGACACCGAGTGGCTGCGCGGCCGCACCCGCGACGCCATGAGCCCCAGGCTCGACAATGTGTACCGTCAGCTCGGGATACCCGCGTATCTGATGCCGTTCCAGCGCGGGCTGGTCACCCTGCTGGGGCTGGTCGCGCAGCTGGGGACGACCGGGCCGATGCGCGCCGAGATTCTGCGCTGGTCACCGGAATTGAGCGCGGTCATGGACCGGCATCGGGCACGCGGCGGGCAGCCGGCCGATCTCGATGCCGGGCGGCGGCGGCGGGCGGACGCGGCGGCGACCGGGTTCGCGGCGGGCTGAGCCGCACCGGACGGGGGTGCGGGATCACCGTCGCCCCAGGGTCTTGATCACTGTCCCAGACAGAACTACCCTGGGGTGACAGGCGCAACGTAGCGCCAGAGTCTGTCCGGAAGGTCCCCGTCGTGACCACTGCATCCAAAGACATCCGCCCTCCTGAGCTTTCGGCTCCGGACCACGAGGTCGCCGTCATCGGAGCGGGACCCGGCGGCATTGCCGCGGGGGTCGAGCCGAAGCGGGCGGGGGTGCGCGACTTCGTCCTGCTGGAACGGGCCGATGAGGCCGGCGGCAGCTGGCACGAAAACCACTACCCGGGGCTCGAAGTCGATATCCCGTCCCTGGCCTACCAGTACTCGTTCGCGCGAAACCCCAACTGGAGCAGGCTGTTCGCCTCCGGCGCGGAGGTGAAGCGATATCACATGGCGGTGGCGCGGCGGTTCGGGTTGTATCCGCACATCCGGTTCGGGACCACCGTGGTCGGCGAGGAGTGGGACGAGGACCGGCGCCGCTGGACGCTGCATCTCGAGAATGGCGAATTCGAGCGGCTGCCCGCTCGACCCCGCCGTTCGACAAGGAAGTCGAGCCCATGATGGAACTGCCGAAATCGGTCCGGATCGCGCTGGGCGCGACCGGATACGGCGTCAGCGACCGCCGCCTGGCACCGGCCGTGAGGGGCCGGGTGATCCTGGTGACGGGTGCGTCCTCGGGCGTCGGGCGCGCCACCGCGCGGCGCCTGGCCGCCAATGGCGCGACCGTGCTCGCGGTCGCCCGCCGCGAGTCCCTGCTGGCGGAATTGCGGACGGAGACAGCGGAATTCCCGGGAACCGTCCACCCCTATCCGGCGGATCTCTCCGATACCGAGGCCTGCGCGGCACTCATCAACCGCGTGCTGGCCGAGCACGGGCACGTGGATGTCTTCGTCAACAATGCCGGTAAATCGATTCGCCGCTGGCTGTCGGATTCGCTGGACCGCTGGGACAATTTCGACGACACCGCGCGCATCAACTTTCTCGGCCCCATGCGTCTGGTGCTGAGCCTGCTGCCGTCCATGCGGGGGCGCCGCCAGGGGCACATCGTCAATATCAGTACCGCCGGTGTGCACGGCCCGGGTGTCGGCTGGACGGCCTATATCGCCTCCAAGTCGGCGTTCAATTCCTGGATGCGCGGCGCCGCACCGGAATTGCGGGCGGACGGCATCGATGTCACGACTGTTCACCTGCAGCTGGTGCGCTCGGACATGCTGGGTCCGTACCGGATCTATCGCTACACCCCGAGCATGTCGACCGAAGAGGCGGCGAGCATGGTGTGCCGGGCAATCGTGGACCGCCCGCTGGCGATCCGGCCGTGGTGGGAGCGGGCGAGCGCGCCCCTGTCCTATGCACTGGACAATTCCCGTGCGGCGCAACGGTTGCTGACCACCTATGCGAAGGCCGGGAACTGGAACAATCGGCCGGTCGACTGGGCCGGGCCGATCGGGCGGGTCGAGCGGGCGGCCAACCTGCTCGACGACGCGGTGACGGTGGCCGGGTGGATTCCGGCCAGCGGCGCGCTGAACCTGGTGCCGCCCACCCGGATTCCCCAGCTGGCCCGGGCCTTACGCGAAGGGATGGGGCCGGCCACGGCCCTGTCGGTGTGCGCCGCGCGGTTCCCCGATCGGCCCGCCATGATCGACGACGAGGGCCCGATCAGCGCCGCCGAGCTGGATCGGCAGGTGCAGCGGCTGGCGGCGGCGCTGCGGGCGCGCTGGGATGTGCGGCGTGGGCAGCGGGTCGGGGTGCTGTGCCGCAATCACCGCGGATTCGTGATCGCGGCCTATGCGGCGGCGCGGCTGTCGGCGGATCTGGTGCCGTTGAACTACGGCTTCGCCGGGCCGCAGATCGGTGAGGTGCTCGACCGCGAACGCGTGGAATTGTTGCTGTACGACGGCGAATTCCATACCGCGATAGACAAATCCGGCTATCGGGGTCGGCGGGTGGTGGTGCGGGGGGCTGCGGACGGCCTGCCCACCGTCGCGGGGCTGGTCGCCGCGGGTGGGCCACCGGTGCGCGAACCCGCAGGCGGGGGCACGATCATTCTGCTCACCGGCGGCACCACCGGAGTACCCAAAGGTGTGCCCCGCACACTCGGCGCGCGGTCCGTGCTGGCCGGGCTGAGCCCACGCATGGTGCTCGCGCTCAGCGACCTGGCCCGGATCGAACCGATTCCGCGGCTCGGCCGGCCCATGGTGATCGCGCCGCCGCTGCATCACACCTACGGGTTCCTGGCGATCGGCGCGGCATTCCTGCTCGGGTCGACCGCCATCGTGCACGACCGGTTCGACGCCGAGACCGTGCTCGCCGATATCGAGCGACACGGTGTGCAGATCGCCTGCCTGGTGCCGACCATGCTCAAACGCATCATGGATCTCCCGGCTGCGGACCGCCGCCGCTATCACCTCGAGAGCCTGCACATGGTGATGTGCGGGGCCGCTCCCCTGCCGCCCTGGCTGGCCACCGCCTTCATGGACGAGTTCGGCGAGGTGCTGTTCAACGCGTACGCCTCCACCGAGACCGGTGTGGGGACCTTCGCCACGCCCGCGGACCTGAGGGCCGCGCCCGGGACGGTGGGGCGGCCGCTGGCCGGGATCGTGGACATCCGCATCGTCGACGGCGAGGGCCACGAGGTGCCCGCCGGTGTCACCGGGCGGATCGTCAACAAGAACCCGAGCCTGTTCGCCGGCTACAGCGACGGCCGGACCAGGGACATGGTCGGACAGCACATGGACTCCGGTGATCTCGGGCATGTCGATGCCGAGGGCCGGCTGTTCGTGGACGGCCGCTCCGACGACATGATCGTCTCCGGCGGCGAGAACGTCTTCCCCCAGGAGGTCGAGGAGGCGCTGCTGGCTCATCCGGCGGTGGCCGACGCCGGGGCCGTGGGGGTGCCCGACGACGATTTCGGGCAGCGGCTGGCGGCGGCCGTGGTGCTCCGGGCCGGGGCGCACGCCGGGGCACGCACCCTGCAACGGCACATCAAGGCCACGCTGGCCGGCTACAAGGTGCCGCGCGACATCGTGTTCGTACCCGAACTGCCGCGCACGACCGCGGGCAAGCTACGGCGGCAACAGCTTCCGGAGGTCATCGCGCGGGCGCGCGCGACGGCCGAGTCCGGCGACTCTCTCGAATCCGATTCGTCCAGGACATGAGGTCTCAGCCATGAGCGCTACCAATGGTTCCCAGCCCCGGCCCACCCATGAGGTCGTGATCGTCGGCGCGGGTCTGGGCGGGATCGGCGCGGGTGTCGCGCTGCGCCGGATCGGGGTCGAGAACTTCGTCCTCGTCGACAAGTGGCCGAAGGTCGGCGGCACCTGGCTGACCAACACCTATCCCGGTGTGGCCGTGGATATTCCGTCGCCGGTGTACAACTTCTCGTTTCAGCCGCGGTCGCACTGGTCGCGGTTCTTCGCGCCGGGCACGGAATTGCAGCGGTACGCGGAGGAGGTCGTCGATCGGCAGGGGCTGCGCGGCAAGCTGCGGCTCGGATCGGGCGTCGTGCGAGGGGTTTTCGACGAGGAGCGGGACGTATGGCGGATCGCTCTCGAGGACGGCGCGGAGATCACGGCACGCTATGTGATCGGCGCGGTCGGCGGGCTGGAGCAGCCGCACAATCCGGATATTCCGGGGATCGGCGACTACACCGGCAAGATCATGCACAGTTCCCGGTGGGATCACGACTACGACTACCGGGGTGAGCGGGTGGCGGTGATCGGCACCGGAGCCACGGCGCTGCAGGTGATTCCCGAACTGGCCAAGGAGGTCGCGCAGCTGACCGTGTATCAGCGGCGGGCCATCTGGATCGGACCCAAGGTGGACTTCCCCATGGGGCCGGTCGCGAATGCGGTGCTCAACTTCGCCCCATTGCAGCGGACGGTGCGCTTCGTCGGCAATGTGGGCGTGAACGCGGGTCTGGGAGCCGGGCTGGCCATCTCCAACTATCCGCGATTGACCTCGATGGGCATGACGGCGGCCGAAACCGCCATGAAGGCCTTTCTTTTCAGTCAGGTGCGCGATCCCGAGCTGCGCCGCAAGTTGACGCCCGACTACAGGTTCGGGTGCAAGCGGCCGTCGATCTCGAACTCCTATTTCAAGACCTTCACGCTGCCGCATGTCGATCTGGTCACCGAGGCCATCGAGCATTTCACGCCGACCGGCGTCGTCAGCGCGGACGGGCGGGAGCGGGAATTCGATATGGTGCTGTGCGCCACCGGATTCAAGGTGATGGAGAAGGGGTACACGCCGCCCTATCCGATCTACGGTCGCGACGGGCTCGAGCTGGGCGAGTTCTGGGACGAGCACCGCTTCCAGGCCTATCAGGGGGTGTCGGTGCCCAGGTTCCCCAATGCCTTCCTGATCGTCGGGCCCTACGCCTACGCGCCCGGCTCGTATATCCCGCTGATCGAATCGACCTCGGCGCACGCGGCCCGGGTCATCGGAGAGGCCCGCCGGCGCGGCGCGACCCGGGTGGAGGTGCGGCAGCAGCCGCACGACGAGTACTTCGCCCGGATGGACAGGCGGGCCAAGCGGACCCACCTGTTCACCCAGGGCTGCATCACCTCGAACACCTACTACATCAACTACCAGGGCGATGGCGCGGCCTTCCGGCCCTCCACGCAGCTGGAAATGTATTGGGAGAACCGGCATTTCCCGCTGGACGACTACCGTTACACCACCGCGGCGGTGCGCGAGCTCCAAGACGCGGCCTCCTGAAAGCCCCGGGCGTGCAGCAGGCCGATCACTGCTCCTCGGCCAGCACCGCGAGCCGATCCACCGATCCCCGCAGCATCTCCGGAGTGGTGGCACGCGCCCGGACCAGGCGCTTCTCATCGGCCAGATCGGTCCAGTCGTAGGTGTGCGTCACGCGGGTCCGGTTGTCGCCCAATGGCTCCAGCTCCCACCGCCAGAGGTGCCCGGGAGGCTGCGCGCCGGGTTCCGAAGGCAGCCAGGCGATTCGGCGCACCTCCTCGAATTCGACGATCCGATTCTCCCGGACCGCTCCATTGGTGAGTGTCATCTCGAAGACGTCACCGACCGACCGCACCCGCTGCCCGGGCTGCGCGTGTGCGAGATTGTCGTTCGCATCCCAGCGCGGCTGCTGCGCCGGATCAGCGATCAGTTCGAATATCCGCGCGGCACCCGCGGCTACCTCACGCTCTGCGGACACGGCTCGCCTGGCTTCTCCATCTTCGCTCATACCCCGATCGAACCACCCCTCGAGCCGGCCACCGCGCCCGGGGAGGCCGGGCCGACCAAGCGGTGGCAAGCCGGGGAGTGCCAGGCCCTGCCCGACCGGTGACGCACCACTTCCGCAACGGCGTCGGCCTGTAGCGCGGAGGTAGCTCGGGTCTGCTGAAACACCCAAGTCCCGGCGGTGTGCAGAATAGGACGATGACCGTTCGACAGCTTGTTTCCTCAGGTGCCCAATGGGAGCCGATCGTCGGCTATTCGCGCGCGGTCCGCGTCGGCCAATGGATCGCGGTGGCCGGCACCACCGCCGCCACCCCCGACGGCCCGCCCGTAGGCGGCGACGATATCGCCGAACAAACCCGCGAGGCCCTCCGCCGAATCGCCGCCGCGCTCACCGAAGTCGGCGCCTCCCTCGAAAACGTCATCCGCACACGAATCTACGTCACCGACATCTCCCGCTGGGAAGAAGTAGGCAAGGCCCACGGCGAAGTCTTCGCCCAAATCCGCCCCGCCGCCACCATGCTCGAAATCTCCCAACTGATCGACCCGGACCTCCTGGTCGAAATAGAAGCCGACGCGGTACTCCCGTAGCCGCGCTCTGCCTTCACGCGTCGGAAATCCCAGTCGGCCCCTGGAGTTCGGGTTCGGGGCTGCCCGGTGCCGTACGAGTGGAGTGGGAGCTCGGCTCGAGGTTCAGGACATCTATGAGAGACGGGCCCTTGTCATGGGTCGTCGACGAGGGCGAAAGCATGCGTGTTTTCGTGCACGAGCACCACCGCATGAAAGGTCCCACCGCCAGGATTCCCCGCCCCGATACCGACGGCGAACCGGCCGGCGTCCGAGTGGGCCGCAACCGTCCAGCCGAACGCGCAGGACACGAGTTCGCCTCGGGGACCGACGAATTCACCGAACGCTCGGCGGTCCGTCCCGGTCGCCCCCGATGTCGGCGCTTCGAACAGCCGGCCTGGGATTACTTGCACATTCACGCGGCAACCTCAGCCGGACACCGTGAACATGACGATGCCATCAGGAATCGGTCGGGTGGTCGGGGGCGGGGCGGGGTCGAGGGGTTTGAAGGGCTTCGATTTGGTGGCGGAGTTGGTCCAGCAGTTTCTCGGGATCATCGAAGTCGGCGGGGTTGGTGGGGGCGCCGAAGTGGATGGTTACCGGGTGGCGCCGGTTGAAGGGGTGACCATCAGTGGCGGCGCGGCGGATGGGGAGGACTTTGTTGGTGCCGGTGGTGGCTACCGGGATGATGGGGACGCCGGTTGTCAGGGCCAGATTGGCTACGCCGGGTTTGTAGGGCTCGTGGTCACCGGGTGCGACCAGGCGGCCTTCCGGGTAGATAATGAGCACGCCGCCGTGGTGGAGAATTTGCTCCGCTTCGGCCATGGCATTGCGGCCGGAGTCGGGGTCGCGGCGAATGACGGGAATCTGGCCCAGGCGGCGGACAAGCCAGCCGATAACCGGCCAGGACCACAGTGCGGCCATGGCAATGGCGATGGCACGACGGCGGAGCGCTCCCCAGAGGAAAACCGCGTCGAGCATCGAGATGTGGTTGCTCGCGATGATGACCGGACCGGTTTTCGGAATCCGGTCGCGGCCGATCACGGTGACGTGGACGAAGTTCGACCACGCCAGGATGCGGAGAAGGCGTCGGACCAGGTGCGTCGTCAGCCAGGCTCGCTTGCCCAGCCCTTTGGGGCGTCGTGCTTCGGTGTTCATCGCTCTCTCACATGGGCAGTCCGGCAATGGTTTTCATCCTCACTGGACATAAGGGCGCGCGCCACCGCAGAACTACTCAGGGGCCGACCGGAAGCCGTGCCATAGCAGATTGCTATGCCTACTTTTCGGGCGTAGCCTGAAGATTGCTGTACTCACAGCAGAATGGCAAAAGAATTCAGTAAAGGGTCGAGTGCGGCCATGACTGGAAACTGGTGGCGTCACACCGTTTTGTCTCAATTGTCCCGATCTCCGGCGAATGCGGCGGTGCTCTTCCTCGTCGTCGAAGACGGTACCAAGGTCATCACCTTCCCGAGACTCAACTGGGGAGTCGTGGCGACCGCGTCCGCCGCGGTTATCGCAATCGCCATCGCAATCCTGCTGCTGGTGAGCACCGCGCACTTCGACGAACCGCAGACACCGGCACCGACATCGCCCGTATCATGCGAACCGTTCTGCCCCACGCCGCCGTGAACGCTGTTCACCAATCGGTCAGTTGGGGATGAAAACCATTACGTCGGAATCCGATTCAACCTCCGGCGTGGCGTCATGGAGCGCCGCGACCTGGGAGACGATGGCCGGTCCCGGGCCCGTGACAAGAGCGCCACGCGGGGCCGAGCAGCGACAGGCATGGACGCCGAGCGAGTCGGACAACAGTGCCGACGGAGCGGCTACATGCGTTACCCACTTCTGGTGTGGGCCTTCATCTTCGGCTCGTGGTGAGCACCAGAGATCGCCATCACACCAGCCTCGGATACCTTCCGGGTCGCTTCCGGAACCGTTCACCGGCAACGCCTCTCCCCCGGCCTCAGGCGAGCCGCCGCCGCGATCGACACCGACCTGATCGCCGTCCAAGAACTTGGCAGCACCGATCGTGCCCCGGCGCAGCGGCCGCGGCACAGCACCCGCCGGACCCCGATCACCGTGCCGCCGCCGCAATGATCATTGTCCCGCCACACTGACCCGTGACCAACCGGACATTTCGGTTATAGCCTGTAAAAAGCCCTCAATGGCGAGCTGATGAACAGGGTGATGGCGATGGCTCGGTGCGACTTGGTGATACACGGTGGCACGGTGTTCGACGGCACCGGGAAGCCGCCGGTACGCGCGGATGTGGGGGTGACCGACGGCAAGGTCACGGTCATCGGCGAGATTCCGGACGGGGAGCGCACGGTCGACGCCACCGGCCGATGGGTGATGCCGGGCATGCTCGACGTGCACACCCACTACGACGCCGAGGTGCTCGGAAGTCCCGGATTGGGGGAATCGGTCCGGCACGGAGTCACCTCGGTCGTGCTCGGGAACTGCTCGCTGTCCACCGTGTATTCGGAGGCCGAGGACTGCGCCGACCTGTTCGCACGCGTCGAGGCCCTGCCGTGGGACGCGGTGCATTCGGCCGTCAAGGAGCACAAGGACTGGGACGGCCCGCACTCCTATGCGAAGGCCATCGCCGACCGCCCCCTCGGCGCGAATGTCGCTGCGTTCCTTGGACATTCGGATATGCGCGTCACCGTCATGGGCCTGGCCCGCGCGGTGGATGCGGCGGCACGGCCGACGGAGGCCGAGCTGACCCGCATGTGCGCCATGCTCGACGACGCCCTCGACGCCGGTTTCCTGGGCCTGTCCACGATTCGCAGCTCGTTCTCCAAGCTGGAGGGCGTCCGATTCCCCACCCGGCAGCTGCCGTCCACGTACGCCACCTGGCGGGAGTACCACGCCCTCAATGCGATCCTGCGGCGCCGCGGCCGCGTGCACCAGAGCACGCCCAACCTCACCGCCCGCGCCGAGATCGCCCGCTATTTCGCCGAGAGCGCGGGCCGTTTCCGCAAGCCGCTCAAGACCACCCTCATCGCCGGCATGGACGTCAAGGCCGACCGCACCATCGCCCGTGCCGCCACCACCGCGGCCTGGATCGTGAATACCGTTGGCGGAGCACGCTTCCGGTGGCAGCATCTGCCGGTCCCGTTCGAGGTGTACGCCGACGGCGTGGACCTGGTGGTGTTCGAGGAGTTCGGTTCCGGGGTCGCCGCGCTCAATATCCGCGATGTCATGAAACGCAGCGAACTGCTGGCAGACGAATCCTATCGCCGCGATTTCCGCAAGGACCTGGCCAAGAAGTACGGCCCGCGCGTGTGGAACCGCGACCTGTACGACGCGGTGATCGTGTCCTGCCCCGATCCGGAGGTCGTCGGCAAGTCCTTCGGCGCGGTGGCGGACGAACGCGGCATCCATCCGGCCGACGCCCTGCTGGATCTGGCGGTCGCGCACGGCCCGGCGCTCCGGTGGCGCACCGTCATCGCCAATGATCGCGAGGAGGTTCTGGACCGGCTGCAGCGCTCGCCGATGATGCAGGTGGGTTTCGCCGATTCCGGTGCGCACCTGCGCAATATGGCCTTCTACAACTTCGGGCTGCGCCTGCTCGAACGCGCGCACCAGCGCGGATTCCTGCCGCTCGAGACCGCGATCCACCGAGTCACGGGCGAATTGGCGGACTCGTACGGCCTGGACGCCGGTCATCTGCGAGTCGGCGGCCGCGCCGATATCGCCGTCATCGACCCCGCCGGTTTCGACGGCTCCAGCAGCGCTTACACCGAGGCGCCGTTCCCCTGTGTCGCGGGCCTGCAGCGCATGGTCAACCGCAATGACGGTGCGGTGGCCGCCACCGTGGTCGGCGGCCACCTGGTCTACGAGTACGGCGAATTCGCGCCCGGTTTCGGCACCACGCTCCGCGCGGGCACCTTCCTGACCGCGCAGCACTGACACCGAACGACGCGCCTACACGAGTTCGGGCATCCTGCCGCGCGCGCGATACTCCTGGGGCGGGCAACCCTGCCACCGCCGGAAGGCCCGGATGAAGGAGGCGGCCTCGGCGTAGCCCAGCCGCCCCGCCACCTGTTCGGTGGTCATATCGGTCCGGTTGAGCAGTTCCTCCGACAGTGCCTGCCGCACCTCGTCGAGCAGCGTGCGGAAGGAGGTGCCCTCCTCGTGGAGCCGCCGCGACAGCGTGCGCGCACTGACGTACATCTCGGCCGCCACCGCCGACTGGTCCGGAAGCACCCCCGGATTGCGGATCAGCAGATCCCGCACCGCGCCCGCGACGCCGGTACGAGCGTGGCGGCGGGCCAGCAGGTCCCGGCACATCTGCTCGCATCTGCTGCGCGCCCACTCGTTGGCCTGCGGCAGCGCCACATCCAGATGGGCGGCGTCGAACGCGAGCTCGGTGCCGGCCGCGCCGAAGTCCGGCTCCACCCCGAAGACCGACCGATATCGCGCGGTATCGGCGGGTGCGCCGTGCCGGAAACTCAAGCGCCGCACCGGAACTCCCACAGAGAACAATTCCCGAGCGATCACCTGGACACCTGCCATGACCCGCTCGCCCAGAAAGGCGCGGACATCCTCGGGAAACTCCCGATCATCGAACCGCAGCCGCCCTTCGCCGTCCGCCTCCTCGAAGCTCAACCGGCCGAAGGCGAACGCCGGCTCCACGCAGTGCAGGGCAACCTGCACGGCGTCCCGCAGCGTGCGGCTGGCCATCAGGGCCAGCCCCCACGGACCGCGCAGCGAGACGCGATAGCGGAGACCCGCCTCCACACCCAGCCCCGATTCGTCCCCGAACCGGGCGAGCAGATTGCGCACCACCGTAAGTTCCTGCCGCGCAGACAGGTCCGCGTATCGATCGATCACCGCCTCGTGCGGCACTCCCGTGCCCGCCAGGCACTCCCCCACCGGCATCCCCCGTTCCTCCGCGAGTCGCGTCACGATGTGCACGCCGGAGGTGTTCCTGACTAGATCCCAGTCGAACATGTACGCGTCGTCCTCTTCGACTACTCCCGACCAAATGTCTGTTCCCCATCGGGTTGGCGAAACATATCAACGAGAGACCGTCCGGTGTGGCGCAACCGACAGATTCGAATGCGACGCATGATGTATTTCGGGCGACACGCGATTCGTCACGTAACAGCCGCTGCCCCCGTGCGATTCATCGACATCCGGTCCGGACGACGACCAGCAATCGAGGTCTTCCCACCATGAGCTCCATCGCCATCCTGCTAATTCCCGCACTGGCGGCATCCGCCTTCGGCATCGGCATTTGGCTCGGCATCCGGTCGGCTACCGGCGAATCGGCCGCGGAAAGCCGCCAGGCCCGCTGCACCGAGGTCCTGCGCTCACGGCCCGACATCCAGACGCAACCCCGGCCCGCCACCTGGCCGGAGTCCCGCCGAGCCCGATAACGTCTGCCGTATGAGCAGCAACACCACCCGTTCCGTGGTTGTCACCGGCGCGTCCTCCGGCATCGGCAAGGCCACCGCCGCTGCCTTCGCGGCCCGCGGCCACAAGGTGATCGGCACCAGCCGCAACCCCGACGCCATCGCCGCCGCCGACCGCGTGGCCGGAGTCGAATACCGTGCGCTGGACATCACCGACCTCGACTCGATCGACCGCTTCACCACCGCGCTCGGCGCAATCGACATCCTGATCAACAACGCCGGAGAAAGCCAGGCCGGACCGCTCGCCGAACTGCCCCGAGAAGCGATCGAAAGACTGTTCCAGCTCAACGTGTTCGGTGCGGTATCGCTGACACAGGCGGTGCTGCCCGGGATGCGCCAGCGAGGCTACGGGCGAGTTGTCATGGTCGGTTCCATGCTGGGCAGCTTCCCCATGCCCTACCGCTCCTCGTATGTGGCGACCAAGGCGGCACTGCGCGGGTTCGCGACAGCCGCCCGGTTCGAGGAGTCGCCGTACGGGGTCTGGATCACCACCGTGGAACCCGGCCAGATCGACACCGGCCTGAGCGAGCGCCGGATGAAATACATCGCCGAAGGCTCTCCGCACGCCGCAGAGTTCACCAAGTTCATGGCAAAGCTCGACAGTCAGATGAGCAAGGGGATCCCGCCCGGGAAGGTCGCGGAAACCATTGTGTCAGCAGCCGACTCGGACCGACCGAAGCCGCTGTATGCGGTAGGAAGCAATGCCCCGCTGATGTTCGCCATCCGCCGCATCCTGCCTCGCACTGCGATGGAGCGGCTGATCGCTACCGCCCAAGGGCTCAAACGATAAGGACGAAATGCCGAAGAACCGAAACCCAAAGAGACAGACAAAGATTACCTAGTAAGGGATTTACCAAACGACCGAATCCACACCGCCACAACGAAAATCACCACACGCACGGCGTGGCAGCCTTGACATAGCTCACATCAGCGTCCCGGACATCGGCTAGTACTCCAGCCGTAGTTCGTGACCGTGTGGATTGCCTGGTCGGGGACGGTTGGGGGTGGTGTCGGCGTGTCGAGCCGGTGAAGGGCGGCCACC
>NZ_JBIWMX010000037.1:0-86744 GCF_044766925.1 Nocardia sp. NPDC101769 | reverse complement strand
GTTCGGGCGCGCGAAACCAGACCTTCTCCGAAAGCGAATCCTGTTGAGTGACTGAGCAGCTCGGCCAACCGCATCACGAAATTTGTGCCAGATCCCGAATTGGCATGCCGTTGACAGCGCGGGCTTTCTGACGGCGGATCGGGTCTGTCGGGCGCTCAATCAGTGGTCGTGGGGGTGTTCGTGAGGGAATTGGCGGCGATGGCTGACAGGTAGCGGTTGGCCAGTGCACGTAGGAGCTCGACCAACTCCGAGGGACCATCGACGGTGAAGTCGATCCCGTGCATGCCCAGCTGTCCGATGTTGATCGCCAGCGCTTCGGGGGTGTCCGCCCCGGTATGGAGCAGACAGGTCGTGTCGTCGATCGTTTCGACGGTGCCCGCGGCTGGCGGGATACGGGCGCTGAGGGATTCGGCGGATGCGTACACAATCACCGATGCCCGGAATCGCCAGGCCGCAGCGGATACTCCGCGAGTCACCCGATCGGTCACGTCTGCGGGTAGTTCACGGGCAGGGAATCGCGGCCCGGTCGGGGTTTTCGGTGTGATGCGGTCCACGCGGAAGGTGCGCCAGTCGCGCCGATCGGTGTCGAACGCGACCAGATACCAGCGTCGCCCCCAGTTGACCAGCCGGTAGGGCTCGACCACCCGCCTGCTGTCGTCACCGTTGTGGTTTCGGTAGTCGAATCGGAGCCGCTCATGATCACGGCAAGCGGCCGCGATCACGGTCAATGTCTCGGCGTCCACACGTGGGCCCGTGCCGTCGCCCGGAACGACGACGGTATATGCCTGCAACGCATTGACCCTGCGCCGCAACCGATTCGGCAGCACCCGTTCGAGCTTGGTGAGGGCCCGCAGTGCAGTCTCCTCGATTCCGGCGATGCCGCCCCCGGCAGCGGTACGCAGGCCGATGGTGACCGCGACGGCTTCCTCGTCGTCGAGCAGCAGCGGCGGCAGGCTTGCGCCCGCGCCCAGCCGGTAGCCGCCGGCCGTTCCTCTGGTCGCGTGCACCGGATAACCGAGGTGCCGCAGCCGCTCGATGTCGTTGCGCACCGTCCGCGTGCTAACGCCTAGTCGTTCGGCCAGGTCAGCGCCGTTCCAGTCGCCCGGGATCTGTAACAGAGACAGCAGCCGTAACAGTCGCGCCGAGGTCTCCAACACTTCTTCAGCCGCTCGTCGGTGATCACCCGGGTGCGGTCCGCGTACGAGAGCAGCAGGTTGTCGAAGTCGTAGAGAAACCTGGGCGGCGCCGGCGTGTCCGGGTCTCCCGCAACAACGTTCCCACCGTCGAGGGCGCATAGATGCCGATCTCTACTTGCTCGGGAGCACCGACCATCTGACCTACGACGACAAGACAGTGTGGCCCAAGGGGTACATACCCCCGCCGAGCGACTCCATGCCAATGATCCAGCGCAGCGGTCAACAGTGCTGGTTCTGCGGGGGCTTGAGGACCTGTCAGGAGCCGTGGTCACTCCTCGTGGTCGGATCAGCAGTGGTTGCGTCCGCGATAGATGGGTGGTGTGCCGCTGCGGAAATGAGGCCGAGTGGCGAGGAGGATGATCGCGAGGACGGCCAGGAGCACGAGTACCACGTCGGTACCGATCGGGATCTGCTGTCCCCGCCATCCATCTACGGACTAGGCTTCGATGTGTGTTGGAGGTGCGGTACGCGCACTGCGGCGACGTGAGCATCGCCTACCAGGTTCTGGGCCAGCGAGGTCCGGACCTCGTGTTTGTACCGGGGTTTGTTTCGCACCTCGACATCGCCTGGGAAGAACCGCATTTTGCCCGTTTTCTGCGTGGCCTTGCTGGTTTTAGCAGGTTGATCTGGTTCGACAAACGCGGGACGGGGTTGTCGGATCCCGTCATCGCCGCGCCGACCGTAGGAGACGAGGTCGCTGACATCAAGGCGGTCATGGACGCCGTCGGTTCGGAGCGGGCGCACCTGTGTGGCGTCGCCGTTGGCGCCGCCATGTGCACGCTTTTCGCATTGCGCTATCCGGATCGCGTTCGGTCGCTGGTGCTCTGGGATGCGCACGCGCGGCTGCTCGCCAGCGACGACTATCCAGCCGGGTGGAGCGAAGAGTTCTTCCGATTTGTCCTCGATGGCGTCGCCAACAGCTGGGCAACGGGCTTCGGGATTGAGGTGATGAACCCGACGCTCGCGGGGGATGAGCGTTATCGCTCATGGTTCGTGCGTCACGCTCGCGCCGCAGCGAGCCCGGCCCAGGTCAAGGAACTGTTCCGCCTCTGTGCCGATACCGACTTGCGTCCGCTTCTCGGCGACGTGCACGCGCGGACCTTACTGCTGCATCACACCGACGATCCGTGGATGTCCGTTGAGCATTCACGGTACCTCGCAACGCGAATCACAGGGTCGAAGCTGGTCGAGCTACCGGGGGTTGACCATTGGCCGTGGATCGGTGATATGGACGCAGCCCTGATCGAAATCGAGGAGTTCGTCACCGGGGTACGCCGCAGCTCTCGCGATCGACCGGCCTGGGGGCCGGACGCCCTGACCCGCCGCGAACGTGAAGTACTCGGCCACGCGGCTCTTGGGCTGAGCGCCCGCGACATCGCGACGCGCCTGTTCATTGGAGAACGCACGGCCGAAACACACATCGCCAACGCCTATGCCAAGCTCGGAATCGCATCTCGCGCTGAGTTGATCCGGCGTGCAAGCGAATTCGGGGTCTAGAAGCGGGGGTAGTTTTCGCAAAATCCGTACTGGTACGGATGCCGGGCGGGGGTTCTGATTCGTAGTGTTGTCACCGGATCATCCTGGTTCGGAGGTTGTCATGAACATCGAGGAACTATCCAGCCGTGTCCAGCAGGCCGGGCAAGAATTCGGATTCGGAGCCGAGCAGGCCCGGGTCATCCTGGCCGAAGCGCTTGCCGACGACGGCAACTGGCTCGACCCGCGTTACCTGCATTGCGACCCCACGCTGAACTTCATCGTGCACCCTGTTTACCGAGACCAGCGAGTGTCACTCGCGATCACCGCTTTTAGGCCGGGCGCACCGAGTCCCGCGCACAACCACAACACTTGGGGTGTCGTCGGCGTGTACCAGGGCCGCGAACGCGAAATCAGGTATTGCCGGACAGACACAGGTCTCGAGGTCGACCGCGTTCTGGTGAATCCTCGAGGCTCGATCAGTATGGTGCCCGATGATGCAATCCACTCGGTCGAGGCGCTCGACGACTGCGAAGCGGTTTCAATCCATATCTACGGCGCCGACATCGTGACCGTGGAACGGAGCATGTTCGACCTCGTGACCGGCGCCGAGTCACCCTTCCGGCCCGACGTCGTCCCCGCTGTCGCGGAGGATCGGGCGATCGTCGACTTGTGAGACGGAGGTGTGTGAAGTCCGAGCATCTGCGACATGTCCCATGCAAAGTCGAATGGAAGGAGTCCAGCCATGTCTGGTGTGTTGATCCTGGGGGCGGGCTTCGGCGGCCTCGAGGTTGCTTCACGCTTATCGGAATCGTTTGGCACGGAGGTTCCGGTCACCCTGATCGACAGCAACGACTCCTTCACTTTTGGCTTCTCCAAACTGGATGTGCTCCTGGGCAGGCACAGCGCCGGCGAGGTCCGTCTGCCTTATCGTGGCCTCCGACTGAGAGGTGTCGACTTCCGTCAGGAAGTAATTACCGACATCGACCCACATCGGCGTCGTGTTCAGACCACGGATGGTTCGTATGTGGCCGACTTCCTGGTCATTGCGCTCGGCGCCGGATATGCCCCGGAAGCAACCCCGGGGTTCACCGAAGCAGGCTTCGAATTCTACACAATTGCCGGTGCCGAGCGCTTACACGACGCCCTGCCGAATTTCGCTGGCGGAAACGTCGTAATCAGCGTTCTCGGCGAGCCATACAAATGCCCACCGGCGCCGTTCGAGGGGGCATTTCTGCTTGAGGATTACTTCACGGTCCGCAATATGAGGGATGAAGTGACAATCACGGTCACCGGTTATATGGGCGCCCCAGTGCCGGTGGCGAAGGAAGTTTCCGAGCCGCTGCTCGCACACCTGACTGCTCGTGGGATCACTTTCGTACCCAAGCGAACAGTGAGCCGTTTGGACACCGCCAGCAGCTTTGCCGAGTTCGCTGAAGGCGGCGGAATCGCCTACGACCTCTTCATCGGCATCCCGGTTCACTGTGCGCCGCCTGTTGTCGTCGCCTCCGGGCTTGCCCCAGACGGGTGGATTCCAGTGGAGAAAACCAACCTCGCAACAAAATTCGACGGTGTGTACGCCATCGGGGACGTGGCCGCGGCATTCACCGCAAAGGCAGGGGTATTTGCCGAGCGAGGCGGTACGGTTGTCGCCGCCGATATCACCGCCCGACTCCGAGGATCAGCACCGCCGCCGCCTTACGACGGAGCCGGAGAATGCTTCATAGAGTTTGGTCGCGGCGAGGTCGGCAAGGTGCATGCCAACTTCCTCAGTGGCCCAAAACCGACGGGGGTCCTTCTCGGCCCATCGGTCGAACTGGCACAAGAAAAGGCCAACTTCGCGCAGAGTCGCCGGAAACGATGGTTCGCCGGACTCCCGGCATCGTGATACCACACACCTCCATTCGGTCATGCGAGGAAACTGCTACGACTGCGTCGTCACTGTATAAATCTGTGAGAGGATCAGTCATGCCACTGCGATTGGGCAATACCGCCCCTGACTTCCAGGCGGACACCACCGAAGGACGCATCCGCTTCCACGACTGGCTCAACGGATCGTGGGCCGTGCTATTTTCCCACCCGAAGGACTACACGCCAGTCTGCACAACAGAGCTCGGATACCTCGCGAAGATCAAACCGGAATTCGATCGGCGTGGAGTAAAGATCATCGGCCTCTCCGTCGACCCTGTCGACAAACACGCAAGCTGGGCAGAAGACATCCGGGAAACACAAGGCACCGCCCCGAACTACCCGATCATCGGCGATGCCGACTACGTCGTGTCGAAACTCTACGAGATGCTGCCGGCATCGGTTTCCGGAGACCCGGCGACACGCACACCTGCCGACAACCAGACCGTACGCAACGTATTCGTCATCGGTCCCGACCGCAAGATCAAGCTCATCCTTGCCTACCCGATGACGACGGGCCGCAACTTCGATGAAGTGCTGCGCGTGATCGACTCGCTGCAACTGACCGCCACCCACCAGGTCGCCACGCCCGTCAACTGGCGCCAGGGTGAGGACGTTCTCATCGCCGGCTCGGTTTCCAACGACGAAGCCAAAGCCATTTTCGGCCACTGGAAGGAACCCAAGCCCTACATCCGCATCGTCCCCCAGCCCGTGTGACCTGCGGGGCACGGTGGTCCGTGGAGGAGTTCCGGGGGGCCTGTTTGCCGCGCGGTGCAAATCAACCGGGTGTTGCACATCATGGCTATCGTCCAACTCCGCAACCACACTGCCGGCCGGCTCTATTACGACGGCCGCAAAGCGGGCGGGAAGACCTCGATGGAAGCGCTGCGCGCCCTCAAACGACGGCTGTCGAACGTCGTCTACGTCCGGATGCTCGCTGATCAGCGGCGGCATGAATGGGCAGGCCCGGGAGGGCAATCGGGAACGACCACTGACTCCAGCGCGACCGGCTCCAACCCGCACACCGACCCTTCGGACAAACCACATCCCGGACCCACCCACAAGGCTAGCCCTGCACCCACACCGACGTCTTGACATAGAGGGGTGCCAATAGCGGACGTTCTGCACCGCACCAGGTTCCGGGCGCCGGCGGCCCCGCGCTGGCCGGTTCGGTCAGCGCGGGTCGCGGCAATAGCGGATATTCGCAGGGACTTGTCGTCGGAGACTGTTACAGCCGGTCTCGGGTTGACATTGACGCAACATCAATCGGCAGGCTGATGGGTGTGAACGCACAGGAGTGGTCGATCCAGGATTTGGCGAAGGCCGCCGGAACCACGAGTCGCACACTGCGCCACTACGGCCAGTTGGGGTTGCTGGTCCCGAATCGGACCGGAGCCAACGGGATGCGGTACTACGACTCGGGGGCGCTGGTCCGGTTGCAGCGGATTCTGCTGCTGAGGGAACTCGGGCTCGGGCTTGCGGCGATTGCGGAGGCGCTGGCCGCCGACGGTTTGGACATGGCGACGACGGTCGATGCGCTGCGGGTTCATTTGGACCTGTTGCGGCAGGAGCGCGATCGCATCGATCGGCAGATCTCCTCGGTCGCCACGACTGTGCTCAAACTCGAGAAAGGACAACCACTCATGCCCGCCGAATCCTTTGATGGCTTCGACCACACCAAGTACAAGGACGAGGTCATCCAGCGCTGGGGCAAGGACGCCTACGAGTCCAGCGACCGCTGGTGGCGGTCGAAGACCGATGCGCAGAAGCAGGACTTCCAAAAGGCCGCTCTCGACATCGCCGCCGATTATGGGCGTGCTCACGCTGCGGGCCTGGCCGTCGATAGCCCCGAGGTCCAGGCCATCGTCGCCCGCCACGCGGAATGGGTGCGTGAAGGGTGGCAAGGCCGTTCCTGGGGCGGCAAGCCGTTCGAAGAGGCATTCGCCTATCTCGGCGAGATGTACGTTTCCGATGACCGGTTCCGAGCCGGTTACGACATCCACGGGGTCGGCACAACGGAATTCGCCCGTGACGCCATGGCTGTCTATGGACGAGCGCACAGCTAGCCTTCAGTTCAGCAAGTATCTCGGCGGTCCGCGATGGACATTGCGGACCGCCGTAACATCCTCAACTCGGCATTACCGTGCGTTCGACCGGCCTCGGATCGGCACGGCCAGTTGATCTTCGCCCGCCCCGCGCTGGCCGGTTCGGTCAGCGCGGTATGCGCCTACAGGATGTCCCGAACTACAGCAGGTCTCATGCTTGTCGCTGGCAGAGGCTTCCTTCGCCTCGAGCGGTGGCATGCGCGCCCTGCTTGCCTCGGCTATCGCCAACGTGTGAGGCGCCCAGGCTGGGCGGGTTCATGCCCGGACAGGATCATGGCTGTCGATGAAGTTCAAGAAGCGCGGAATCACCTGGTCCGGATTGGCCCACAGCAGATCGTGTCCGATGCCCGGATAGGTTTCGACCTCAACCGACGGGATGTGCTCGTGGGCACGAGCGGCCCCATGCACCGGATCGTTGACGACGGTCTCGGCGCCGAAGAGCATCAGGCTCGGCGTGGTGATGGCGCCCAGCTGTTCGTCGGTGAACGGCCGATCCCACGGCACTCCCGACCGGAACTTCAAGGTCGCCATGACTACTGCCATTTCTTCGTCGGTGAGCTCGAGTCCTGGCATCAGCCACTTGTTGAACTTTCGCATGCGTTCGGGGGTCGGCCGCATGCCTGCCTTGAGGAATTTGAGCAGCAGCCCCCAGCTAGGCTTGGCGAAGGTGGCTCCGCTCGGTTCGAACATGGTGAGGCTGGCCAGGCGTTCGGAGTGGTACACCGCGACTACGCCGGCCAGCCAGGCGCCGTAGGAATTCCCGGCGAGGTGGACTCGCTCCTCACCGAGACCGTCGAGCACCGCGACCATCCACGTCGCTATGTCCTGCGCATCGCGCAGCGGCGCGGTCTGCTCACATCGCCCGGCCCATCCGATGATGTCCGGCGTGTACACCACACGGTCGCGCGACAGATCGTGGATGAACCGGTGCCACACCATGCCGTTGCCCCCGATGCCCGGCAGCAGCATGATCGGTGCGCCCTCGGCGGCTCCGGATTTGCGTACTCGTGTTGTTCCGAATGGTGTTTCGACATCGATGTCGACCGAGGGCACCGGCCAGTGCGCTGCCACGGTGTCGTAGCCGTGCAAGAAAGCTGCCTTTGCTTCGTCGCTGGTGAATCGCCCGATCTTCGGCACGAGCCTCCCCTTCGTCCTCTTTACGGTATGTCCGTATCACTTAATGCGGTACGACCGTACCATGGATGTGATATGTGCGTACCATCTAGACTCGAAGGTTCTGCGACATGGAAGAAAGGCGGCAGGTCTCGTGCCACGATTGGTCGACCATGAGGTTCGGCGACGCCAGATCATTGATGCCGTAAGGCGAGTCATCGTCGCCGGCGGCTTGGAAGGTGTGACCTTTCAATCGGTCGCCGCCGAGGCCGGGATCTCGGTTCGGCTCGTGCAGTACTACTTCGGCACCAAGAAGGAATTCCTCCTGGCGACCCACCGATCGGTCATGGAGGACGCAGGCGCTCGGTTCATGCAACGGTGGACCGCGCTCGGCTCGGACGCCGCGCCCCGCGAAGCCATCCGTGCGGTATTGACCGAACTACTGCCGCTCGACGATCAACGCCGAGAGGAAACTCTCGTGCTCGGCGCCTTCGGCTGGGCGGCCATCGTCGGCCAGGGCATCACCGCGGAGGAAACCTTCGCCGCACCAAGGGCTTTGGTCATGATCGTTGCGGATCAACTCCGGCGAGCGCAGCCCGACGGCTCGGGCCCGAGCAACCCGGAGCTGGATGCCGAGCTCGTCGCGATGGCGATCGGTGGACTCGCCCAAGGCATGCTCCAGGGGTACGGCACTGCCGAGTCCGCAGTCAGACTCGTGGACCATCTCCTCGATCGCATACTCGGGACGAGTTCGGGAAGCAACCAACTCCAGCGATAACAGAGCATCTGCGGCCACATCGGCGGGACGGCCGCTCATCGGCATGAAGGTGCGTTCGGCCGGCCTCGAATGGCCACGGCCAGTTGATCTTCCGCCGACCCACGCTGGCCGGTTGGGTCAGCGCGGTATGCGGCAGAATAGTGCGCTCGCTGGGTTATGGGCACGGTTTGCCCTTGACTGTTCGACCTGTTGGTGGATGGCAGGCTGAGCGGCCCACTGGGCCAGGTCTTGACTGGCCGCCAGTCCAGGCTCACCGCTATCGACCGACTGGCGCAACTCGACGTCCGAGTGGAGTGGCCCCCGGCCTCGTCCTGAATATTGAACTGCCACAAGCATTTCCCAGCGCTATCCAACCGAATCGTGTTGGGCGGGATTCTTAGCGGCAGAGCGATGCCCGGGGTGGGCGCGGGCCGGTACGGTGGGCCGAGTACATCTCACTCCTGGGGGATCGGTGATCGATGGTGTTGTCGATGTTGATGTTTGTGTCGGTGTCGACGCGGTGATGGGGGCAGTCCCGCTGTACGGTCTGTTCAACGTCGAGATTCGTTTCCCTGGGGCGCCCGTATACAGACAGGTAACTAGAGGAATTGATGGCTGACAACGACAGCATCCAGACCACCGAGCTCAGTGACGGCACGACCGCCGACGCGGCGGTTCCCGGCGATGTGCAGATATCGGGCGCAGCTCAGACAGCTGAGACGGCAACGAAGTCGGGCACGGAGCTGTCGGTGCCCGAGTTGCGTGAATGGTTGCGCCGCTGGGTCGCCGACGCGACGGGCCAGCCGATCGAGCAGATCACGGTGGACCGGCCCATGGAGGAATTCGGGCTGGCCTCGCGCGATGCTCTCGCCCTCGGTGGCGACATCGAGGAACTCACCGGTGTGATGCTGAGCGCGACAACCTATTACCAGCATCCGACGATCGCATCCCTGTCGGAACGGATCATCAACGGGGAAACCGATGTTCCGGAGGAATCGGCAGACGAGTCGTTCTATACGACCGGCAACCAACCAACAGAAGCGCACGATATCGCGCTCGTGGGTATGTCGACCCGATTGCCAGGGGCCGGGGATACACCGGCGTCTACGTGGGAATTCCTGATCAACGGCGGCGATGCGATTCGGGAGCTGCCCGAGGGGCGTTGGGCCGAGTTCGCGGCCGATCCGCGGATCGCGGAGGCCATCAACAGCGGCAATACCCTGGGAGGTTATCTGGACCAGGACGTCATCAAGGGCTTCGACGCGGAGTTCTTCGCCATGTCCCCCCTCGAGGTCGAACGGGTGGACCCACAGCAGCGACTCATGATGGAGCTGACGTGGGAAGCCTTGGAGCACGCGCGGATTCCGGCAAGCCAGCTCAAGGGTGAGTCGGTCGGCGTCTACATCGGCACCACCACCAACGACTTCCAGATGGTCGCCGCGCTCGGCGTCGGGAAGTCGGACCCGGATGCGCCCAAATCTGCTGACGCGTACGCCCTGACCGGCAGCTCATCTGCGATCATCGCGAACCGTATCTCCTACTTCTACGACTTCCGCGGCCCCTCGCTCGCGGTGGACACCGCGTGCTCCTCGACATTGGTCGCTGTGCACGAGGCCGTGCGTGCGCTGCGCGACGGCGCGGCCGATCTTGCCCTGGCCGGCGGCGTGAACATGATCCTCGCCCCGGCCGCGACGCTCGGCTTCGACTCGATCGGAATGTTCGCCAAAAACGGCAGAATCAAGGCATTTTCATCCGATGCCGATGGCATCGCACGCTCGGAGGGCGCAGGCCTGGTCGTGCTCAAGCGATTGGCCGATGCCGAGCGCGACGGCGATCGCATCCTCGCGGTGATCAAGGGGTCAGCGGTCAACTCCGATGGCCGTTCCAACGGTCTGGTGGCACCGAATCCGGACGCACAGGCCGACGTGCTGCGCCGCGCCTACCGCGACGCTGGAATCGTGCCTTCCACAGTCGATTACATCGAGGCGCACGGCACCGGCACCCTGCTCGGCGACCCGATCGAGGCGGACGCGCTTGGCCGGGTGGTTGGCCGCGGGCGCGCCGCGGACAAGCCCGCGCTACTCGGATCGGCGAAGACCAACTTCGGGCACATGGAGTCGGCCGCAGGCGCTGCCAGCCTGGCCAAGGTGGTGATGGCGTTGCAGAACAACGTCATTCCGCCGAATATCAACTTCGCGGGCCCCAACCCCTACATCCCATTCGATCAGGCGCACCTGAAGGTCGTCGACACCCACACCGAATTTCCCCGCTACAGCGGCACCGCTACCGTCGGCATCTCCGGCATGGGCTTCGGCGGCACCAACGCCCACGTCGTCATCCAAGAATATGTCCCCACGCCCGCCGTGCCGGGTCACAGTGCGGCCGAAGGCCCCAGCGACGAGACCGCGGATGCGGTCACCAACGCCGAGGCCACTGTCACGGAAAGCGAAGTGCCCGTGACGGAGTGGACCGGGGCACGCACCGAGCCGCTACCGATGATCCTGGCCGTCTCGGCGTATCTACCCTCGCGCCGCCGCCGTGCCGCCACCGATCTCGCGGATTGGCTGGCATCGGAAGCAGGGCAGCGCACCCCGCTCGACGATGTGGCGCGGTCGCTGGCCAAACGCAACCACGGTCGTTCTCGTGGCGTCGTGCTGGCCACGACGCACGAGGAGGCGATCATCGGCCTGCGCGCGATCGCCGCAGGCAAGCCCGGCCAAGGTGTGTTCACCGCCGATGCCCCGGCGGTGCGCGGCCCGATGTGGGTATTCGGGGGCTTCGGCTCCCATCACCGCACGATGGGCAAGCAGCTCTACCTGGAGAATTCGATCTTCGCCCGGACCGTCGACGAGGTCGATGAACTGGTCCAAGACGAGGCCGGGTACTCGGTCAAGGAGATGATCCTCGACGACGACCAGGACTGGGATGTGGGCACCTCACAGGTCGGAGTGTTCACCATTCAGATCGGCCTGGCCGCACTGCTGCGGGCGCACGGCGCGGAACCCGAAGCGGTGGTGGGACATTCGCAGGGTGAGGCCGCCGCGTCCTATGTCTGCGGTGGCATGAACCTCGCCGACGCCGTCCGGGTCATCTGCGCGCGCTCACGCCTCATGGCCGAGGGCGAGCAGATGATCACCGACGAAGAGGTCCGCCATATGGCGCTGGTCGAATACAGCGCCGCCGACATCGAAAGGGTGCTGGTCGATCACCCGGACCTCGAAGTCGCGGTCTACGCGGCACCGACGAACACCGTGATCGGGGGCCCGCCCGATCAGGTGCAGGCCGTTGTTGCGCGTGCGGAGGCCGACGGCAAATTCGCACGGGTGCTGCAGACTCGTGGCGCGGGACACACCTCCCAGGTGGATCCGCTGCTGGGCGAATTGGCCGCCGAGCTGGCAGGTATCGAACCGAGTCGGCTTGCCGCCGATCTGTACTCGACAGTGCGTAAAGGTGCGGTGCACCGGGCCGGGTCGGCTCCGGTGCACGACGTCGACTACTGGGTCGCGAACATGCGCCAGCCGGTGTGTTTCACCGACGCGATCCGGGCCGCAGTCGACAGCAGCATCACCACCTACCTGGAGATCACGCCGCATCCCGTAGCGCTGATGCAGGTTCTGGGCACCACCCACGCGGCCGGCGTGCACAACGCAGCGCTGATTCCGACGCTCCAGCGTCGGGAGGACGACTCCGCGAACGTCGTCTCCGCGCTGGCTCAGCTCTACGTTCAAGGGCACCCGGTAAACCTGTCGTCACTGCTGCCCGACGGTGACTACGCGGACATTCCGCGAACAGCGTTCCTGCGCAAGCCGTACTGGCCCAAGGTCAGCATCGCCGCCGGTTCCGGCAGCGCCTGGATGCCGGGTTCACATGTGGCTTGGCCGGACGGGCGCCACGGGTGGGAAGTGCAAGCCGACGCCGTGCAGGACCTCGCAACGCTAGCGCACGCCGCCGCGCGCCAGGTGCTTCCGGATGTCTGTCTCGACGCCAGCATCGCGCACGCCGCACTCCCTGCAGCAGGCGTGTTGACCACCATCTTGACCCCGTTTCCCGGTGGGGCAGCGGTGAAGGTGTACGCCCAAGACAATGGTGCGTTCCGGCTTCTGTTCGACGCGGTAGTGGCGTCCAGTGCGCCATCGGAAACCACCGTGGCACAACCTGTTCCGGCCGCGCACCCTGTCGTCACCGAGGCAACCGTGTCCGACGTCGTGATCGTCGAGGACTTCGGCGAGCGCTGGAATCCCACCAGCACCCAGACCGTCGAGCAGCGATTGTCCACAATCGTCGCCGAGTCCATGGGCTACGCCGTCGAGGATCTGCCCATGGAGATCCCGCTCATGGAACTGGGTCTGGACTCGCTGATGGCCATGCGCATCAAGAACCGGGTCGAGTACGAATTCGACATCCCGCAGCTGCAGATCCAGGCCGTACGCGACGCCAGCCTGCACGAGGTCGCCAAAGTGCTCCGTTACGCCATCGAGCACCGCGACGAGGTGCGCGAGCTCGCGGCACAGCAAGCGGCCGAAGGTGGTTCGCTCACACTCGACGACAACCTCGTGGCCACGGCACGGGCGGCCATGGTGGCCGGCCAAGATCCGGCGGCGGCGAATGCGCAGACCGTCGAGAAGGCAGAAACTACAACCCAACCCGAACCTGCTGCGGTTGAATCCCCTGCCGCCGCGGATGATTCGATGAACGGTCAGGACAATGTGCCGCCGCGAGATGCCGCCGAGCGGCTCACCTTCGGTACATGGGCGATGGTGACCGGCAAATCGGCAGGAGGCATCTTCAATACCCTGCCGAACCTCGACGATGCCACCGTGCAGAAACTGGCGGAACGATTGTCCGAGCGTGTCGATGCCCGCATCGACGCAGACGAAGTGCTCAACTGCCGAACCATCGAGCAACTCGCAGAGATCGTGCGTCGATATCAGAACGACACTCGCGCCGTCGATGGCTTCGTACGCACCCTTCGCTCGCGAGCGGAGAGTTCCGACGCTGTGCCGGTTCTCGTGTTCCATCCGGCGGGCGGTGACACACTGATGTACGAGCCGCTGCTCAAGCGTCTGCCCGTGAACACACCGGTATACGGTTTCGAACGGGTCGATGGCTCGATCGAAGACCGCGCCCGCCAATACATTCCGGAGATCCGCAAGATTCAGCCGGAAGGGCCGTACGTACTGTGCGGCTGGTCGCTGGGAGCGGTGCTCGCCCTACAGGTCGGGCAGCAGCTGCGCGCGGAAGGCGCGGACGTTCGCTTGATCGGCCTGATCGATCTGGCGATCCCGGTCGAACCGGAGGACGACAGCCCCGCGGAACGAGTGGCCCGCATCGAGCGGTACCAGGCGTTCGCGAAGAAGACCTTCAACATCGCGGGCGAGCTCGATCGTGAGCAGCTCGAAGAACTGGCAGCAGCCAGCGACGAGGAGCAGTTACAAATCGTCCTCGAACTGGTCAAGTTCTCCGGCACAAAGATTCCCGGCGGTGTCCTCGAACACCAGCGGACCTCGTGGATCGAGCAACGCGAACTGGCGAAGATGCAGCCGTCGACCTACGACGGTGACGTCGTTCTCTACCTCGCGGACCGGTACCACGACGGCGCCATCGAACTGGAACCGCGCTACGCCAACCGACGACCCAATGGCGGCTGGGACGACTACATCCCCAACTTGGAAGTCATCCGCATCCCTGGCGATCACCTCCAGATCGTCGACGAACCACGCATCGCCACAATCGCTGCCGACCTCACCGAGAAACTGGCACTCCTCGCAAACCAAGTGAAGTAGGCGCGGCTGCAGAGGAACTCACCAAACTCCGAGGAAGGATCGAACCTTGCGCAGGTCCGGCGGGTGTGAAGTGGGAAGGGGTCAGCCCTTGCTTGCTTCGCCCGCCGGCTCGTAACCCTGCCCACGGCACTGCCATCAGCAGCGTCACATTCCTGCTCGCAGCCAGAGCAGCCATCGGCATCCCGAAATTCCGTGTGGCCCGGGCGCTAGTGACCCGCCCCTAGATCAGACGCAACCGGCCGAGACCACCCTCAACTCGGCAGTGCAGGACGTCCGGCCGACCTCGAACACCCACGAACGGTCAATCTTCCGCGCGCCGCGAGCCGCGCCAGCCGTTCCGGTCAGCGCGCGGCGCAGCATTTCCGTGCATAGGTGGTCGTCAGCGTGCTGGGTTCGTGTCGTCGGCTGAGGGCTTGGGTTGTCACAGGCGTCGGAGGGTGCGGCACCTTGGGGCAGGAGAGACCCCTGGGCTGAACTCGATCCGAAACCCGGCATATTCCAGTACCGGCTACGGCGTGCGTCGGAACCGGGCACGACGCAATAGCTTTTGCGCGGTACTGAGGAGCTTGGGCTGCTTCTTTCGTGGCATGCGAGCGAGTTGGATCGATTTGTAGGGCCGGGGAACGCGGGGCAGGCCCAGTACCTCGACCGGGAACACTTGGGAGAGTCCGTCTCGCCAGGCTTGGACTTGCAGATCGGTGGGGGCGCGGACAGACAGGGCGGTCGACAGGGCATGGATGACAGCGTCGGCCAGGTTGGCGTAGTCATCGGGGGACGAAGGCGGGTTGAGGTCCTTTGCCCAATTCACCGTGCCGTTGTCCGGTGGTTCCGACCAGCCGCGGGCGCGCATGAGGGCTTCCTGCCCCGCAGACATTCGGTATGGCGGGTCCAGGTAGCGGTTAGATGTCGCCTCGCAGTACATTTCGCCGGGCGAGGTGGCAATCTGGGTGTATCTGTTTCCGCTGGCCTGGAGAATCAGGTAGGCGTGATCGGGCATATCAGCCAACACCCGGACCAGACGTCCCGCAAAGTCCTGCCAGTCGGCCGGTGGGGTAGCAGGCATGGGTGGGAGCATCGGCCGGTGTTCCTCGACGCGGTCAGGCACTTCTAGATCTTCCTCGTCCGGGACCTCCCAGTCGAACGAAACCTGTGCATCGGGAACGAGTTCGGCGACGGAGTGCTGGATGTGCGCTTCGAACCAGGGGCCCCACTCCCACCAGCCGTTCGTGATGAGGGGCTGATCTGTTTCCCCACGGACCACATACATTCCGTCGTCGGCCATCTCGCACCATGCGGGCACCTCATACAAAATGCCTTCGTCACGCGACACAGCATCGACTACCGCCTGCACCGCCCGTGCAACTGCCTCGTCACCGTGGAATCTGATCGAGAACCGGAGGTTGATGCATACCGACACGCCCCGAAGGCTAGATCAGGCCTCCGACAACCTTCCTGACGACCGCCCAGCCCAGTACTGTTCGGAGCAAGATCAACCGGCAGAAACCCGCACTCCTGCATAGAAATTGGTGGAATTGGGCCCCACTGGCGCGTGTAATGCGGATAACTGCCAGCCATCCGATACTCGGCAATAGCGGATGCTCTGCACCGCACCAGGTTCCGGCGCCGGCGCTTCGCGCTGGCCTGATCGGTCAGCGCGGTATGCGGCAGAATAGTGTGTTCGTCGGATGACCACTTTGTGCCGGTTGCCGACGACACCGGGTTTCAGGATGACTGGAAGGCGCGGCGGATCACCGCGGGATGTCGAACGAGTTTGGGGCCCAGGATGACCGCCAACAGCGTCAGCCCCAGCCAGGGGCGTACGTGCGGGTTCAAGCGTCGTATGCGGCCGTCGCTGTTGTGCTCGATGACCATTGCGTCCCCGATTCGCACACCGAGAACGCGGGCTTGGGCCACGGCGACCGAAGTGCCGCTGCCATGGACGAGGTGACGCCAATCCAGATCGGACAGGCTGGGCAGTAGCGCCGTGAACAGCACTCGCAGGTTGTCGTGACCGCGAAATACCGCGCGACCGGCCAGCGGTGAGACCAGTTCGGCATCCGGTGCGAGGGTTTCGAGGACTGCCTCGACGTCGCCTGCCGTTGTTGCGGCGCAAAATTCAGCTATCACGTCTCTGGCGTTCATGGCATCCACCCCTCACCAATTCGGTTGCTGCACAGCGTAGTCGGCAGCGCAGCCTCACCGTCCAGCCGACTGCTCGGTATCTCCGCTTCGGCGAATACTCCGTCCACGAGCTCGCCGACGCACCCGACGCCTACGACTCGCGCTTGGACGTCACCCCGATCCGCGGTGACGGCCCGCCTCGGATGCCCGATCTGGTCAGGCGCGTATGGGCGAGCACCTCATGGAGCCCTGGCGCCATGCCCGAGGGGTGATCGTGGAAACCGGGGATCAGAGCAATCGGTCGACGAGTCTGTCGAGGTAGTCCGGGGTGAGCGGGCCCATGCCGAATAGAACGCGGATATACATCGGGGCCAGGATGTGATCCAGCACGTCGGTTGCGTCGACTGCCTGCTCACCACGGTCGCGGGCGCGGTCGAGCATGGACTGTATTTGCCGCGTGCGGTCGGCGCGAAGACTGTCGGCAGCCTGCGGGCTCTGTCCGCCGTTTCTGGCCAGGGCGAAGGCCAGATGCAGCACCACCGGGCCATCGGGTCCGGTGATCTCGCGCGCCACTTGGGCCGCGTAAGCGCGTAGGTCGCCGTCCAGGCTCCCGGTGTCGGGCATCGGTGACACTGCGTTGAGGCGGGTGAGCGTCACCTCGGTGAGCAGGGTTTCCAGGTTGCCCCACCGGCGGTAGATGCTGCTATCGGCTACGCCCGCGCGGGCCGCGATCTCACCGACGGTGAAGTTGCCGTAGCCGCGTTCGCTGATCAGGTCGGTGACGGCCTGGTGGACCGCCGCGCCGATGCGGGCGGCGCGCCCACCGGGCCGCTTGACTGGCTGTCGCTCGTTCACGCTCTTCACCTTAACGCAGTCATGGGTTGCGTTTATTCGCCCATGCTCCTACAGTCCTCTAACGCAGTCACTGACTGCGTTAGCTCGACCAGTTGCACGCCCTCCCGCGTCAACCTGGCCGGGCGCACCTAACGATTGAGAGGAATCTCTTTGGCTCCATCGCCTAGTCGATCAAGCCGGGCCGTGCTGCTCGCGGTGACCTGCCTCGGCCAATTCATGGTTCTGCTCGACAACACGATCGTCGGAGCGGCGCTGCCCGATATGCAGCACCGGCTGCACACTCAGCTGACCGGTCTGCAATGGATCGTCGACGCGTACGTACTGCTGGTCGCCATGCTGCTGCTGTCCGGCGGCATCTTCGCCGACCGGTTCGGCCGCAAGCGGGTGTATCTGACCGGCGCGGTGGTGTTCACCGCGGCGTCGTTGCTGTGCAGCCTCGCGCCCTCGCTCGGCTGGCTGATCGTCGGCCGAGTGCTGCAGGGCATCGGAGCCGCGGCGCTTAGCCCTGCCTCGCTGGCCCTGCTCACCGCCGCCTATCCCGTGCCACAAGAACGCATCAAGGCGATCGGTCTGTGGGCCGGATTCAGTGGAATCGGGCTGGCCGCGGGCCCGGTGGCCGGCGGCGTGCTGACGGATGCCTTCGGCTGGCCCGCCATCTTCCTGGTGAATCTGCCCATCGGAGTGGTCCTGCAGCTGGTCGGTATGCGCAGCCTGGAAGAGACCCGCAATCCGAGCGCTCCTGCGATCGATGTCCCGGGGACGCTGCTGTCCGTTCTGGGGGTTGGGGCGCTGACCTATGGGCTGATCGAGGGTGGTGCCCGCGGCTGGACGTCGCCGGTGATCCTGGGCAGCTTCACCACCGCGGCGATCCTCCTCTCCGTCTTCGTCGCCGTCGAAGCGCGTCGTTCCGCGCCGATGCTGCCGCTGGGGTTGTTCCGGCAGCGCCTGTTCACCGTGTCCAACACCGCCATGGTCGTGGTGGGGTTCGCGCTGATGGGTTCGTCGTTCTTCTTCTCCCAGTTCTTCGTCTACGTCCAGGGCAGCTCGATCCTGCGCGCGGGCCTGCAGACCCTGCCGCTATCCCTCGCCATGGTGATCGTCAGCCCGTACGCGGGTCGGCTCGCCGCCCGGTACGGCTTCCGAATCGTGGTCACCGCGGGCCTGGCCCTGGCCGGTCTGGGATTGCTGGCACTCGGCATGGTGCACGCCGACACCGGCTACGAGAACGTGTGGTGGCGGCTCGGAGTCGTCGGCATCGGTTTCGCCCTGACCATGTCCCCACTGACAGGAGCTGCCATCCAAGCGGTCAGCCCGCAGGAAGGCGGCCTCGCATCGGGCATCAGCAGCACCACCCGGCAGATCGGCGCGGTGCTCGGCGTGGCCGCACTCGGAGCCATCGTCCGCACCCGGCAATCCGGCGGCGCCTCCTTCGAAACCGGCCTCAACAGCGCCTTCCTCGCGGCCGGCGCCATCACCTTGGCCACCGCCGTATTCACCGGCCTGTGGCTGGCGAAGTCCAAGCCCGCCGAAAACCCCGCGGCGCCACAACAGTCCACCGGCCAGCAGCTCACCACAGCCACGAAGTGACATCACGGTGGTCCCCGGCCGAGGCGGGGACCACCGTCCACACCAACCGATCAACAAAGGATTGCTTTGCGCAAGCTCGTTTACTTCATCGCCTCCACCCTCGACGGTTTCATCGCCGGACCCGACGGCTCCGACCCCACCGGCCCCGGCGGCTTCTGGACCCCGTCCGAGGACTACCTGCGGCACATCATCGAGGAGTATCCCGAGACCCTGCCGGGGCCGGCCCAGGCCGCACTCGGTGTCACCGCCGAAGGCACCCGCTTCGACACCGTCGTCGAAGGCCGCAAGAGCTACGAGGTCGGCCTCGCAGCCAATGTGACCGACGCCTACCCCCACCTCGAGCACCTGGTCTTCTCCCGGACACTGACCGAAAGCCCGGACCCCGCCATACAACTCGTCGCCGATGACCCGGTAGCGGCGGTACGGAAGCTGAAGCGCAACGGCGGCAAGGACATCTGGCTCGTCGGCGGCGGTGAACTGGCCGGCGCACTCTACGGCGAGATCGACCGCGTGATCGTGAAACTCAGCCCGCTCACCATCGGCATCGGCATACCCCTGTTCGGACGGACTGCGTCCTTCGTGCCCAACGCCTGGGCGCTCAGCGACCACACTGTCCTCGACAGCGGAGCGGCCTTCCTCACCTACGACCGGGAACCCGGTATTCCCCAGTCCTCCAGCAGCTAGACGCAGGAGATCGGATCGCCCCCTTTCGCACCACAGGCGCAGTCGGCGGCAGCGGGATCAGGTGGTCGATAGCTCAGCTCGAGGTGAAATCCGACCACGTTGACGCCATGACGTTGGCCAACATCATCCGCGTCGACAGCGAGTTCCACCGGCGGCTGCCCGCCGGTGGAACTCGTCCAGGCCATCGCGCGGTGTTGGCGCGGGCCGACCTCGTCCGGTGCGAAACGCGGCTGTACAACGCACTCAACGATCATCTTCGTGAGCAGCACGGGATCGTCACTTCGCAGTTCGAATCTCTGTGTTTCCTGCGTGACCACCCGGGCGCCCGGGTGGCCGACCTCGCGCGTGAGTTCGCCGCCGGCGTCGGGGCGATGAGCAAGGGCGTCGACCGTTTGGAGAAGCAGGGATGGGTGGCGCGACAACCGAACCCGTCGGACCGCCGGTCGTCGCTACTCGCACCGACCCCCGACGGGGTGCGCCCGATAGAGGCAGCGGAGCGAACCTTCACCCAACGGCTGGCCGAGTTGTTCGACAGCAATATCCCGGATTCCTCGTTGTCGGCTGTCGCACAAGCCCTTTCACAGCTGAGCAGCAGGCTCGAACGCGAGCAGCTCGGCATGCCCGCAGGCTGACCGGCAGATCGAGAACCCGCCGGTACCGCCGGATCGTCCTGCCGGGCCGGTGCGGTGCGGCCCGTGCTGTCATGGTGCGCTGAACTCGGCTAGTAGCGGATGGACCTGGGCCGTGGTCGATCTCGACACCATCCAGACCGCGCTAGCGGGTTCGGTCAGCGCGGTATGCGGCAGTAGCGGATGTTCGGCACCGCTGTGAGTTCGGTCCTCTGATCGCGCCAGTCCGTTCTGTCAGCCCTCCTCGCGAGCCGACAGAAAGTCCCGGAGCTCGGTCACCGCTCGCAGGAATTCAGGCTCGAACGCCGTCGCCGTCTCGAACATGGAATACAGCGACTTGATCGTGACGTGGCGACCACCGATGTACTCAGCACGGGTTGCGTTGAGCGCGCCAGTCCAAACGAGGCCGCCTGATGTCAGTGCCAAGAGCCGTCGTGGAGAGTCGCAGTCATCCGATGCGGACCGCAGTCGCGCGAAAGCGCACAGGAGGTGCTGTCGGCGACTCGAAGTGTTGCGCCACCTACGTGATTCGGTCAGGCGGTCTTTTCGCTCTGGTCGCGAAGCTCTTGGCGGAGGGACTTCCTGTCGAGCTTGCCGACTGCCGTCTTGGGGACAGATGAGCGGAACACGAGGTTGCGGGGTTTCTTATAGGAGGCCAGGCCTTCGGCGACAAAAGCGATCAGTTCGCTGCGGAGCTGTTCGGATTCGTCGTAGCCGGGCGCGAGGACGACAACGGCGGTCACGGCCTCGACCCAGACCGGGTCGGGTGCCCCGACGACGATCGTTTCGGCGACAGCCGGGTGCGCGAGCAGTCGTTCCTCGACCTCCCGGGGGTAGACGTTGTATCCACCGGAGACGATCATGTCGGAGAGCCGGTCTTTGAGGTAGAGGAAGCCGTGCTCGTCGAAGACGCCGACGTCGCGAGTGTGGACCCAACCGCCAGCGGTGAAGGTGGCCGCGTTGAGTTCGGGCGCGTTGAAGTAGCCGGCAACGGCCGACGGTGAACGCACCACGATTTCGCCGGGTGTTCCTGGCTCGACGTCGTTTCCGTGTTCGTCGACCAGCCTGATCTCGACGTCGAGGGCGGGTTGCCCGCATGAGCGCAGGCGCTCGCCCTGGTGATCCTCGTGACGTAGGACCGTCAGGCACAGAGGAGCCTCGGTCTGCCCGTAGTACTGCAGGAACTGCACGTGGGGCAGGGCCGCCATCGCTTGCTTGATCGTGACGAGCGGCATGGGTGACGCACCATAGATCAGGTATCGCAGCGACGAGACGAGTTCGGGGTCGAAACTGGTGCGCTGCAACAGCATCTGGACCATCGTCGGTACCAGCATGGTCGCGGTGACCCGGTGAGTGGCGATCTGCTCGACGAAGGTGTCGGGATCGAATCCGGGAAGAACCAGAGTGGTGGCACCGCGTAACCAGAACGGGAGGACGAACACCCCGCTGGCGTGGATCAGCGACGCCGAATGCGCCATCACATCGTCGGGCGCAACCGGCAGGAGGTTCAGCAGCACGTTGCGTGCGATACCCGCATACGTGCGCTGGGTATGCTGCGCCGCCTTGAGGACTCCCGTGGTGCCGGAGGTGAACAGGGTCAAGATCACGTCGTCCGGCTCGACGGCGATGTCGGGGAGAGTGCTGGGCATGGTGGCCGCGACATCGAAGAGGGTACGGGTGTCGTCGAACGACGCCTCGAGGCCCACGCATCGCAGCTGCGGGAACCGGGCTGCCAGTTGTTGCGCGCGGTCGGCCAGGTCCGGGCCGTAGAACAGGGCGCTACAGCCGGTCTCGGCGATCATCCGGCTGTGCTCCTCGACGGAGAGCCGGGAATTGAGCGGGACGCGGTTGATACCGGCCTTGACGCAGGCGAAGTCGGTCGGGACGCTGTAGATGCTGTTGTTGACCAGTAGTGCGACACGTGAACGAGATTCGCATCCCTGCGCAAGCATGGCACGCGCCAGCCGACTGCTGAGTTCGTCGACCTCGCGGAACGTCATCCGCCGGTCTCCGCAGATCACCGCTATGCGCTCGCTGTGCTGCAGGGCGCCCCGCACGATCAGGTCTCGGGTCAATGGGCTCATGGTGACGATCCTTCTTTGTTCTCGGAATCCCGTGTGTCTCAAACTGTTCGGATGGGCGTGAAGCTGCCGTGGCGCCCGGCTCCGGACGCGAATCGCGCAGCACCAGCGACGCCCTCGCGCTCGACGATCGGCGCGCCATCGGTTCCTTCGGCCCTGAGCGCGGCCTCGAGTGGCAGATCGAACGACCGGTATGCCGACGTGCGGTCGACCAGCATGCATTCCTGCGGGAACTGCAACAACTGGTTCGCGATCTCTCGTGCCGCTTCCAGCGAGGCACCCGCCTCGACCACCCGATTGACCAGCCCGAAGGACAGTGCCTCCTCGGCCCCCACAGGGCGGCCGGTGAGGATCATGTCCAGCGCGCGCCCCTGACCGATGATGCGTGGAAGCCGCACGGTCCCACCGTCGATGAGCGGCACCCCCCATCGACGGCAGAAGACTCCGAACGTCGAATCCTGCTCACAGACTCGCAGGTCCGCGAGAAGAGCAAGTTCGAGTCCGCCTGCCACCGCATACCCACTCACCGCGGCGATCAGAGGCTTGCCGAGTGCCATGCGACTCGGCCCCATCGGCCCGGTACCGCCGCCGTGGGGATCGAGTTCGTGGCGACGCGCGGGGTCTCCCACGGCGGTGAGATCCGCACCGGCGCAAAAGGTTCCGCCGGCACCCCACAGGATCGCCACGCGCTGGGTGTCGTCGGCCTCGAACTGCTCGAACGCCTCACGTAGCTGCGCCGCCATCGGCCCGTCGACGGCATTCCGCCGATCGGGGCGGTTGAGCACGACAGTGGTGACGCCACCGTCGCGCTCGACGAGGACATCTGCGGCAGTCTGCGCAGCTGAAAGGAGGGAAGAGTCGGATGACGATGACACGGCCGGCTTCCTTACGGTCGGTTGACGGTTCCGCCGAGCGTAGCCGTTTGTAACAAATCTGAACAGAGTAGGATCAAATTGTGTTTCAAGTCGATGGGCGGCCCACCGCCTCCCGGGTCATCCTCGACCTCCTGACGGCAAGTCCGGAGGTCGAGTTCGGACTCGACATGCTGACCCTCGCCGGCGAGATCATGGGGCTGACCGCGGCGAACATGAGAGTGTCTGCCGCACGGATGTGCGCGGAGGGAAGAATCACCCGCACCACCCGCGGCACGTACACGCTCCTTACCGAAGCGCTACCCGCCTACACCGAGGTCAGCAGCTGGCGAACCCGCATCGAGCGCATGGTGCCATGGGACGGCACATGGACCGCGGTCGAACAGTCGCGTGTCAAACGCAGCGACCGAGCGGTACTACGCGCACACAACAACGCACTGTCGCTGGCCGGTATGGCCGACTGGACTCCTGCGGTAGCACTGCGCCCGAACAATCTCGATCACGGCACCGACGGGCTTCGCGCCACCTTGTCCAGACTCGGCGCCGCACCCGAATGCCACGTGTACCGAATCGACCAGTTGAGCGCCGACGACGTTGAAGCCGTTCATCGACTGTGGGACACCACATCTCGGACACGCAACCTGCAGAAAGCAGCTCGAGCACTCACGGACGCGACCCGCACCAGCGAAGATCGGACAGCCGTAGAAAACGCCCGCACCTCACTGCTGCTCGGCAGTGCCGTAATCAGCACCATCGTGCGCGATCCGCTGCTTCCAGAGGAACTCGCCCCCCTGTCGCCGCTCGCCGAGCTGATTGAGCAGATGAAAGAGTTTCAGGATCACGCACTGTCGTTGTGGCTCGAACTACTCGAGGATGGACACAGAACCTGACCTATCGTCAATGCCCTCATGGGATGTCTCCGACCTCGCTGCCGCCCACGCCGAGGACATCGGAGTCCGCACCGGCCGCCGCCCGCACCGACCCTCTCACCCAGCCGGCTCAGCCGGACCAGGTGAGGCCCGTGAGGTCCAGGCGGGCGAAATCACGGTAGCGAGACGATGGCAGTCGAACTGCTTGCACAGCAACGATTTTCACGGTCCTGCCAAGGACCCGCATTCGAATATTCGGTATTTGTCCAATCATCCCTGTGAGTCGCGGTCGCGGTCTTGGGTGGCGTAGGTCTTCCAGCTCCCTCGGCGGGCGCCACGCATTGGTCTGCCCGATGACCTCCCCCGCCTTCACAGATCGCCGGCCACAATACCGAACCGGCCGAACAACTACGACGAGCAGATGCCGAGCACCATGAAGGCAACCAGAGACACACTGAAATCGGCTATAGCGGACGTTCTGCACCGCACCAGGTTTCGGCCGCCGGCGCCCCGCTGGCCGGCTCGGCCAGCGCGGTATGCGGCCATGAGAGTGCGTTCATGTTGGACCGTGGGCTTTTTGAGTATTCCGCCGTGGAGATCGTCCCCGTCTTGGTACTCCGAAGCCGCGACAGTGGGGTCCTCTGGTAGCGAGCGCGATGCCCGCAGAACGCCAGGCAGTATCGCCGATTCGATCTCCACGCGAGTTTCGACGTTTCACAATGGCGGGCGTGTCGACACAGCTCGAGGTCAGCGACCAGTCCAGGGATCGGGTGCTCATGGTGCTCGCGGCCAGCCTGCTCATCCTGATCGCCTACTGGGTGCTCTGGTTCACCGCCCGCGGCGCGGTCGCCAGCAACGAACGCCCCGCATACATCGAATTCGAGAACGCTTTCCCGCTGGCCGACGCCTGGCTGGCGGTCTGCGTGATCGCAGCTGCCATCGCGTTGATCAAACGCCACGCCACAGCCCTTCTGTGGCTGCTGGCAGGCGGCGGATCAGCGATCTACCTGTTCTGCCTCGACGCGCTCTACGACCTCGAGAACGGCATCTGGTGGCGCTCGGGCACAGGCGGACTGATCGAGCTCGCCATCAACGTGATCACCCTGGCGGTAGGGGTGGGTCTACTGCGCTGGACCTGGCGTCGCCGCGCGGCCTTCACCAGCTGAGGTTCACGCTACGACCGCGCCGCCTGCGCGTCAGACCGCGCAGCGGCAGCAAGCCATGGACACCAAACCCGCTGCGGGTGAATCCATCATCGGCATCCGAGCCCACCGCGACGAGCAGCTGCACGCCGTTGCCCGCCCACCAGCGGGCCGCACAGCTCAACACCATCATGCTGAGCAGGCCGAGCCATTATGCGTCATCGACCATCAGCAGCATTGAAATGCCCTGCTGTGCAGCAGCATTCACCAAGACCAACGTCGCGGCCCCGGCGATGAGCTGGGAGGCCATGAAAACCACTACACGCAACGCATCACGAACCTCGACCCGAACCGCACCACCACCCGAAACGGGCGCATCCTCAAACCCGGCCATGATCAGCCACTGCTGCGGTGCAACAGTGGCTTGCCCGTCAGCAAGCGCCGCTACGACGTCCTCTGGGAACGCATCGGCCGCCAAGTGCCGACCGTCCGCACCATGGGAATCACCACCTATTGGCTACGCCATACAACCCTGCGCTGGGTCGAACGGAACTTCGGCCACGCGGTCGCGAAAGCCTGTGCCGGACATGCGATCAGCCACGCCAACGACGTCACCACCCTCTACACCCGGGCCGACATCGAAGAAGTCGCAACAGCGCTCGCCACGATGACCGATGAACCGCACCCTCTCGCCACGCACCCCGGACTGCATTCGCACCGAACCGTGCACATCCCGTTCGATCCGATGCAGAACGGACAATGGTGACTACGCATTTCACATCGATGGCGACCAGCTGACCGATCTGGTCCTCTGCTGGGGTCAGAGGAGCTTCAGCAGGTGCAGGTCGGCGACGTACTTGTGGACGAGGGCGCGGGAAAGGTGGGGGATGTCGGCGTCGGGGCCGAGATTGGCCTGCTGCACGGCGACGCGGAAGAGATCGGCGGGGAGGACGGAGCCTCGGGTGGGTTCGGCGGGGGTGCGGTAGGCGTCCAGAAGCGGGAGGACGGATTGCTGGCGCTGCTGCTGGGGTAGGGCCAGCAGGGCACTCTCGAAGCGGGACAGCCATTCGCCGTAGTCGTCGACGCGCTGGACGGGGTGGCCCTCGTCGATGAGCCAGTCGACGAACTGGTCCAGGGAGACGCCGTCGTCGTAGGGGTTCAGGACGTCGAAGCTGTGATAGCCGCTGGTGGCGCGGCCGCCGAGGGTGACGATCGCCTCGGCGGTGAAGTCTGCGGGCAGGCCGTCGTAGTGCGCCCGCTGCCGATGGCCGCCGGAGTCGGTGCGGTAGAACGACTTCGGCGCCACGCCGGTCACCAGGATGCTGAGGATCAGCCGGGTGAACATGTCGGTCACGTTGAGCTGCCCGGCGTAATAGCTGTGCGCGAGGATCATGTCGGAGCGGAACACCGCCACCGGCAGCCCGAACCGCTCCTGCGCGTCCCGTAGCAGCACCTCGCCGGCCCACTTGCTGTTGCCGTAGCCGTTGGCGTAGCTGTTGTCGAGTATCCGCTCCGGGCTCATCTCGCGAATGTCGCCGTCCTCGGCGAACCTCCCGGGCGGCACCTGGCCGGCCACCGCCACCGAGGACAGGTACGTAACCGGCTTGCGCCTGCCGGTCAGGGCCAGCCGGATCACTTCCGCGGTGCCGACAACGTTGGGGCCGAACAGCTGGTCGTAGGGCAGCACGTGGTTCACCAGCGCGGCGGGATGCACGACCATGTCGGCGGTGTCCGCCAGCCGCTGCCAATCCTTTTCCGTCAGACCAAGATTCGGGTAACCGATATCGCCGGGTAGCACCTGCAGCCAGCGTTCGGACAGCTCCCGGTAATGCCGTGACAACGTCGGATCGCCCGAGTCGAACACCGCGTCCAGCCGCGTGCGCGCCGCGTCCGCATCCTTGCCGCGGATGATGCAGATCAGGATGCCGTCGACGGCGTCCAACCGCTCCAGCCAGCGCAGGCACAGGAACCGGCCCAGGTATCCGTTGGCGCCGGTGAGCAGCACGGTCCGCGGCGTCGTGGCCGCCGCCGGCAGCGCGGGCGCGGCCTCCAGGGTGCCGGCGTCGATGAACTGCTCCAGTGTGAGGTCGGCGGCGCGGATCCGGTCGCCGGTGCCGTGCACCGAGACCGCGGTCGCGCGCCGCCCCGCGGTGACCTGCTCCTCCTCGATGTATCCGGCCAGCTGTTGCAGATCGACCGCGGGACTGACGATCACGCCGACGGGCACCTGTATTCCGAAGATCTCCTGTAGCAGGTTGGACAGCGACAGTGCCGACAGCGAATCGCCGCCGAGATCGCCGAAGTGCGAGTCGGGCCGGATATCGGCGTCGGCGCAGCCCAGTAGCGCCCGCACTGCCCGGTGCACGATCTCCGGCACCGGTCGGTCACCGATCCCGCTTCGCAACGCGGTCAATTCGTCGGTCTGCTGCCGCTCCAGCTCCCCGTAGAGTTCCTCCAGCCGCTCCCCGTAGCGCTGCTTCAGCTTGGGCCGCAACAGTTTTCCGACACCGGACAGTAGCCCTTCGGCGCGGGTGAACGGGCGCGTCTCGATGATGATGTCGCGCGGTATCTCGTAGGAGGCCAGCCCGGCATTCTGCGCGATCTTCTGCAGCGACTGCAGGACGGCGGCCTTCAGATCGTCCGGATGCGCATGCAGCGCCTCGTCGGTGGGCACCACCACCGCGAGCACGTAGGCGCGCTCGCTGGAGCCGTACACGTAGATCTGCCGGACCAGCGCGCTGATCGCGTATACGGCCTCCAGCTGGGACACGGCGACGAATTCACCCTGCGAGAGCTTCAGCACGTTGTTCCGCCGGTCCACATACACCAGTTCGTCGGGACCGATCTCGGCCATGATGTCGCCGGTGCGGTAGAAGCCATCGGCGTCGAACATCTCCGCGCTGAGCTCGGGCCGCTTGTAGTACCCGGGGAACATCGTCATCGTCTTCACCAGCAACTCGCCGCGCGGATTCGGCCGGTCGTCGTGGTGGTAGCCGAGTTCGGGCACGTCGGCGAGCTTGTAGTCCAGCACCTGGGGTCGGCTAATGTGGTTGTCCCGCATGATGCCTCCGGCCTCGGTGGAACCGTACCCGTCGTGCAGCGGCAGTTCGAACACGGACTCGATGAAGGCCCGCGTCTCCGCGGACAGCGGCGCGGTCCCGCAACTCATCGCCAGCACGCGGCCACCGAACTGCCGCTCCCGCAGGTCGATTCGCACCTCACGCTCGGCGGTGGTGCGGTCGGCGCCGTCCGCGACGCGCTGTTCCACCTCGCTGACGAACTCCTGGAATACCAGATCGCACACCCGCGGCACGAAGGACACCTCGGTGGGCCGCACCAGCGCGAAATCGTCGAACAGGGTGGACATGTGGCTGCCGGCGGTGAAATACGCGGTACCGCCACGCATCAGCGTGCTGACCACCTGCATCCGCCCCGCCAGATGGCTCTGCGGCATGTAGTTGAGCTCGATCGCGGGCAGCGAAATGCCATCGGTTCCGAAGCGAGTACGCCACATCGCGGCCAGCATCTCCTCGGTATACATCGCGCCCTTCGGGGTGCCGGTGCTGCCCGAGGTATAGATGAGCATGGACAGCGGATTCTCGCCGGCGGCGGGCACGAACAACGGGGCGGGAGACAGGCTGCTGCCTCGGTCGAGCACGGTGTTCAGCTCGGCCACCACGATGGGACTGTCGGCCTGCGCCAGGCGGTGGCGAGCGCCCTCCATGGCGGCACGGTCGTTGTCGTCCTCGGAGTTGTAGTCGAAGACCAGCAGTTGCTGCGGAGCGGCGGTTCCGGCGAGCACCGCGTCCACGGCCCCGTCGAGCATCTCCGGGCTGCTGGCGAGCACCCGCGGGGAGGTCTCGGCGAGGATCGCCGCCCACTGCGCGGGCGTCGCGCTCACCTGCAGTGGCACCGATACCGCGCCCTGCCGGGTGCAGGCGAGGTCGACCGTGATGTAGCCGGGGCTGGTGAACCCGAGGATCGCGACGAAGTCACCGGCACGCACGGGATGCTGCGGGTCTCGGTGCCATGCGGCGGCCAGCGCGCCCACCTGCGACCACAATTCCCGGTAGATCATGGTGTCGAAGCGCGGCAACAGTCGACGGACCCGGCGCCCGGCGGCGTCGGTACCGAGTTCGGCACCGCGCATGCCCAAGGCCGGCCTGTCGGCATACCCGGCCGCGAAGGTGTCGACCATCTGGGCCAGTCGCAGGCCAGGCCGCGCGGCCGCGGCGATGACCTCCTCCGACGGCATGGCATCGTGCACCTGCTGGTCGGTGAAGACCTGGTCGATGCGGTGTTGCTGTTCGGTTTCCCACGTATGCGTCGCCATGGCCGGTCTCCCTGGGTCGTTCGACGGACTACAACTAGAGAAAACCTCTGGCAAATTCAAAGCTTAGTTCCGTGCCTCCGGCATGCGCCACGATCACGGTGGACTGCGCGACTACGCGGCGACATCGCGGGCTTGTGGTAACCGACGCAATCGCAGGTACATGGCGACACCGCACCATATAGACCGGCCCGAACCGATGCCATACATGCCGGCCAGAGCGACCAATCTGATTGCTCACACTGGTCCCCCACCCCCTCGGCCGCCTGTTGCGTTTGCCGATCGTACGTCCCGAATCTGAGCACCGAATCAGCTCAGCGACGTGAAGAAGATTGCCTCGCAGCCCATTTCACGCCAGCGCTCCAAAGCGGCTGTCGCACAGGTCGATTCCAGCCTCGACGCGCACGTGGTGGCGTTCTTGCACTGGCTGGACGACACTGACGAACTGCCACGACGACCGATCACTGACGCTGGCCCCGTCGGACAGCACGGATAGACCGGCCAGCCCGACGACTCTTCGCCAACCCACCAGCGCCACCTTCAGTAAACGTCGAGAATCCAGTCTCGACGCCGTCGTGGGCGAGTTCAATCCAAACGGAAAGCCACAGGACTGCACAGCGATTCGCTGGGACTCCACAACGATCGGCGGCGCTGCTCACCGGCTCCCGGCGCACAGCGCGTGGTCGATCAAGGCACCGCCCACGTTCTCCTGCTCGAGGATGTGATCCGGGGTGTCGCCGCGGGCCTCGGACATGGACACCACCGCGCTTCGAGTGCCGTCCTCGGTGACGCCGTTGAGGGTGATGTAGCCGCCGTCCCCGCCCTCGTGACTCCAGTAGGTTCCTCCGCAGCTGAGGGGACGTTCGGCCAGACCGAGCCCGTATCGGCCTCCGGGCCACATCTGTTGGAGCTCCGCACTCACCGGGACGGTCTGCTTCATCTCCGTGAGCTGCCGGGCCGGGAGCAGCCGGCCGCCGAGCAGCGCGCGGAAGAAGCTGTTCTCGTCCCGGGTGGTGGTGACCCACGAAAGGGTCTGGTGCTCAACGGGTATCTGATCGGTGACGTCCACCTCGGCGCCGGGACCGAAGAATTGGTAGGCCCGGGCGCGGGGCTCGGGCAGCGTGGGCGAGGCGCCGGTCCACCGGGTCTGGTCAAGCCCGAGCGGGCCGAGGATGCGAGCTTCGATCTCCTGGTGGGCGGGTCGACCGGTGGCTTGCTGAATGATCATGCCGAGCAGTACATATCCGGTATTGGAGTACTGCCAGCCCCGCCCGGGCGGGAAGTCCGGCGCCTGGGCCATGGCACGGGCCACCAGCTCCTCGGGACTGTAGAGGTCGTAGCGCTGCTGGTAGTACTCCTCCGGCGTGGTGTATCCGGGTAGGTCGTCGTGAATGCCGCCGGTGTGCTGGAGCAGGTGGCGAATGGTGATCCGGCTGCCGTCGTTCCCGTTGCCCTGCACGACTCCCGGCAGCCAGCGGTCGACCGTGTCGTCGAGAGTCAGCGTGTGCTCGGCCTCGAGTTGGAGGACCACGGTGGCGACCAGGGTCTTGGCGGTGCTGGCCATGCGGAAGTAGCCGTCGGAGGGGACAGGGAGGCCGGTGTTCAGGTCTGCGGTGCCGCCGGTGGCGACCGATTGCCCACCATCGGGCGCGATGACGCGGGCCTGCACGCCGCTGACACCGAGAGCGTGGATCGCTTCCAAGTCCTGACGCAACTGCTCCGTGAGCGAGGCACCGGCGGGCTGGGCGACCGCGGTGGCCCCCTCGGCGACAAGCAACGCGGCGGCACTGAGGGCAACCGAAAGGCGCCCGCGCAGAGTCGAAGTCATAGCTGAACGCTAGTTTCGGCGCCGCCCCGGCGTAATCCGGCACATCCCCAGAATCGGAATGGGGGAAATCCCCGAGCCCGACCCAAGGAGCTGGTCAATCCAGCTCAGCGAGTTTGGCTTCGAGCAGAGTGCGTTCCTGGTCGTTGCCGCACAGGACGATGGCAAGGTCGAATTCGGTTCGGGCTTCGGCTATCCGGCCCAGTCTGGGACAGCAGCTGGCCTGGATTCGAGGAATCTCAATGGCCACTGTCAAGCGGTCGCGGCGATACCCGGCGTCCGTTCGGAGTGGTGACGACCGTCCCGCAGCAACGCCCATGACACGTCGACACCGACGAGCCAATGCGAGTAGTGCCTGGGTGTGGAGCAATCGCTCGGATCGTCTGCGCTGGTAGAACTCTCGCGACGGTCCCGCGACCTTCAGGCTGGAAAGGGCTGCGATGAAGAACGCTCGGCGCAGTGAGGCCAGGTCACCACCTGTGGCCACCAGGAATTCCGCACCCAGGTGAGCGCTGCTGAATGATCCTCAACACCACCGGTGTTCGTTGACTGCAGATCCAATCGCCTGAACCAGGCCAGTTCGAATAGGCCGCTGAGAGTGCCCCGGTTTGTTGGGGCTGCCGCCAGGACGGTACACCAACGTACCGTGCCGTGCGAGATTGGCGAGAGGAGATCCGATGTCGGTTCGAATTCGCTGGCGCACAGTCATCCTGGCTGCACTCATAGCAGCATCATCCGTCGCGGCGGCAGAAGGGCCGGCCTCAGCAGACACCACAATGACCCTGCCCGGCGACGACCCGTTCTACCACGGTCCCGTCGGCTGGCAACACGCGGTGCATGGAACCGTATTACGAACCCGCACAGTGCCATTGGCGCCGACCACGGTTCCGCTGCCGATCGAGGCAACTCAGATGCTGTACTCGACGACCGGCCAATTCGGAGAGCCCGATGCGACGGTCGCAACGCTCATTCGTCCGCCTGTCACATCCGGTCCGTTGCGGCTGATCTCGTATCAGACCGCCTACGACTCACTCAGCGCCGGCTGCGATCCGTCATACGCGTTGCGAGGTGGCGGCGGCGGTGCACCGCAGGACGCGCTGATCATCGCCGGCTACCTGACGGCCGGGTTCACGGTGGTCGTCTCCGACTACGAGGGGTCCGACCTCGCCTATGGTGCCGGACGAGCTTCTGGCACAGCCACTCTCGACGGCATCCGGGCTGCCCTGCAGACCCTCGGCGCCCCGGACACCATCCCTGTGGGCATGTCCGGATTCTCCGGTGGATCCATCGCCACCGAATTCGCCGCCGAACTCGCGCCGTCCTACGCACCCGAACTAGACATCATCGGCGCCGCAGCAGGCGGTATGCCCGTCGACATGGCCGACACCATCGACTACGTCGACGGCAGCCCCCAATGGGCGCTGGTGCTGCCGTACGTCATGCAAGGCGCCGCACGCGGCTTCGGCCTCGACCTGACCCCCTACCTCTCCGACCATGGCCGGGACATCATGGCCCAGATCGCCGACCACTGCGTCTCCAACGGCCCGCAATTCCCCGGCCTACACCTCTCCGACCTCCTCCGGCCCGAGTACCAGGATTATCGATCGATCCCAGGCTTTGCCCGCATCCTCACCCAGAACCGGATGGGCAGCGCCGGCACTCCGACAGCACCCATGCTGTTGGGCGCAGGCAATGTTGACGGCATCGGCGACGGCGTGATCGTCGCCGCGGGCGAACGCGATCTCGCCGCCGACTATTGCCGCCGCGGCGTCTCCGTGCAGTACGTGGAATACCTCGGCCTCAACCACCTCCTGGCCGGCGCCCTCTTCGTTCCGGCCGCACAAGCTTTCCTCATGGCCCGCTTCGCCGATGCGCCACCGGACAGCGGCTGCACACGGCTGACACAGTGATCAGCCGCCGACAAATCCTCGACTTCCCAACGAGACTCGACCGAGTGGGACAATCTCACAGACACTTCGTAAGCGAAGCCGACACGAAATCGTTCATGAGATTGCAAAGCGCTTGCCGAAGATCTCTCCGCGGATGCGCACCGCCCGGGCCACCGGCTCTCTTCGGCAGGCGCCGGACACCCGTTCTCTGACGAACCGCATGCCCCTCGAGAACTCGCCGCCGAGGGCAGCACCATCGGTCACAGGCGCCGCTGGTCGAGCGGGCGCCGCCGACACCAATACCGCACCCGACGCAGCCGCTACCAGCGCCGATCCCGACTCACACCATGATCACGAAGTCCGGCTGGAGCATCAGCGGGTAAGCGTGAGTGGTCAGCGGGAGTTCCGGTCGACGATTATGTTGGCGACGCCATCGAGTAGGCAATGTAGTCCGAATTCGAAGATACTGTGCGGCTGAGAGGCTTCGAAGGCGTCGGTCCCGAAGCGCGCGATCATCGGCAGCGCGCCCGAGGCGAACGTTTCCTGGACTTCGCCGCTGCGGGCGCCGATCCATTCCTCGCGGGTATCGTTCGCGAATTGTTCCCGGGCCAGCGGATACGCCGCGCTCTGTGTGTGGGTGGAGACCACGATCGCGATCCGAACCATAGTCGGGAAGTCGAGGCCGAGATCGTCGACCGCGCGGATGCGCCAATCGGTGTACGCCATCAGCCGCGGTGCGATCGGCGGCCGGGTGGTCAACGCAAAAAGCTGTGGCACCCAAGGGTGTTCGCGGTAGATCTGCCATTCTTGCCGGGCGGAAAGTTCCAGCTTCGCTCGCCACCCCGGCGGGCCCGGTTCGGGTAGCGGGTGATCACCGAAGACCGCGTCGATCATGAGCCGCCCGAGTTCCTCTTTGCCGGAAACGTAGCGGTAGAGCGACATCACGCCGACACCGAGTTCGGCGGCAGTGCGGCGCATGGAGGGTCCGGGGCCGCCTTCGCGGTCGACCAACTCGATCGCGGCCCGCACCACGCAATCGGTGGAAAGTGCGGCATCGGCCACTGCCGTGGGCTCAGCGGCGCTCTGTTGTCTTGCCGCGACACGTTCCCGATACGCACGCGCGCGGCATGCACGGGAACAGTATCTGGCAGGCCTGCCACGCACCGCAGGCGGCAGCGCGCGGCCGCAGATCTGACAGTTCGGCATGCGACCCTCTTTTCGTCACGAATCTTCGAACGGTGACGAAAGTCTACCTCGACGGTTCTGGTGTGTCGAAAATCGTGATTGCCTCCGCAAAATAGCAGGTCAATACGATTTATGTTATCCAAATGTGCGGCGTACGCAGACGCTCAGTACGATGTATTTATGACTCGTACGGTGTACCCAGTAAATGTGCCGGAGGCAGCACTCGGGCGTAACAGTGTGGAGTTGCGTCAGGTGGTGAAGGTGCATGGGCAGGGTCCTACCGCGGTCAGAGTCCTCGACGGAGTGAGCTGGGGATTTCCTCGGCGTACCTTCACGGCGGTCATGGGGCCGTCCGGATCGGGAAAGAGCACGCTGCTGCAGTGCGCGGCAGGGCTGGACCGGCCGACGTCGGGATCGGTTTCGATCGACGGAACCGAGTTGACGACGCTCGACGAGACTGCATTGACACGCCTGCGCCGCGACCGGTTGGGCTTCATCTTTCAGTCCTACAATCTGGTTCCGACCTTGACCGTGGCGCAAAATGTCACGCTGCCCATGGAATTCGCTTCCCGGCCGATTCCGGCCGGCGCCGTGCGCAACGTACTGGCCCGGCTCGGCCTGGAGCAGCACACGCACACACGGCCCGCGGCGTTGTCGGGTGGTCAGCAACAGCGGGTGGCGATCGCCCGCGCGTTGCTGGGCGATCCCGCGGTGATCTTCGCCGACGAGCCGACCGGCGCACTGGACAGCCGTGCCGCCGCCGAAGTGCTCGGCCTGTTACGGGGAGCAGTCGACAGCGGGGGCCGCACCATCGTGATGGTCACCCACGATCCGGTCGCTGCGGCGGTGGCCGATGCCGTGGTGTTCTTCGCGGACGGGCGGGTGGTGGACGTGTTGCATCGCCCCAGCGCGGACGCAGCGGCGGCGCGTATGGCGCGGCTGGCCGATGGCTTCGCCGAGCGGGGCGGGGTCCGATGATGTGGCGTTTTGCCCTGCGCACGGTGCGGGCACGCTCCTCCGCGTATATCGCCTCGGCGTGTGTGATCGGTGCTGGAACGGCGTTGCTGACCGCGTTCGCCGCGTTGGTCGAGACCGGCATCACCATGCCGGCGGGCGGCGGGGAATCGCTGGCCATTCTGGCCACCATCATGGGTGGCTGGACGGTTGTTGTCGTAGTGTTCGGGATCGCCTCCACGGTCACGCTCGTAGTCCAGCAGCGCACACGAGAACTGGCCCTGATCCGATTGATCGGAGCGGTTCCCCGGCAGGTGTGCGCAATGGTGGTAGTGGAGACGAGCGCGGTCACGTTGCCCGCTGCTGTGGCCGGCCTCCTACCGGGTATCGGACTCGGCGCGTTCCTGCTCGATCGGATGGTCGGGGTCGGTGTGGTTCACGAGCCGATCCAGCTTGCCGTGAGCCGGGCGACCATCGCAGCGAGCGCGGTGATCTCGGGGTTGGCGGCGGTGGTGGCGGCGGCGATCGCCGGTCGGCGCGCGGCGATGGTCGCGCCGGTGCTCGCCCTGGCCGACGCATCGGGCGCGGAGACGGGCCCGGTCTCCCGGGCGAAGACGATCATCGGCGTGGCATTTCTGCTGATCGGCATCGGCTCCGGGATCGGTACGCTGTTCATGGCCGACGGGCCGCTATTGGCCGCGGTAGCCGGGCCCGCGTGCATCGGTGTCGCGATCGGCCTCGCGCTGTTGAGTCCCTTCGTCGTCGCGACGCTCGGGCGGATCGCGACGCTGGTGCCGAGCAGTGTCGGCAGACTGGCCATGCGTAATCTGAACGCCCGTGCCACGCAGGCAAGTACGATCGTCGGCGCGCTGGCCCTGCTCGTCGGTATCGCCACCGGCACGCTGTACATGCAGAGCACCGAGGACAGCATCGTCGATCGCGCACCGGATGACATCGGACCGCAGTTCGCGGCCGCGAACTACCTGATCGTGGCGATGATCATCGCATTCTGCTCGATCGCCGTCAGCAATTCGCTGATCGCGGCGACCTGGCAGCGCCGCAGGGAGTTCGGCCTGCTCCAGCTGACGTCGTCGACGAGGCGTCAAGTGCTGGGCATCGTGGCGGTCGAAAGTACCGTCACGACCGTCATCGCGGTTGTCCTCGGCACGATTGCGGCGGCAGCCACCGTCGTTCCCTACAGCATCGTCAAAACCGGGTCGCCGATCCCGGCCGGTCCGTGGTGGATGTACCCCGCGATCGTGGCAGCCGGTTTCTCCATCGCCCTTGCCGCGACCTTGTCGACGAGTGTTCGCGCCACACGCCTGCGACCGGTCGCTGCCCTCACAACACTGTGAGCCCAAGCGGGAACGACCCCACCGGCAGACCCGCGCCCGGTCCGCCATCGAAAGCAGACAAGCCGTGACCGAGAATCGAGAATTAGACCTCGTTCTCTTCGGCGCCCGACGTCAGCGAACCAGCCCGCAACCCCGATATCGACCACCACGGTTTCACCGACGATCACACGCCGGTCGCATGCGCGAAGGCTGGACGTCCCACCGCGACCTGGGTCCTTTCGGTTCCCGTCATCGGCACTGCCAATCAAGGTGAACCGTGCAACCCGACAGTCCAGGGATTCATCACCGACCAGGAGACTGGCCGCGACCTCATCTGCATCGACATCCAAACCCGAAGTTGTCAGCGGTCAAGTAATTCCCCCAGGTGAGGGGTAGTTCCGTCACGGAATTCCCCCACCTGGCTGTCACCGAATTCCTCCACCCGGCCGTCACGTAATTCCTCCACCCGGCGGTGTGTCGGCCGTGGGCGTGTCTCGCACACATGTTCGCTTGTTCTCGACGGTTGTTCCGGCGAGGAGAGCGAGAAGAAGATGGCGAGGAGGAGTTTCTCGGTGTTCGATCTTGTCGAGCTCTACACCCACTGGCAGGCCGGTCGCGGGCAACGCGAACTGGCGGCGTCGCTGGGCATCGACCGGAAAACGATCCGGAAATACGTCGCACCGGCCGTCGCAGCCGGCATCGAGCCGGGCGTGAGCCCGCCGTTGTCGGCGCAGCAGTGGGCCGAGCGGGCGGCGGAATGGTTTCCCGGACTGCATGATCCGGGTGCGCGGGCGGTGACATGGCCATTGATCGACCCGCACGCCGAGCGGATCCGGGAGTGGCTGGATGCGAAGGTAACACTCGCGACGATCGCGCAGCGGTTGCGTGACGACTACGAGGTGGAGGTGTCGGAGTCATCGGTGCGGCGTTGGGTGGCAACGCATTTCGCCGACGAGGTGGCGCGGGCGAAGGTGACGGTGCCGCGGCCGCCGGTTCCGCCGGGCAGCGAAGCCCAGATCGACTACGGCACGCTCGGGTCGTGGTTCGACCCGGTGCGCGGGCGGCGAGTATCGGTGCAGGCGTTCGTGATGGTGCTCTCGTGCTCACGGATGCCGTTCCTGCAGCCAGTGCTGTCGATGGATCAAACATCGTGGTGCGCTTCGCATGTCGCGGCATTCGAGTTCTTCGGCGGGGTCCCCGCGAGGCTGGTGATCGACAATCTGCGCACCGGTGTCGACAAGCCCGATCTCTACGACCCGAAACTCAACCGCACCTACGCCGAACTCGCCGTGCACTACGCGACGTTGATCGACCCCGCGCGGGTCCGCAAGCCGAAGGACAAGCCACGCGTCGAACGGCAGATGCAGTATGTTCGCGATTCCTTCTGGCGCGGACGGGAATTCACTACGCTGGCGCAGATGCAGGCCGAAGCGGTTCGCTGGTGTCGCGACGTCGCCGGGCTGCGCAACTCCCGCGCCCTGGACGGCGGACAACCGTTGCGGGTGTTCGAAGCAATCGAACGCGACGCGCTGGCACCGCTGCCGACGACGCCGTTCGTGTTGTCGGTGTGGTCGACCGGGAAAGTCGGGCTCGACACCCACATCAAGATCGGGAAAGCGTTGTATTCGGTGCCGTGGCGGCTGATCGGGCAGACCCTGCACGCCCGCACCAGCGGCGATATCGTGCAGATCTTCCGCGACCAGCACGTGGTCGCCACCCACGTCCGCCGCCTGTCAGGGCGAGCGACGAACATGAGCCACTATCCGCCCGAGACGGTCGCGTTCCATCTGCAGGGCCCGACCTGGTGCCGCAAGATCGCCGCCGACGTCGGACCGGCCTGCGAACTGGTCATCGGTGACCTGTTGTCCCCGAACGCGATCCACCACCTGCGCGCCGCTCAAGGCATCCTCCGGTTTGCGGGAGAAATACGGCATCGACCGCCTGGAGGCGGCCTGCTCACGCGCGATCGAGGTTGGTGACCCCTCCTATCGCACCGTCAAAGGCGTCCTCGCCGCCGGCACCGAAACCGAGGACCCGTTCGCGGGCACCGGCGGTGGTGACATCACCGCGGTTCCGGCGTTCCTGCGCGGCCCCGGCCAGTTCAGCAACAACTGACCTCCCCTCGGTCGGAGCATTCCAATTCTTCACTCCAACAAGGAAATACATTCATGAACATCAGTGACCCAGCCCTGCGTGACGTTCTGCGCGCGCTGAAACTCACCGGCATGCTCGACACCCTCGACGCCCGCCTTGCCCAGACCCGCGACGGGAAACTCGGGCACCTCGAGTTCCTGCAGGTCCTCTGCGAGGACGAGATCGCCCGCCGCGAAACCAACGCTCTCACACGACGAATCCGACGGGCGAAGTTCGAAGAACAAGCCACCTTCGAGGACTTCGACTTCGCCGCGAACCCGAAACTACCGTCCGCGATGATCCGCGACCTGGCAGCCCTGCGCTGGCTCGACTCCGGCGAGTCGGTCATCCTCTACGGACCAGTCGGGGTCGGGAAAACCCATGTCGCACAAGCACTCGGACACGCGGTCGCCCGCCGCGGCGGCGATGTCCGCTTCGCCAAAACCAGCCGAGTGCTGGCCGACTTGGCCGGTGGCCACGCGGACCGGTCCTGGGGCAAACGGATTCGTGAATACACCCGCCCGCACGTGTTGATCCTCGACGACTTCGCCATGCGCGAGCACACCGCCCTGCACGCCGACGACCTCTACGAGCTGATCAGCGAACGCGCACTCAGCGGCAAACCGCTCATCCTCACCAGCAACCGCGCCCCGAAAGACTGGTACGCCCTGTTCCCGAACCCCGTCGTCGCCGAAAGCCTGCTCGACCGGCTGATCAACACCAGCCACCAGGTCCTCATGGACGGCCCGTCCTACCGACCCCGCAAACGACCCGGCCGACCCACCAACTGACCACCGCACAGCGAATCGCTACGCTCGCAGCGAGGCACGCCCACTGGAGGAATTCCGTGACGGCAGCCCGGAGGAATTACCTGACGGTCGACACCCGAAGTCATCTCGAATACTACTGAGAGCCACACTATTTCGCTGACATCCTCTGCTTTTGGTGGCTCAGCTCGCCGTGCCGAGTTACCTGGGCGTAAGCCGCCGGCACGGCTGAACGAGCGGTAGCTTCGCAGCTCGCGTGGCGGTGGACCGGTTCGCCCCGGCGCCGAAATCACCGCCACCGTGACGATTCCACCCCAGTCCGGCGAAGCATCACTGCTGCAACACCTTCCACGCACCCTCGATCGAGTCCCGACCGCCTCACGGGTGCTGCACCGCTCGACGACCAGACAGCCATCCCGCTCACCACACTCGATTCCACTCCGATAACTTCGCCGCCTGCCGTCAACCGCGTCATGGTCAGAGAGGTCTTCCGTTGACTCCACGTATCCCGTGAACAGCCGGCAGACGATGTCACGCGGCCGATGTCACGTGACCGCACGGCCATGGCGTGGTGGCACGGCGTGCAGCCAACTCACGTTCGATCGCGACGGCCGCTTGCGGGAGTCCAATCGCAGGCAACTGTGCGATCCTCCGATATACCGCCTCGGCACTGTGATTCGCTGCTACCTCAGCGATCCCGAGCCTGTCCGCTGTGTCCCGGTCGGCAAGGTCGTTGGTGTTCGTCACCGGCTCCCCCAACAACAACGAGCGGTGCGGTCGATTCGTCTGTGCCCCACCGGAAGAATTACGTCGTGTCCGTGCATCCGCACGTGCGCCGCCTCGGAACACGGATTGTAATCAGTTGTGGCACACTCTGGTACGCCGAAACGTCACTGGGAGGGAGTGGCAGTGCTCGAAAACCGGACCACCACGGGCCCGATGGGCGGCGACACCGATCCAGGCGCGGATCCGGCCCTGTTGCGTCCTATCTCGCACTCGAGGATGCTGCCCAGCTCATCCGCTGCTATACACCGGGTCTGGTACCCGAGCTGGCGTGGACACCGTCCTACGCGCACTCTGTCACACCATCGCATATCGGGAACAGCCGCAGACATTCAGCGCCGCGTCGAGCTGCTGATGCGCCGCCAGCATCTACTCACCCGGCTCGATCCAGCGACGGTGTGGTTCGCGATCGAAGAGGCCGCGCTGCGGCGCCCGATCGGCGGATACGAGGTCTGGCAAACGCAATTGGATCACCTGGTGGCTCTCGCGGCCCGGCCGAACATCACCGTGCAGGTGGTACCCGATCGCATCGGAGGCCCGGCGATCTGCGCGGTGCCCTTCACGGTACTGCCTTTCGCTTCACCCGAACTCAGCGACGTCGTCCATCTCCAGCACGCGAGCGGCACCCAGTTCCTCGACAAGCGCGGTGAGCTCGACTGCTACAACGCCATCTGGGACCGCCTGTGCGTGTGCGTAACTACGCCGCAGCGCAGTCTCGACCTGGTCGACGCGATCCGGCCTCCCGACCGTCCGTCGGCGGACGAATAACCCGACAACACCGAAGCGGAGGGGAATCCTCTTGTCCGACAACACCATCGACAGCGAACTGCCGACCGAGATCGACATCACGATCGCTCATGAGGCGCGCGTCTACGACTACTGGCTCGGCGGCAAGGACAACTATCCCGCCGACCGAGCGCTGGGTGACGTCATCGCCGAGCATGTGCCCACGATCAAGACCATGGCCCGAGCCAACCGCGCCTTCCTCGCTCGGGCCGTCCGCTACCTGGTCGCCGAAGCCGGCGTCACGCAGTTCCTCGACATCGGTACCGGGATCCCGACCGCCGGCAACACCCACGAGGTCGCCCAGCAACTCGATCCCGCCGCGCGCATCGTCTACGTCGACAAGGACCCGATCGTGCTCGCCCACGCCCGCGCGCTGATGAACAGCACCCCGCAGGGCCGCACCCACTTCATCCACGCCGACCTGCACAACCCGAGTTCCATTCTCGCCCACCGTGCGATCGGCGAAACCCTGGACCGCGCCGAGCCGATCGCCATCATGCTCGTCGCGATCATGATGTACTTCCGCGACAGCGACCGCCCCCACGAGATCATCACCGAACTTCTCGATGCCGTCCCCTCCGGCAGCTACCTCGTCATCACCCACCCCACAGCCGATTTCGACCCCGAGGCGATGGCCGGGGTGGTCGCCGCCGCCGAAGCATCCGGTATCGCTTTCAACCCGCGCAGCGAATCCGACACCGCCGCACTGTTCGAGGGAACCACTCTCGTCGACCCCGGCATCACCCCCGTAGCCGCCTGGCGACCCGACCTCACCGACCGGCCCACGGCCGTCACAAACGCCGACAGTGCCTGGTATTGGGCAGGTATCGGCCGCAAGCCTTGAACTCGCGCTGACGAAAGCATGCCTGTTCCTTCTGTCGCACCGACCGGGTCGATCGATCGCAGCTGCCGCACCGTACCCTCGGTGACTTCACCGATGCCCAGTGCCACCACCACCGGCCGGAACGGATGGCGCGGCGCCTCCAGCGCGTGCCGGACCGGCAGCCACACCTCGTCCCGTTGCAGCTGGCCGTTGACCTGTGGATTCCCATCGGTCAGGAAGACGACGACCGGCGTGTAGGACTGCAGTCCGGCACGGGCGAACCGCTTGTGATCGTCGCGGAGCATCCGGTTCAGGAACGAGAAGACCTGGGCCCAATCGGTCAAGCCCTGCCACGGCGACCGCGGCAACGCCGGATCGGACCGCAGCGGAGTCAGCGGAAGCACCGCGACCGGGACATCACCGAACGCGATCATGCTCAGGTGGGCGGTGTCGTAGGTCGTCGGGTCGTCGGCCAGCACACCCAGCATGTCGGGCAACGACTGCTCGATCGTGTCCAGCGGCGTAATCGGCTGTCCCGGAGAGAATTCCGGATCCCACTGTGGGTGCCGCCCGCCAGCAGGTCCGCCACGTGCTCTACCGCTTCCCTCGACGAACTCGAAGCGCGACTACGACAACTCGCCGGCCCGTAAACGGATTGCCGCCCTTCGGTTTCGCCCCTCGCAGTGCGAGCTGTCGCGGTTGAGCAGATGCAGTGGCGGGCGCTCACTGTTGCTGCGCCAGGATTTCGTTGATGGCCTCGGCAAGGTATGGGCAGTTGTCGGCAGGATGATCGTTCGGGCATTCGAGCAGATGTGACAGGTAGTCGCGGGCGGCGGTGATCCGGGCAAGTTGCTCGTCACAGGCAGCGACTCGCGCGCGTACCGCATCTCGCCAATCCCGGCCGCCGGTACTTCCGGCGAGCACGGTCGCGATCTCGTCCAAACTCATCGACGCGCGCTGCCAGAGCTGGATCAGCGCGATCCGTCGCAGACTTGTGTGATCGTATCGCCGCTTGCCCGACACCCGGCCCGCCGGCACGACCAGCCCCATCCGCTCCCACCAGCGCAATGTCGACACTGCGACGCCGACGCGGCGAGCGACCACGCCGATCGAATAGGTTTGCTCGGCCGCCGACACCCTTGACATGAAGACGACTTTAGGTCGCAGACTGGATGAGTGGTAATGAAAATCGTCACCGACATCCTGCCAAAACTCCGCACCCGCAAGCCGTAGCGACGGGAAAGGCGAAATAGCTTGTCCGACATAGTCATCGATGGACTGGTTCTGCACTATCAGAGAAGCGGACACGGGCAACCGGTCGTTCTCGTACACGGATCGTGGGACGACCATCACGGATGGGATGACCTGGTCCCCTACCTCGAACCGCATCTGACCGTCATCCGCTACGACCGACGCGGCCATGGCCGCAGCGACTGCCCGCCCGGGCAAGGACGAATCGGCGAGGACGTGGACGACCTCGCCGGCCTCATCCAGCACCTCGGACACAGCCGGGTCCACCTCGTCGGCCACTCCTACGGCGCCACGGTCGCGCTGCTGTCGGCGCTGCGGTATCCCCAGCTGTGCCGAAGTCTCACCATTCACGAACCACCGCTGTTCGCGTTGCTCGCCGAAGCCGGCGAAGCCGAGTTGACCCGACAAGTGCGTGACCGCATGAGCCGAGTCATGACACTGCTCGCCAGCGGCGAAATCGAGGAGGGCACACAGACATTCGTCGACGAAGTCGGCTTCGGTCCCGGAACCTGGGACCATGTACTCGACTCGGGACTGCGCAAGACCTTCATCGACCACGCCGACACCTGGCTCGACCAAGCCCGCGATCCCGACCGGCTGGCATTGGAAGCCGAGCTACTGGCGACCGTCTCCACACCTACCCTGATCACGCGCGGTGACCGTGGATTGCCCTGGTACCCACCGGTAATGCGCATCCTGGCCGACACCATCCCAGACGCCATCCTGCACGTTATCCACGGGTGCGCGCATGCGCCACAGCTGACCCACCCCAACGAATTCGCAACCGCCATAATCGAACACGTCGATGTCCTCACAAGACTGTCGATGCCCGGCAGGCAGGAATCCCGGCGGCACTGCCGGCCATGCACCGATTCCCAGCATCCGATCGAGGCAAAGGTGAAGCCGTCGTCTCCCAACCCAGCCTCCTGACCAGCATCGATACCCTTAGGGACACGGCCTCTCGGCGCGGTCACCCATGTTCACGCAGGTCAAGGCATAAAACGCGACTCCAGACCACTGGAATTACGTGGGCTTTGACGAGTTCCTACGGGATGGTTGTCACGGTGGGGCGCCCGCCCCAGCGAATGTGCGCTCACCACGCTGGTTGCCAGAGAAATCCCGTAGGGCACGCTCGATGCGGCCGATGCCCGCGCGCGCCTACACCGCCGGCGCACTGTTCGGCGGCGTCAATTTCCCCCCGACGCGTCGACAGTGTCACGCCCGCGACGTGTCGACCGTGTCACGATGACGGGATGCGATAGTCCGCTGATCATCAACCGCGAAGGTGGGTCATGTCCGAATACGTCGCCGACGAGGCGTACCACGTGGTCCGGTTGCGGGACGGGCGGCAGTTGAGTTACGCGCAATACGGCGACCCGGACGGTTTCGTGACACTCAACGCGCACGGCGGGCTGGCCTGCCGTCTCGATGTGGCCGCCGCCGCGCCGACCGCAGAGCTGTGCGGGGTTCGGCTCATCTCCCCCGATCGACCGGGTGTCGGCCGTTCGGACCCGCAACCGGGCCGAACCATCCTGGACTGGGCCCGCGACGTCACCGAACTGCTCGACCGGCTCGATGTCGACCGGTTTGCCGTGATGGGCTGGTCTCTGGGCGGGCAATACGCCGCGGCCGTCGGTTACGCGCTGGCGCCGCGAGTAACCCGGACCGCCATCATCGCTGGGGCGTTACCGCTGACCGAACCCGGCGCATTCCACGGTCTGCCGACGATCGATCGCACGTACATCCGTATGTCTTGCCACGCACCGTGGGGGGCGCGGCTGTGCTTTCGCGCCATGGGGCTCGCCGCGGCATGGGCCCCGCGGCTCTACGGTTGGCTTGCCGCACGCGACCTCGGACCGGCCGACGGCGCGGTACTGAGGGCCACCGGTTTCACGACGTTCGCGCACATGTCACAGGAGGCACTACGGCAACCACAAGGAGTCGTCGAGGAGTACCGCGCCATGGTGCGACCGTGGGGCTTCGCGCCCGAGGATATCCGGGTGCCGGTGGACATCTGGGCGGGGACAGACGACCAACTCATCGACCCGTCTTGGCCGGGCGAACTCGCGCGCCGCATACCGGACGCAACGCTGCACCTGCAAGCGGGCGGGCACTTCCTAGCCCACCTGTACTACCGGGACATTCTCGAGTCGCTGCGCAGTAGCTGAACCCGCGGCCACTATCGTGAATTCTGCGCCCAAGCCGCTGCGTTAAGACCTCGGCCGACAGGTTGCGAGGCGTGAGCCGACGGCATCCACCTCAGTGCCCGTCAGCCAATTGCTCATTTTCGTGTGCGTTCGGATACCAGGGCGTGCTCGAATTCGGCTATCGCACCGAGGATTCGGAAGAACATGCGGCCGACGGCGGTGGAGGTATCGATGCCCTGACACAGCTCGCCGACCGCCACCCCAGATACGGTGCCGCCGACCGCAGATGCTCGATGCGTGTCTGAGCCCGCTTGCCGTACGAACGGATCAGCGACGCATCAACTTCCAGCTGCTCCGCCAGACGAGCCGCTGACCGGGTGTGTGGACAAGGATGCTTCGCTACTGTCGAGACCCCAAAAGAAGTGGAGTAGCCGAATTCTTCGGATTTGGTTTCGGTCGGCTATGTTCGAGACCTACGAATGATGGAGGTTCAAAATATGGCTGCTCTGTTTGCGAAAACCTATGTTGGCGTGACACTTGCGGCTGCGGCGATTGCTACCGCAGGTCCGGCTTCGGCGTCCGCGGGGATTTCGCTTCAGCCCGCACCGTCGGAGGTTTCAGCGACTTCCGCGAATACGGTGGCGGACAGCGGGTCCGGCCTGCTGCAGGGTGTACTGTCAGGAAGCGCTCTGCTGCTGTGTGGACCGTGGGCGAGCTCTCAGCCGAATCCAAATCCGTTGTGCAACACCGGAAGCGCCCACTGACGTCGCTGCGGGCTACCGAAGCGACACGCCATCTGTCGTGAATTCGGTCGGATCGGGATCCCTACTCATGTGCTGCTGCGCCCTGTGCAGTGGGGTCCCGACACTATCTGCAGAAGTATCCAGGTGAGGTGCCGGAACATCCTCGAACAGCGACCCAAAGTAGAATTGGGTAACTGAACGGAGTTGTTTGTGGCACAGAAGAAGTCGCATCAGTTCAGCCCGGAGGTCCGGGAAACTGCGGCACGCGAGATGTCAATAGGTCTCGGCCGGTCGCCGATGTCGCGCGCGATTGCGGGGTGACCGATCAGACGATCCGGAACTGGGTGAAACAGTTCCACCGCGCGAACTCGGCAGCGGACACCGGTTTGTCGATGCCGGAACGCGCCCGATTGAAGGAATTAGAGCGCCGGGTCCGGGAACTGGAAGAGGAGAACCGCTTCCTGGGAAATCGGTGGCCTTCTTCGCGAAGGAGCACCTGTAGGGGACATGCCCCGAGCATAGTCGAGCCTCAACAGGTCCAACATACGTAATCCCCTGCTGGACAGTGGATTACGTCATATCCGCCCGATTTTCCGGCGAAAGCGGCAACTGCCGCCGCATAGTGCGCGGTTCGAAACGGCCATGGGCCCTGGTCGCAGACATTCACTGCCGCATAGCACTTCACGACTGTCAACCCCTTTACTCCCGCCGAGCTGAGGAGTAGAAGTGGCGAATGTGCCCGGGGAAACCGACGTGGCCCGGATCATCGATACAGCCGGGTCTTCCGTGGCCGGCCTTGTGCACCAAGGTGATTCCTGGGGTGCCGGACAGCGGGGAGGGAGTTGCTCGGGCTACGGGGTGATGGGGTGTATGACGACCGAGCAGGGGTACATACTGCCGGTCTCCACCGGTTGGGTGGCGGTCATGTCGGGCGGGGTGACGTTGAGGGTGTGGGATACCGGGCAGGGGCGGCCGTTGTCGGTGGTGGTGCTTTCGACGATGGCGTGGGCGGGCTGCCCGGGTTTGATCGTCACCTGCTGCGGGGTCAAGAAGCTGTGGTCGGGGTTCTGGCCGTAGACGGCGCTGTACAGGGAGCGTCGGGCGTGCACCCAGTTGTTGCCCGGGGCCCACATGTCGACGCCCGGGTAGCCGACCATCCAGCACGAGGTGTTGCCGGTGGTTTCGAAGATCAGCGCGGTGCCAGCGTAGTTCTGGTTCAGGGCTGCCATGTTTTCGGCGCGGACATGGATCTGACCGTTCGTGCATTCCGTGATGGGCGCGACGGTGGGCGTCGGCGCCGGGGTCCCGGTCGAACCATCGCCCGCAACCGGACTACCTCCACCGGATGGCTGCCCGCCGCCGGAATCCGGCGAGCCCCCCGACCCCGGCGAAGCAGGCGCACCGCCGGGTGCCGGCGTCTCACCCGAACCCGTCGGACTGCCGGTCGGAGCCGAGCTCGACACGGTGGCCGGACCCGGCGAAACCGTCAGCGACCCACTTCCGTTCGCGGTGCACCCAGCGGTCACCGCCACCAACACGCCGGCCAACACTGCCGCACCCACGGTATTTCGCTTCATGATCCGATCACTCCCTTGTTTCGCGCCGTATCCCGTTGCGCTGCAGACCGATCGGCGACACTGCTGCAACGACTGATACATCTGCGCAACGGCCCGGAGTGTTAGCGAACAAGAATGTTCCCAATCGCGGATGTGGCGTATACCCCCGGTCGACGGGAGGCGGTCCGCTGCCGGCGATTACGGCGAGCCCACCTCGACCACGTACCGGCCGTGTGCGGTCATGGCGCATACAGTGCTGACTTGACCAGCCAGCGGGCATCGGAAGATCAACGGGCAGAGCGCCGTACGACCGCCTGCAGTACGCGCTCATAGCCGAATGCCGTATACGCGGTTTGGTATCAGATCCGGAATCCTTCAAGAGGTTCCACACCTGGATGGATAACGTCCTACGGGACGCCGTGCGACTCCTGCATCGGGTGGTTCGCGAAGACCTCGGGGTTAGTTCGGAGGCCGATATCAACCCCCGACAACCACGCGGATGCGGCCTTGCTCTGGATCGACGCCTGGCGCGATGCCAGTCCCCCAGTGCCCACGTATTTCAATACCCGGACTCGGGCGGCAATCCTGTCGATACACCCTCGGGTACCGGGGGTGTTGAGAATCGATCGATTCTCAACACCGGCGGTGGACGTGGTGACCGGACGAGAATCTCGGCGTAGACCCTGCCGTTCAGGACACCGACGATGGCCTCGGGGGCGGGTGCGTCCGGGAAGGCGGGCTTGCCGCGGTAGAGGTTTTCGTAGGACTCGGGATCGTGGGTCAGCGGCTTGGGTGCGGACCCGGTCGGGTTGTCGGCCATGTGTTATTTCTTTCAACTCGATCTCGGGGCCGGCATCATGCCGAATGTCCGGTCCATTCGTGTAATGCGTTGCGCCAGGCATGGTCTGCGGTATTCGAACCCGCCCAGGTGATGTAGCCGTCGGGCCTGATGAGCAGTGCGGGGCCGTCGTCGGCGTGTCGACGCCCTCGAGCTCGCGCTCCTGGAGCGGATGTGCCCCGGGCGTGTGGGCCGGGCCTGCGCGGTATCGACGCGATGCCTCATCGGCCTGCAATGCCAGCCCCACCCTCCGCGCTGCACCGCCGGGCCGGTCGGGTTCTCCAGCCAGGAACATGCGGGTAGTCTCTGCGGTAGTCTGGAGTGGTGGCGATCGAGTGGTACTGGGCACTTGCTCAGATGCTGGCGCGCGCCGGAGTCGATCCGGACGACGTGTTCGACCTGGTGGACACGTGGATGAAGGGAAATCGGCGCGTCTGGTTACGGACGGCCACCGACCCTACGACCGGGCTGATGTCCGTGGTCATTTGGGGGCGCGCCGACAACGGAAGACCGTTGGCGGTCTTCGCCAGGCGCATCGATCGCGACATCGAGGTATACAGCGCCGAGTATTTGGATTCCGATCAGACCGCGGACTTCGAGAAGTGGGAGGCAACCCGCAATGACTGATCCCTTCGACACCATGAGCCCTGCCGAGGTTGCGGCGATGACGCAGCGCCTCGTCTACACCGATGAACCGATCGAGCCTCCGGTGGAGACCGGCTCGGGCGCCGAGCCGGTACTTATCCCTCGGTCGGTGAAGCTGAGCCGCGACCTCGACAAGGCGTGCAAGCGCCGTGCCGAGAATCTCGGCCTGTCACAGTCGGCCTACATCCGGTCGCTGATCGAACGTGACATCGCCACGGCCGGGACCGGCGAGCAGCGCCCGGCGTGGGTCCGCGAACTCCTTGCCGTAATCGCGCAGCACGAGAACGACGAGTACCCCAAGGCATCCTGACCACCCACACCGGCCGCCCCAGCGCTCGAATCTCCCAGCCTCGCGGCACGGTCGGTGGGGCGGGGTGTCGCCCAGCATGTGATAGCCATGCAGCGAACAGGCCGGCGTGCTTGCTCGCCCTGTCGCAGTCCGGCCAGATCACCGGGCGGCACGGTCGACAAGCTCGCGATGCAAGGTGGAAGCATTGCCGCGCCAATATGCAAGCCGCACACGCAGTTCGGTGTCGATTCGGAATCGGTCGCGCGGCTGCGTGGGTGGCGATGGTCGGGTGCGTCCGGCATGGGCCCACCACCACACCGTGCGCTCGGTGACACCGATCGTGTGCGAGGTGAGCCGCACGTGTTCGCTGGTCAGCTCTCGAGCTTTGTCAGCCGCACCAGCATCGGCGGCGCTGGTTGTGTGTCGGGGTGAATCGTGTGGGATGTGCTGGGAGCGGCGGTGTGGGGCACGATGAGGGTGGCGATGATGGAGCCGGTCGCGAGCAGCGCCGCTGCGAGGCGAAGTGCGGTGGTGTAGCCGTGGGCGAGCGCGGTCGGGTCGGTGGCGGAACCGGTGGTGTTGGCGGCGACGGTAGCCAGGATGGCGAGGCCGAGGGAACCGCCGAGTTCGCGGGTGCTGTTGAGGATTCCGGAGGTCGGCCTATCCCCGGAATAGGCCCATCGCACGGGGGAACTCGGCATGGGTGATCGGGCCCAATCGGATTCCAAGGTCTGATGGTTAGCCTGCGGCCATGTCGCATACGTATGGGAACGCGGGCCCGGTTGCGGGCAAGCCGCCGGTGGCCGGGTGGGATGTCGCGGTTTCGATTTGTCTGCTGGTGTGCTCGCTCCTGGGGTGCGTGGCAGTGGCGGTCGCGGGGTTCTTCGTGCTTGCCTTCGCCGACTACTGCCCGCCCGAGAGCTGCCATCCCGATCGTGCGGTGAGTTGGCTCGGAGTGGGTGTGGCGGTTTCCGCGCTGACGGTCGTCGGTGGTGTTGTCGGCGTGACGGTTTCGGTGATTCGACGCAAGCGCGCCTGGCCGGTGGCGGTGGTCGTCGCGGTGGTGTGTGTGATCGGTTGTGGCGGCGGGATCGTGAGTGAATTCGCGTCGTTGTGGTAGTCCAGCCGCCCTCCAATCAGGTTCCAAACGATTCCCAATCTCGTCCGGATACCGTTGCGGCGCTTCGAGCCCGCGGATAGCCCGGTGAACCCGACCCCAGCACCCACAGGAGTAGCTTCCATGTCCAATCCCTATGAGCCCCGGATTGATTCGGGCGCAAGTCAACCGAACACCGGTCAGGCCCAGTACGGGCAGCCGCAGTACGCCCCGCCGGTGACCGCTCAGGCAGGTGTGGGTGGCGAGCAGGCCGCGCCATTCGGGCGTGATCCGCAGGGCCTTCCGTATTCGGACAAGACGAAAATGGTTGCGGGGCTGCTCGGGATCTTCCTGGGGAGCTTCGGTGCGGGCCGGTTTTATCTGGGGTACACCAAGATCGGGGTCGCGCAGATTGCGGTCACCTGGCTCACGTGTGGCCTCGGGGCGTTCTGGCCGCTGATCGACGCGGTCATGATGCTGACCGGCAAGGTGCCCGATGCCGAGGGGCGTCCACTGCGGGACGGCTGAGACCGCCGATCGTCAGTGCCACCAAGGCATGAGGGCGTCGAGGTGGCGGCGCATGCGGTGACGAGCTACTCCGGCGTCGCCCTCCAGGATCGCCTCGAGGATCTCGGCGTGCTGATGCTCGACCTCGTCGGCCGCCTGCGCGCCCGGCAGGGGCCGAGTTGTGGCCGGAGGCGTGGTGGCGGAACAGTTCGGTGAGGATCGACAGGAACAGTGACGGCACCGGATTGTCGGCCAGGGCGGCCAATTCGGTGGGCCAGCGCACCCAACCCATGATCGACCGGCTCCCGACCACCGACCCCGCCCGGTGGTTCGGCCTGCCCGTGACCGTCGCGGCGGGCTCCAGCGACGTGCTGGTGACCGGGGCAATAGTGGAGTCGACACTGACCTGCCACCCTTGCTGACCTGCGTTTAGTCACTACCCGTACGGGGTTCGGCATGGCCATCGAATCGGTCACAGCAGGAGTGGCCCTGTTGACCGAAATCCGATCGGCCAGCCGATCAGGGAGGGTGCGGGTTTTCACCCTGAGGTGGGTGTTGCTCGATCCGTTTACAGACGAGGATTGACCCTGTCCACCTCATGATCGGTACCGCGCCCAGGGATGTGATGTAGATGCCTTTTGCTGTTCAGTTTCTGTCTTCTCAGCCCGGGAAGCCCGGCATGCGACTGTGCTCGCGTGCCCAGCGCCGCATCCTTTTGTCGATGACCCTTACCGGTGGACTCATGCTGTTCGGCCCGAGCGTCCTGGGGATGTCGGGGTCGCTGCCGCTACCGGCACTCCCGGCGGCCTCCGCGTCGTCGTTCGATGCCGCCTCGCAAAGCCACTGGCGTCCGCCGGTACTTCGGTGCCCTGGCTTCGACTGCTAACTCAGTTCCCTACCGGACGGCGGGGGTGGTTCTCCCGGTCGCGAAGGTCGCGGAGAGGCGGAGGCTCCTACGAATCTATCCGGGTTTCCCCGCCCCGGACCAGGGTGAACCGGCTGCAGCACCCCAGACTCCCCATGTAACACGAACGCAGCGGTAACACGAACGCAGCGGCTTCGAGGCCGGACATGGTTTGCCCGAGGACTAGTCGACTTCGTCAGTCCGCATGACGCGAGTTATCGACGTATGGTCGATGCTGGTTGGCCGACGCGGCGGAGACATCGGCGTCTACACCGGGTTCTTCTTGAGCCAATCGGATAATCCCTGATCGGTCTTGGGACGGTTGGAGGGGGAATCGGGACCGACGGATTTGACTCGGATGGCGATGTCGCTGCTCTGATCCAACGCAACGAGCGTCGACACGGGATCGGTGAGGCAGGCGAACCGGCCGACGGTCGTGCCATTTCGAACCAACGGTTGCTCGGAAACCGTTGCCCCGTCGCACGCGCGCTCGCCGGACTTCCGTATGACACCATCGAAAAACTGGGTCGCGATCGGATGGTTGGGAAATTGGAAAAACCTTGCTGTCGGTGCACCAGACTCCTCGTTGCCGAAGCATCGAACGACGGCGGTCGCATCGCTCACGGGTGACTCGTGGCGACAGTATCGTGGGTCGTAGGCCTTGGGCAGTTTCTTGAGCAGATCGCGGTCGGCCGGAGTGTAGTCGTCCGGGTCCCTCGGAGTAGTCAGGAATTGCGAATTCCCCTCTCCCGTGTCGTGCACTGTCCAGTACATGGCGGAGCTACCGCCCACCGACTCGGGGAAGGAGAAAACCGCCATGCTCATGGCCGCGTCGTCGGTTTGGATCACGCCCGCGGTTGGTGGTGTCGTCGTGGCATTCGTGAAGCAGGCCGTCCGCCCGACCTGCCTGCCGTCTCTCGTCGCGGGGCCGTCGCGGCCGGGTGGATCGTCCGGACAGTTGCTGGTCTTCAACGCTGTCTCCAACGCTACGACGTGATAGGCCTTCCCTAGTGCGTCGGCGTTGGGAAACAGGTGGAACTCCGCGCTGGGCGCGCGGATTTCGGGAATCTCGTCGCAGCTGAGATGGGCTATCTCCCCCAGAATCGCCTCAGGGTTCCGGTGATGACAGACGCTTCGGTTGTAAGGGTCTTGCACGTTCTTCAGCAAGGTGATGTCGTCGTCGGTGAATTCGGATTTCGCCGCCCCCGAGGTCGGTGGTGTGGGCTTGTGGAGCAGCGGCCAGGCTCCGGCGGCCACGACGGCGGCAACGGCCGCGGCGGCGGCGATCCAGAGCAGGCGTGGCCGGCGCTTGGGCGCCGGAACGGATCTCGCCTCGGATGTGGAGGTCGCCCGGGGCGTGGGATGCGCCGCCACGGTGGGATCGTATTCGAATACGGCGAGGGGACTATGGTCTTCGACGTCGCCGGTAGACGATGCAAGTGCGGCGTGCGCGGCGGCGGCCAGTTCGCCGGCGCTGGAGTAGCGTTCATCGGGCGACTTCGCCATGCCGCGCGCGACGACAGCGTCGATCGAGGCCGGGATTCCCGGTGCGTAGCTGCTCGTTCGGGGTGGAGGTTCGAACATGTGGGCCCGCATGACGGCGGCGTCACCACCGTCGGTCGCGTAAGGGCGGGTGCCGGTCAGGCATTCGTGCAACACGCACGCCAGGGCATACACGTCGACAGCCGGGCCGGCCGGGCCGGCTCGGAAACGTTCGGGTGCCATGTAGCTGAACGAGCCGATCGCCGATCCGGTCTGGGTCAGGCGTTCGTCGGTGTTCGTGTTGGCCAGGCCGAAGTCGGCCAGGTAGGCGAACCCGTCGTCAGTGAGCAGGATATTGTCCGGCTTGACGTCACGATGGACCAGGCCGTCGTGGTGTGCGGCGTCGAGTCCGGCCGCGATCTGGCTGATCACCGAAACAGCTTGCTCAGGAGGCAGCGGGCCGTGGGTTCTCACCACGTTGCGGAGGCTTTCGCCATGCACGAGTCGCATGTCGATGTAGAGCAGCCCGTCGATCTCGCCGTAGTCGTGGATCGGGATGACGTGGGGCTCCTGCAGCAGCGCGGCAATATGGGATTCGCGCCGGAACCGGGCCCGATAGACCGGGTCGTCGGCCACCTGTTCGGGCAGCACTTTCACCGCGACCACCCGACCCTTGGTGGTGTCGAGTGCCTCGAATACCCTGCCCATCCCACCGGAACCGATCAGCCGCCGCAGGTAATATTTCCCGAACGTCGACCCTGGCACCAGTGGCGGCCGTAGGTTGGTCATGATTGCCCCGCCTGCGTTACGGGTAATCGCCGCAGGTTGGTCAAGATCGAGAATCGGCGCTTGAACATTGTCGACTCGCCAGCTGGTCGACGACGCGGCTGCGGCCCCTTCGGCGAAAGTGCGACCCCACTGCCACACAATCGATGACCCTTGCCATCGTAGTCCAACGGTGTTGCCCGGCGTGCTGCGAACGCTCGGGTATCGACAGGCTCTCGCGCCGAAACATCAAGCGAATGCTGGCGACTCACTGCTGGTGGCCCCATCTCGTTCCACAAATTCGCCTGGACGACTCGGTTCGCTGCGCGCAGCGTGCAGCACGCGACCGGTACTGCGATCGCTCCGGCATACGGGCAATCGAAGAACGCCCGCAGGAACTCGCGTCCGAGCGGACTCGGCAACGGCACCGCCAATGACGCCTGGACGGCACGGGCGGCCGGACCGCCTCCGCGACCAGTTCGCGGCCCTTCTCGCGGAGAAAGGTGTAGCCCGGTAGGCATCGGCTCAGCCGCAAACATCCGCGACAAAGGTGGACGGCATTCGTGAACTCCTCGGAAGCTGATTCGCGTATCGGCGCGCGATGGGTGAGGTCTGCCGCTTCGTTGGTGGCAGCCTTGACAAGAATCTTCGGCGCCGACGCTCGTCCCGAATAGCCACCATAGGTGGCGATCGTCTTCACCCCCTGGGCAACATCTCGTGCCCTGGGTGCCGGCACAGCACCGCTGGTCGGTGCCGATTCCACCGCGGTTGTACAACGGCCGGTCCGCTGCGTGACGCAATTCCGCGTGCCCCTGGTTGCTTGTCTACGCCTGCCCGTCCGCCATGAGTGAGACCGACGTCGGCGGCGTTGTCTGCACCGCGGACGGTGGTGAGGGCAACGGCCGCAACGGACCAGCGGACTCGAAGGGGCGCGTTGCCCCGGCCCATCGATGCCGCGGTCACCGTGGGGGTCTCGAATTTCGTCCATGTGTGTCCGACACCAGCGCCCAATCCGGTAGTCCCGTAGATCTTTTCCGGATAATGCGCGGGTGGAACCCCGCTGCGAGACAGACCGATCGCCCGCGATCCGGCCGAATACGTCGAGGCCCACGACAGCGGCCCACCGAGGTCACCGCTTCGGGTGGGTGGACCACGGAGCAGGTGCAGACCTTCGCCACCAAGGCAACCTTGGAGCGGTTGCACGCTCATCGGCAGAACTCCCCTCGGCGGAGGGTCGAACCCACCTTGCGCCGCCGCGCCGCCTCCGAGACACAGTGCCTGTCAACGGCATTGGTGGGATCCGGACCCGGAGGTCTGCCGTGGCGGCTGTTCGACATCGGCTCGAGCAGGTGACCACTCGAATCCGGCGCCACGCCCCGGGTTGATGCGTCGACAGGCCGGCGACCTGACGACGGCTCGGGTTCTATTTGGTCGGTTCCGGATGCGTCGTGGGCGTGTGGATGATGTCGTAGTACACGGCCTTGTTGGCGGCATCCGGGTACACGCGGTAGGTGAATTCCTTGTCGGTGAGGGTGACGATGTCGACTTCTCGGCGGAATTGTTCTTGTCCGGCATCGTTTTTCGCGACGATGGTGCGAGTCTTGCCGTCCGGCGAGACCGACCAGTCACCATGTGTCTTCGGCGTGTTGTCGAGGTTGAACATGGTGAAGGTGCCGTCGGTCTTGAAGTAGGCGAAGCCGACGTAGTTCTTGACGTTGCCATCGGTGAGCGGCACCGATGCGCCCTGGGCGTCCTTTGCGGACGTGGTCTCCCACGGAGTGGAGGCCAGCACCGCCGACGGCGAACCCGGGGCCACCGCCGCCGAGGTCACGGCGATCATCGAGGACGTCGGGGCGGATGTCGAGTGCACCGCAGGGCTCGAGTTGTCGTTGCTGCTGCACGCGGCGAGCACACCGACCGCGGCCAGCGCTGCGGCGAGGGAGGCGACTTTCTTCATGTGCATTGTCCTATTGATCACGGGATGTTTGTTCGGGGAACGTCGGGAGAACTCCGCCGCCGGACGCGCGCCGCTCACGGGAAGCGTGCTGCCGCAGTGAGGTGCCGATCAGTGCGCGGTGGGTGCGCCCGCCACGCGCCGTTCGCCGTTGTTGCGCTGTTGCCAGAGACGGTAGACGTCGACGGCGTCGCTGCGGGATTCATGGCGCATGGGGAGGCGGCGCTGGTCCCACGGCTTGCCGAACTCGTCGTAGAAGGTGTTGAACTCGAAGTACTTTCGATCGTCGACGTAGTACGGCTCGTACGCTTCGCGCGTGGTCAGGAAAACGACCTCGTCGGGCGAGCAGTAGTAGAGCGCACCCAGACACATCGGGCAGGGCAGCGCCAGGATATAGATGGTGGTCCCGGTCAGATGTTCGGTGCCCAGCGCGGTGCAGGCCTCGCGGATGGCGAGGATTTCGGCATGGGCGGTGGGATCGTTGGTCTGGGCGACCCGGTTGGGGCTCTCGGCCAGGATCTCGCCGTCTTTGACGATGACCGTGGCGAAGGGGCGCCCGCCTTCTTCGACGTTGCGGCGAGCCAGATCGATGGTGTGCTGCGCGAAGTCCATTGCGGTCCTTCCGGATTGACCTCACCGTCGGAACGGTTCGGTGAGTCGGTACTTGCCCTGATCCCAGGGTGCACCAGCTCCAGCTATAGAGTCCAATACTTGCTTTCCATAGAAGCGATAGACAGAAGCAATGGTTATTGGTGTTCGCCGGCGACCTTGTGGACGATTTCGGCAAACGCGTGGGCGGCCGTCGAATGGTTGGCGGTGTTGCGCCGCAACAACGCGACGACTCGTCTGGGCAGCGGTGGGCTCAGCCGCACCGGATGCAGATCGGCGCCTTTTCGCAGATCTACCGTCGAGAACTCCCCTTCTCGCCGGTAACCGGGATCGGCCACTCCACCCCGAGACGCCGATGGCCGTATCGGGCGCGGGCCGCGTCGGCGGTCAGACCCAGTGCCGCACCGATCTGGGCCCAGGTCGCTCCGGAGCGGCGATCCGCGATGACCGCGCAGGCGACCAGATCCTCGACCAGGCCGGGGAAGCGCGCCACCGCCGTACTGTGCACCCCGCCGGTGGCGAGGCGGCCGTGCTCGGTGAGATCGACGATCAGCTCCTTGACCACCTCGACCTGCACGGTCAGGTCTTCGGCGATGAACGCCATGGCCACCTGTGGATTGATCGCCGACCGCACCGAGCGGGCCTCCCGCCGGCGAGCCCGGTAGGCAGCTTGGCGGTGCGCGGGCCGACAGTAGCGGCGTACCCCGGCCCGATCGCTCGGCAGCCGGGCACCGCACCACCGGCAGGTCATGGGCATACCGTCACCCATAACCGGACGATACGCCCGGCAGGTCCTCGTTGCCGCTGCCGCGGATCGCGCAGTACAGCTTGCCGTCGAACACTGCCAGCGCCGGGGCTTTCGACGTGGTGCCGGAGCGGAACTTGGTGAACGAGGTCCACTTCGTTCCGACGAAGGTGTTCCAGTACAGTTCGCGGCCGTCGTCGGCGCCGCGGACCATGCTGTACGCGCTGCGGTGGGGTCACGCCGAGCCGCCGGCCCCTGTAGCACTGCACGGAGAGACGTCCAGGACGGCATCGCGTTCTGAGCGTGTTACGCCCTCGCGTTGAGCGACACCTCGCTCGGGAACGCCGGATCGCCGTCATGCCAGCGGGTCCCCGAGCGTGTCGTTCAGCTCGAGGTCGCGCCATGCCGAGATCGGAGGTCCGCTACGAGATCTCCTCTGCCGCAGGCCGATACGCGGCACCGCAGGAAAAGCAATCGAATTTGATCATTGAATTCGCGAGCGGAATGAAGATCAAATAGCGTTACCTCGGCAAAATGTGCCGTTATCCCATTATTAACTGTGATTCATCACACAATAATAGGAGTGGATTTATAGATTTCTTCTTCATAGCATCTTGATATGCGACGTGATGGCGTCGTTATCTGTCTGTGAAAAGGAAGCTCCATACGTGTTCTCTCGCAAGATCATTGCCGCCGCCACCCTCTCTGCCGCCGCCCTGTTCCTCGGCCCGGTCGCGGTGGCCTCCGCTGCCGGATCCCCCACCACCGGCCTGGGCGCGGGTTCGGCTGGCTCGTCCTCGGGTTCGGCTGGCTCCTCCTCGGGTTCGGCTGGCTCGTCCTCCGGTTCCGCCATGCTCGGCTCCGGCAGCTCGGCACTCGACGACGGCACCCACGCCATGGTCAACATCCTCGATCTGATCACCGGTGTCAACAACCTGAGCCAGCCCAAGCCCGCCTCCTGATTCGGGGTGCGAGACTGGTAAGTGCTCGTATTCAAGTGGTCTGAATTCGTCTGCTGGGTGAGCGCGAAAACCGCTGAGAGCAACGGTCGCCGCAACTTACCGCGAACTCGCATCGCTCGGATGAATTCCCTTCGGCCGCAGTGGATTCTGCTAGGGTTTTGCGTCCGGGACGGCGACGATTGCGGAAGGAAACGCGCGTGGGAGTAGCGCGTTCTCAGTGCCTGTTGATCAGGCTGTGAGCTGAGGATGTCGTGTCCGGAATGTCAGCCTCGGTCGGTCGCGAGCTTCATCCCGAACGCGATGAGGACGGTGCCGGTGAGGGCGTCCAGAGTTCGGCGCACCTGGTTGCGGCCGAGCCAGGTCTTGGCGGATCCGGCCGCGAGGATGTTGGCAGTGAACCAGAGCATGCCTTCGAGGTTGTGCAGGGCGGCCAGTGCGATGCCCATCGGAAGGTGTGGCGCGTCGACAGGGATGAATTGGGGGATCATCGCCATGTAGAAGACGCCGACCTTCGGGTTGAGGAGATTGGTTCCCGCGCCGCGGGCCCATGCTCCGAGAACTGTTCGTGCCGAGTCGTTTTCCCGCGATCCGATCGTCGCCTGTGAACGATGGAGCGCGCCGCGCAGCATGCCGATGCCCATCCAGATCAAGTAGATCGCGCCGACGATGCGCAGTGTCGTGTAGGCCAGGTCCGAGGCCGTCAGCAGGGCCGACGCCCCGACTGCCGCGGCAGCGCCCCAGATCAGGGTGCCTGATCCGATGCCGAGGGCGGTCGCGAAGGCGTGCTGGCGATTTCGGATGACGGCGGCGCGCAGGACGAGCGCGGTGTCCAAGCCCGGGACGATAGTGAGCAGGCCCGCGACGACGGCGAATGACAGCAGGGCGTGAACCACCGATCGAGCCTAAGCCGATCGACTCTGTTCGGTGTGGTTGTCGATCACGCGACGAGTTGATCGTCCTCGGAGTGGACTCGTTGACTAAAGGTTCGGCCGGTTCTGTATCCAATGGAACGGCGTCTTCCGTTGTGGAAAGCTGTTGGGGTCGATTCGGTCGAGTGTGAGTTCCACCTGGTGGCCGTCGAGTTCGCCGGTCAATACCGCTGTGTCGGGTTCGGGCTGTTGAAAAGTGAGTGTGCCCGACGAGCTACGGGGGCCGCTTGGGTCTGGTGAGGAGGGAATCGTCTTCGGTGTAAGCCGGATCCGGTGTGCGGTGGCGTCGATATCTGCGGACACGGTCACCAGGGTGTCGTCCATGCGCTGATAGGTGACGCTGTGCTGATAGTCGAACACCATTGTTTTCCAGCGGTTCTCATCAGTGGTCAGTGGTGGCACCGATTGGCCATCGCGGGTGTATTGCATCACCGACCAGATGCCGTACAGTGCGGGTTTGGGGCGATCGGGGCCGCCCGTGCGCCAGGCGTGCCATCCGCCCTGGCCCAGCGGTACCGCGATCCACAGGGCGAGCGCGACCTGCGCCGCCGCCGCTGTGCGGCGAGATCGTCTGGTGCGGAACGGGTATGGTACGGCGGATGGGCTGGCGGCGCGGTTGAGCAGCAGTATTCGCACCAACCGTCGTGTCTCGGGCGCCAGCAGCAGCAGCGACATCAGCAGCAGATGGGTAGACGAAATCTTTTCTGTCACATCGAAGGCCATGTTCAATACGACGATCTGCAGCGTGTCTATCAGTGCCAGCAGCGCACCCAGCAAGGCTGTGCGGGGAATGAACAGCAAGACCGCTGCCGTGATCTCCGCGGTGCCGAGCAGTATTTCGTACGGTCTCGACATCCCGACCTGTGACCACAACACTGCCATCGGCGTCATGTCACCGTAGTTGGTCAGCAGCGTGGTCAGTGAGGGTTGCGGCATCTGTGTTGGAATCGCTTTCGCGAAGCCGAAGCTCAACAGCTGACCCGCCAGCACCAGCCGTATGCCGAGTAGATACCAGCTGGTGAGCACGCGGTAGTGCGGGCTGTGGCGGTCGAGCACCGACCACACCGTGGTGCCGACCATTGCCGCGATCAGGATACAGAGCATCAACACCCAGAAAATGGCCTGGTCGCCGGCGCCATTGGGATACAGCTGTACCGTTGTCCCGAACAGGTGCTGGCTCACCCAGTTCATGGCGGGCTGCAGTTTGCGGATATGCCAGTACTGCGCGTCGTACCCCGAGCTGCGTCCAAGCCATCCGATGAGCGTGAAGAGGTTCGGCGGAACCAGCAGACAGTACAAGCTGAAGTACAGGAAGCAGAACCGAAACACGATGCGGGTGAGCCATTTCCACCGCATCGGCTGCGTATGAGCCGGTTGTGCGCCATCGGTGGTGATGGTGTCGAGTGTGCCGGTCACCGCCGCATCCTCGGATCGTGTGCGGGGTCGGGATACATCGGGGAGCGGCCATGCTCGATCGCCTCGGGGCGGAGTTCGAAGTGCCAAGGCTCGTTGTAGTAGATCTGGCACAGTCCGTGTTTCGCACCATAGGTGGCCAGCCAGCTGCTGGCGGGGCGGCTGAGGTCGACCGCATGGCCGGACACATGGGCGGAGGTATCTGCGGTGGTGACCCAGCGGGCGGCTTCGGATTCCGAACGGTACGTCCAGACCGCTTGGCAGCGAAGCTGATTCTGGAATGCCGGAGAACGCCATCCGCTGTTGACGTAGAGCCTGATGCCTGCGGTAGCGGCCTCGGCGGCTGCTTCGCGCAAGGCACGCAGCAGCAGGGGGTCGAGATTGCCAATCCCTGGATACCGGTCATCGAAAACTGTCACGCCGCGAGGAAGCGCACCGTCTGCCACGGATGGCCTGCGGCCACGAAGAGCTTCATACGATGAGAACACCCATGGCGCTAGCAATCGGTAGACGCGGGTTCGGGCGGCCGCGACGGTGAAGGCGCCCGGCCTGGTCGACTCGTGAGTCCAGCGTGTTTGTGGTGCAGTTGTGTGGCTCATGGTGCTAGTCAAACCAGCGTCGCGTTGTCGGTCCGTATGTGTTTTTCGATATGCCCGCGATAAGTGCGGACTCGTACCATCGGTCTTCATGCGTGTACTGGTCGTCGAGGACGAGCCCTACATGGCTGAGGCCATCCGCGATGGTTTGCGGCTGGAGGCGATCGCGGCCGATATCGCGGGCGACGGCGACACCGCGCTGGAACTCCTGAGCGTGAACGCCTACGACATCGCCATACTCGATCGGGATATCCCCGGCCCTTCCGGCGACGAGATCGCCAACCGTGTCGTCACCTCCGGCAGCAGCATGCCAATCCTCATGCTCACCGCAGCCGACCGGATCGAAGACAAGGCCAGCGGATTCGAGCTGGGTGCCGACGACTACCTCACCAAGCCGTTCGAACTGCGAGAACTCGTCTTGCGTCTGAGAGCACTCGACCGCAGACGTGGGCACCACAGGCCTCCAGTGCGCGAGATCGCGGGCCTGCGGGTTGATCCGTTTCGCCGGGAGGTTTACCGAGAGGGCCGCTATATCCCGCTCACCCGCAAGCAATTCGCCGTACTGGAAGTTCTTGTCGCCGCCGAAGGCGGTGTTGTCAGCGCCGAAGAGCTACTGGAACAAGCGTGGGACGAGAACGCCGATCCATTCACCAACGCCGTGCGCATCACCGTCTCCGCGCTACGCAAGCGCCTCGGCGAGCCCGTGATCATCGCCACTGTCGCCGGCGTCGGCTACCGCATCGACACCGGGCGTGAGACGTCGGGTCGTGCGTAGGGAGCCAGGCTTGGGCGTCCGGCTCAAACTTGCACTCAGCTACGCAGGATTCCTCATGCTCGCAGGCACCCTGTTGCTCGCTGTGGTGTGGGTGTTCCTGCTTCGAGGAGTCCCTGCCGAGTATTTCGCTCCCGAATTCACCAATATCGTGCGCGTATTCGACCCGACAAATTTCGGCCCGACGGTGTTCGGGACAGCGGCAGTGGTTGTGCTGGCATTCCTGCTTGTGTTCGGACTCCTCGGAGGATGGGTACTCGCCGGTCGCATGCTCGCTCCGCTGAATCGCATCACCGAGGCCATCCGGATTGCCGAGAGCGGATCACTGTCCCACCGGGTCCGGCTGCCGGGCCGCAACGACGAGTTCCGCGAACTTGCCGACAGCTTCGACGCGATGCTCATGCGGCTGGAAGCACATGTTGCCGAACAACAACGGTTCGCAGCCAACGCCTCCCATGAGCTGCGCACACCACTGGCGATCATGCAGACCCTGCTCGACGTCGCCAGCCAAGATCCGAACCGCGACAGTGGCGAGCTCACTGAACGCCTCCGCGTTGTCAACGCCCGCGCAATCGACCTCATCGAGGCGTTGCTCGTGCTCAGCCGGGCCGAGCAGCGGTCCTTCCTCCGGGAAACCGTTGATTTGTCCCTGACAGTCGAAGAAGCCATCGAGACACTGCTGCCTGTCGCCGAGAAGTACAGCATCACGATAGAAAGCTCCGGGAGCATCAGCCCGGTCGTCGGCTCGCCCGCTCTGTTGCTCCAGATGACCACGAATCTGCTGCACAACGCCATCGTCCACAATCTGCCCGAACATGGCACCGTGCAGGTCAGCACTGCCATCGGTCCCGAGTGCGTCGTGCTCACCGTGGAGAACAGCGGCGGCCGACTCGTTCCGCATCTGGTCTCGACACTGACCGAACCCTTCCAACGCGGAACCGACCGCGTCCACGCTGATCATGTTGGCGCGGGACTCGGTTTGGCCATCGTCAACAGCATCGTGCGAGCACACGCGGGAACCCTCACGCTCACCGCCCGGCCAGCAGGCGGGCTCCGCGTAGCAGTGCAACTGCCCAACCAGTCATCCAGCACGACCCGCTGACTGCGGCCTACGGCCTGAGATTGCCTGCGTCGCTGGGTAATTCAGCGCGCAGCAGTCGAGCGGCTGATGTCGTGCGAATCAGCCCGGCCGGTCACCGTCGTTTTCCGATCAGGTTGCTTGACCGCGCCGGTTGTGATGGGGGTGTGCGCGTCGGGTGACAACTCTATGTAGGCAGTGATGATCGAGGGCACGACGTTGAGTTGAACCGGTCCCTCCCGGTCAGAGGCGGCTGTAGGTCTCGATGTCCTCGGTGAACTCCTCGATGGCCTGCGTGGTGAGCGTCGGTCGCGTGTTGGCGATGGCGTTCAGGTAGTCGTCGGTGATGGCAGGTTTGCCCAGTCGCCGGCTGACCTCGCGTTCGAAGGCCGCTTGCGAGCCCTTGCGTGCAGCGAACTCGATGTCGGCAGGGGTGAAGAGCTCACTCGCCGCGACCAGCGCGGCCACATCCACCGATTCGGCGGCGGAGCCGAGATAGCGGGACCAGATTGCCGCGCGCGCGGCCGAGTTCGGCGGGCCGATCGGGATGATGTAGTCGAAGCGGCCAGGTCGCATGAAAGCCGGGTCGAGGGAGCGGACCGAGTTGGTGGCGCAGGCCAACAGCCTGTCATCGTGCTCACGGAAGCCGGGGATCAGCTTGAGCAGCTCATTGGTGACCCCGTGCCCGGGATCGACTGCTTGCCCGGAACGCACGCCAGCGATCTCCTCGACCTCGTCGATGAACAGCAGCACCGCCTCCAGTTCGGCGAGGTCCGCGAACGCCTCCCGCAGGGCCGCGGCCAGCCCTTCGCTGGTCGCTGCGGCGAGCCGGGAGGGAAACAGCTCCACGAAGGGCCATTTCAGTCGGGAAGCCACCGCCTTGGCGAAGCTCGTTTTGCCGGTCCCGGGGGGACCGAACAGGATGAACGCCTTCGGCGGGGCGACGTTGTACCGCTGGGACAAGGCGGGTTCCGCCAGCGGCAGCACGATCCGCTGTTCGACGATCCGCTTCTCCAGCTCCATGCCAGCCATCTGGTTCCACAGTCCCACCGGCAGCATCCGCCCCCCTAGCAGTGCGAGCAGGTCCGCATCGGCCACTCCGGACGGCTCGGGCCGCTCGTAGTAGGTGAGGTCGCCACGAGCGAGGTAACCGGAATTCTCCAGGGCCTTGGTGCCGGTGCTGTGTGAGGGCAGCAGCGCGCTGATGCGACGCACCCCTTGCGCACGCAGTCGTCGCTCGAGCTCGGCGAGCAACGCGCTGCCGATCCCGCGCTCGCGCCACTGTCCTGCCAGGGCCACCAGGAGCACCCAGGCGCGCTCCCCATGGACCTGCGCTACCGCGATACCGACGAGCTCCTCACCGACCACAGCCACGACGCCGCCCTGGCCGTCCCGGGCCGCCGCCATCGCCTCGGAGATGGGAAACACCGGCGTCACATCGTCGATCTGCCGGTTCTGATCCCATATCCGAAGCGCCTGGTCAAGATCGCCCTCTCGGAAGTCACGCAATCGCCACAGAGCCATGACACCACCTCACCCGATCGCGGACCACCATTCTCCCCGCTACGCCAACAGCACCGCCACGCGCGAACAACGAGCCCAGCTCATGTGGCTCCTGGCCCTGCTCGTCACCACCGCGAGCTTGCAGGACTCTCGGCACACTTGCACACCCAGCCGTAGCGGGCATCTCGGCGACGGCGGGGGCCGAGGTGACCGCGGCCAGCGCATTGTCCAGGCCGGCCCGGTTCTTGCGCGTGGTGCCGGAAAATCCCCGGTCGATGAAGATCCGCTCGGTCGACACCCCGAGCGCGCGGAACACCTGAACGGAACACCTGCGACCAGGGTCGAAGCTGTCGCACCCAAGTGTTCCGTTGGTCGTTCGGCTTTCGGAACACCTGACGGGCCCTCGCCGCGTACCGGGAAGCCGTCAGTGTTGAGGCGTTCCCCGCGGCGCCGTTGAGATGCGGACCTGAGTGTTCATTGTGGGATGCGCGTCACCGTTGTCCGCGCCCAGGCCCGCGAGCAGGCGCAGCCCGTCCTCGGCGGGGCCGCCGGGGGGTGCGGACAACACCACCAGCTCCATGCCCGATTCGTCCGGTAGTGCGAAGTTCTCCTGGTGCAGTTCCAGCAGTCCGACCAGCGGGTGCCGGTACGCCTTGCGTCCATGCGTGCGGGCGCGCACCTCCGCGCGGGCCCAGAGGCGGCGGAAGCGCTCGCTGCCCATCGCCAGCTCGCCGATGAGCGAGGCCAGGCGGGGGTCCTCGGGGTATTTGCCGGCAGCAAGGCGCAGGTGCCCGACCACGTCGAGAGTGCATTGATCCCAGTCCGCGTAAAGGCCGCGCTCGGCCTCCTCGAGGAAGATGTGCCGGGCGGTGTTCAGGCCCGGCATCGACCGGCCGAAGAGGAGCCCTGCGAGGCCGTTCCCGGCGAGCACATCCAGGCGGTGGTCCATGATCAGCGCGGGTGCGCCGGCGACCAGGTCGAGGACGCGCAGCAGCTCCGGCCGGACCCGTCCGCCCGGCGCCTTCGCGCGGTGGCGGCGCTGCCGGGCGAGCCGATAGAGGTGCCCGCGTTCGGTCTCGTCGAGGCCGAGGACACGGGCGAGCGCGTCCAGGACCTGCTCGGAGGGCTGGGTCGCGCGGCCCTGCTCCAGGCGTACGTAGTAGTCGACGCTTACCCCGGACAGGTGCGCGATCTCTTCGCGGCGCAGCCCTTCGACCCGGCGGTACCTATCGGTGGGGATGCCGACGGCCGCCGGGTCGACCCGGGAACGCCGGGTCCGCAGGAAGCCCGCCAGATCGTCCATGCCCCCAGTATGGCCTTGGTGATACACGTGAAGGTGGTCCTGCCGTTACCAGGAAGTCCCGTCCGATGGAAGAGGCGTCTCTGAACGCCGGGCGCTGCGGCGCCCAGGATCGAAGGCACCCGATCCGAAGGAGTTCCCATGAAGACGCTGATCGTCTACGCCCACCCGGAGCCGAAGTCGCTCAACAGCTCGCTGAAGGACCTCGCGGTGTCCACATTGGAGGCCGCCGGGCACGAGGTACGGGTGAGCGATCTGTACGCGATGAACTGGAAGGCGGTCGTGGACGCCGCGGACTACGGCCCCGACGCTTCGAGTCCGCTGAAGGTCGCCCTGGACTCGGGCCGGGCCTTCGACGCCGGGACGCTCACCCCGGACGTCCTCGCCGAGCAGCAGAAGCTGCTGTGGGCCGACACGATCATCTTCCAGTTCCCGCTGTGGTGGTACGCGATGCCCGCGATCCTCAAAGGCTGGGTGGACCGGGTGTTCACCTTCCATTTCGCGTACGGTGTCGGCGAGCACAGCGACACCAAGTACGGTGAGCGTTTCGGCGAAGGCACCCTCGTGGGCAGGAAGGCTCTGCTGTCGGTGACCGCCGGCGGGCCGGAGTCGCATTACGCCGCTCGCGGGATCAACGGCCCCATCGACGATCTGCTGTTCCCGATCCACCACGGCATCCTCTACTACCCTGGCATCGAGGTGCTGCCGCCGTTCGTGCTGTACGGCACCGACCGGATGACCGGCGACGACTACCCGGACGTCGCCGAGGCATGGGAGCAGCGCCTGCTCACCCTGGAGTCGACCGAGCCGATCGCGTTCCGGCGGCAGAACTTCGGTGACTACGAGATACCCTCGCTGCACCTGAAGGAAGGACTGGAGCCCGCGGGCCGCACGGGTTTCGGGCTGCACGTGCGCGGCTAACCGCAGGAAGCTGGTTCACAGACCGCCGAAGGCGAGCCGGGTGTTCATGTCGAGTTCGACTCGCCGTACGGGAGCATATGCGACCAGAACAGCGGAGTCAGGCCGCGCTCGTTCTCGGCGGTGAGCACGCCCTCCCACTCCGGGTCGGCCAGGATGTCCTGGATCATCAGCAGATCCGCAGGCACACGCCATCTTCGAAGTCCAGGCTGAAGGCAACGACTACCCGTGGCACCCGCCGGACGTGTTCTTCGTAAATGTCGCCTTCGCCGGGTACGACGGGGAAGGATCAACTGGATGAGCTGGGATTGCGAGTTTGAGATCCAGGTGCGCGAGGACTTGCGCTACGAGAGCTGGCTGGTCGAATTCGACGCGACCGACCTGGTCGATTATCCAGAGTCGCCGGACATCGGCTATGTCTACGTCCTCGGCCTGACCGACGGGTGGATCAAGGTCGGCAAGACATGGCAGCGGTCGTCCAGGCGGTTACGCGAGCTCCCCAACCAGACGAAGGACCGGCACGGCCCGGACATTCAGCAGGTCTGGAAAACACCGCCCCTGCCACCCGTCTTCCATAACGTCGAGCGTCGAGTCCTGCGATACGCGAGCAGCCTCTCGGACGGCCAATACGCCACCTATAAAGGCGGGGGGCGCCTCCGACGCGAGACGGAGATGTTCCACGGCGTCGATTTCTGGACGGTCCGCGCCTACGCGGACTTGATCGGACGTTGTGAAGTGCAGTGGTAAACAGGGATTCGACCCTTGAGGATCAGCAGCACGAGCGCAACACTGTGCGGGTTCCGACGAACTACGTCGGCGATGTCCGCTGCCATTCTCGTTGTGCGGCAAGCACGCATGCCGAAGGATGATCGATTATGAACCGCTGGATCCAACTCGCCGGGCTGTCCCTTGGGAGCACGCCTTGATGGCGCTCATTGATACGGCCAGAGTCGCTCGCCGAAATTCCCCAGGCGGCTTGGGGTTTGGAGGCTAGCAGGTTGAGCGGGACGATCGGATGTTGCTGACACACTCGACGCATCGATGCAGCTCGGTCAGGGCCGGTTGGCAGCAGTTGTGCTGGTGGACTTGGCGATCTGGAGTCCGATGATCGCGACGAGGAAGACCGCGGCCGCGACAATGGTCAGCGCCTGGTCGATGGGCAGAGAGTTCGCGATCGACTGCTTCTCCTGTTCGTAAGTCCATTCTCCACCGCCGCCACCAATGCGACGGCAGATCTCACCTGGACTCATCGCATGATGATTGCACTCCGGGACTGCACTGCTGTGCCTCATCCACAGATACGCCCCGAATATGGACAGTAGCGCGCTGATCCACGCCACAACTTTCGCGAACTTCCTCACGTGAGGCCACTATTCATCAGCCTGGACACCCCGGCAACTCAAGGGAAGAACTGACCACTCCGGACTGAGATCATCGTTGCGGCCCCTGCATTCTGCCGGACTTCCCCTGGAGCCCACATACCCCGAGGAGAACACAGATCCTCGCCGCTGGCGTGCAGCAACCCACCTGCGTGCCCGCGATGGTCGAATCTGAGTGATGCGCGCAGTTTCTGACATCTTTCCGATCGATCCCCGAATGGCGGGCGATCGCCGAGAGCGACCACCCCGGACGCCCGAAGGGGCCGCGTTGGCCGGTTCGGTCAGCGCGGTATGCGGCAATAGCGGATGGTTCGGCTGCAAGGCAGCGTCCTGCGAATGCGCAGCCGTCCCGGTCAATTCGCTGCCAGGACACGCTCCAAGGTTGCGTAACCTGCTGGTTCCCAAGTCGATTTGCCTCCCGGGAGCCCCCGTCTCCCGTTCTGTCCGATCTGAATCAAGCCCAGCGCGCGCAGGACTGCCCAGCCGCGGGCCCGGGTGATGGTTGGTTCGTCGGCCTGCCCGTATGCGTCGAAGAACTGGCTTGCTGCCCCGGCAGGCAACAGGATCCAGGCGGCTGAAAGATCAGTCGCGGGATCTCCTGCGCACATATCGCCGAAGTCGATCACACCGGCGAGCATGCCGTCCCGGACAACCACATTCGCCGGATGCAAGTCGCCGTGCAGCCACACGGGCGCTCCCTGCCAGGCGGGCGCTGCGACGGCCTTCTCCCAGACTTCCCGCGCGCCATCGGCGCTCGCGTGGTCGGCGATGACGTCAAACCCGCTCCCGACCCCGGCGTGCAATAACGCCAGAGGGATGCCCCGCGCTGGGTTGGCCGGTGCGCCGGTGGGCGCTTGGTGGTGCAACGCTCCAAGGAACTTCGCGAGGGCTTGGGCCGCATCGACGCGCACAACCGGCGCACGATCGGCCGGCTCGCCCTCGACCCAACGTGTGATCGTCCAGGTGTGCTCGAACATGCTCGACGGTTCGCCGATACGCACCGGAGTCGGAGTCGGTAGCGGCAATCGGTTCGCCAACAATGGAAGCCACCTCTGCTCAGTGCGCAGCAGGGCAGGCGCACGCGCGGTGCGCGGCAAGCGCACCGCCAGCTCCTCTCCGAGCCGCCACACCTGGTTATCCCAGCCTCCGTTGATATCTCGGAGCTCGAGATCTGCCAAATCCGGGTGCTGATCTCGTAGCAGCGCGCGCACCAGGCTCTGCTCGAACCTGATCTCATCCATCAACAAACCCCCGATCGCTGCATGCGCAGGCACGCTAGCACCGGCGAGCCCCCTCCGACATCCGGAGCGGTCGAGTCCAAACACTCCCCGCAGATACGCCGAATAAAGCTCGGCTCCAATCACATTCGGTACGGGTCACTCGGGGCGGGCGGCCGGCCGGGTGATGAACACCCGTTCCAACAAGGCGCACAGGTGGTTCTGCTCTTCGTCGCTGAGTCTGTTCAGCCCATCCCGGGTGGCATGCATCTTCGCGCGGATCGCGTCGGTGATCAGCTCACCCTCGGTCGTGATGACGAGGTTCGTGACGCGTCGGTCGGATGCGCTGGCCTCGCGGCGCACGAGCCCGCGCTTCTCGAGTCGGTCGATGATCCCGGTGACGTTGGAGGCGTCGCAGGCCATGATTTCGGCCAGGGCGCGCATCGCGACGGGCCCGCGACGCAGCACGGTCAGGGTCTTGCCTTGGATCGCCGTGAGGTTCTCGCTCGCCGCCGCGAGTGTGAAGTCCCCGTAGTAGGCGCCGAGCGACAGCGAGAGCAGCTCCATGAGCTGGGCGGTGTCGACGCGGGGAGCTGCTGCCATGGGACCAGCCTATCCGCGGATACTTGACTTCCTCAAATATTTACCATTAGCGTCTGGCCGCATTGCTTGAAGTTCTCAACCATCGACATTGGCAAGTAACCACGAGGAGCATCCAGTGACCGTCACCGCCTCCGACGCCTCCCGAACGGCCCACCTGCTGTCCCGGCCCGTCGCACTGAACGGACTGACCGTTCCGAACCGCATCGTGATGGCGCCGATGACGCGCATGTTCTCCCCCGGCGGCGTTCCCGGCGAGGACGTGCGGTCCTACTACGCACGCCGCGCCGCCGCGGGCGTGGGCTTGATCGTCACCGAGGGCACCTACGTCGGCCACGATTCGGCCGGACAGAGCGATCGCGTACCGCGCTTCCACGGCGAGGACCAGTTGGCGGGATGGGCCAAGGTCGTCGAGGACGTGCACGCAGCGGGCGGCACGATCGTGCCGCAGCTGTGGCACATCGGTATGGTCCGCACCCATGGCGAGCCGCCATTCGCCGAGGCGCCCGCGGTCGGCCCCTCCGGCATTCGCGTCGACGGCACCGAAGGCACGGGCAAGGCGATGACCCAGCGCGACCTCGACGACGTGATCGGTGCCTTCGCGGAGGCCGCCGCGGCCGCCGAGCGCATCGGTTTCGACGGCGTCGAACTGCACGGCGCCCACGGCTATCTCCTCGACCAGTTCCTGTGGGAGCGAACCAACCGCCGCACCGACGCCTATGGTGGCGACGCCGTGGCCCGCACACAGTTCGCAGCCGAGATCGTCGCGGCGGTCCGCGCGGTCGTCTCCCCCGACTTCCCGGTGATCTTCCGCTACTCACAGTGGAAGCAAGAGGCCTACAACGCGCGCCTCGCCGAGACCCCGCAGCAGCTCGAAGCAATCCTCGCCCCGCTCGCCGCGGCCGGTGTCGACGCCTTCCACGCCTCCACCCGCCGCTACTGGCTCCCGGAATTCGACGACTCGGACCTGAATCTGGCTGGCTGGACCAAAAAGCTCACCGGCAAAACAACGATCACCGTCGGTTCGGTCGGCCTCGACGGCGACTTCCTGCGCGCCTTCACCGGCGAGGGCGCCGCACTAGGCAGCCTCGACAACCTCCTCGACCGCCTCGAACGCGACGAATTCGACCTGGTAGCAGTCGGCCGCGCGCTCCTCCAGGACCCGGAATGGGCCTCCAAAGTGCTTGCGGGACAGATCGACGAGCTGAAGCCATACGACGCGGCGGCATTGAAAACGCTGAGCTGACGGCCTGCGGGCTCGACCGCCGCACCAGCCAGCGGTCGAGTCCGAGTCGCAGCCGTTTCATCAGATGATCTGCGTACGTTGATCTTCCGATGCCTGCCTGGCCGGTTCGGTCAGGCGGGGCATGCGGCAAGAGCAGAGGAACCGATCGGCTTCGGTGACCAACGCGATTGCCCGGTCCCAGACCTTGTCACCTTATCCGGACGAGAGTCAACCGGCCGAACCTTACGGCCATGGCGCAAGCCTCAGTCGCGGGCCCGCCGAGGTGGGCAGATCAAGTCGGCAGGAACTGCCTTCGCGATCGTTGAGTGCTCCCTGGGCCTGTATTGCCACGGCAACGCATTTCGAGTCAGCACGATGAACAACACGGACACGAGGACGACGGCACACACGGCCTCGACAATCTGGAAAACCCCGAATTCTGCACCGCGTGGCATCACCACAACACCCACCACTACCGAGAATGACACCGCCGGTACCAGAAACCTCGACGTGGTTGCCCACGCGGCCAACGGCACGATTGCCCAGAGCAGATACCACGGTTGCACCACCGAGGACAGCAGCACGACTGCACCGATCGACAAGCCGAGCGCTCCGATCGCGTGCAGACGTCCGGTCCAGGTGGCCACCAACATGCGCAGGACGAACAGTACTGCTGCCGCCATAGCGAGCGGACGGGTGAGGCTCAGCACGGCGGTGGTGTGATCACCCAATCCCAGCAGCACACCCCCGAATCCGGTGATGATGCCCAGCGCTGTCGGTACCGACATCCAGCTGCGTACCGCGTTGGCCGTACCGAGGGTATAGATCCAACCGAAACCGAGCCCACTGCCCCAGCAGACCACCAAGGTGGTCACCGCGGCGATCGCGCCCAACCCCGTCGCGGCACGAATTACCGGCCCGATCCGTGTGCCCCAGCGGCGAGCCAGCGCCATACCGACGAACCCCAGCGCGACGAACGCCGGAATCTTGACCATGGCCGCGAGTGTGATGAGTGTCGTTCCGAACCCCAACAAGGCCCACGAGTGCCAGTCCAGCGGCAGAGATGACCGTCTCTGATCGCCTGTGTCGCAGGCGAGTGCGCGCAGGCAGCATTCCAGCCCGGCCAGCATGAGTCCGAGCATCAGTGTGTCGTTGTGTACTCCCGCGATCAAATGGAACAGCACCAGCGGATTGGCCGCACCGAGCCACAACGCGCTCACCGGTGCCACCCCGCAACGGCGAGCCAATCGTGGCAGCGCCCATACGATCAGCGCCATCCCGCCGAGTTCGAGCAGCCGGTGCGACCAGACACCGAAAACGATGTTGTCACCAGTGATCTCAGCGATGCCACGGCCTATCCACAGGAACAACGGCCCGTAGGGGGCGGGTGTCTCACGCCAGATGTTGGGCACATTGTTGGTGAGCACATTGCCCAGCCCGAGGCCTGTGGCCGGGCCCACCACGTAGGGGTCCATGCCGCGCCGGGCGATCTCGCTCTGCGCGAGATAGGAATACACGTCGTTGGAGAACATCGGCGGCGCGATCACCAGGGGAATGACCCACAGCAAGAGGGTGCGGTCGAGCTGGGAGCGGCTGATCCGGTGCGCAGGAGCGAAACCGGTGCCGCCAACCGCGAATCTCCCCAGCAATAGCCAGGCCAGTATCACCGCGACCGTTCCGATCATGCACATAGCAAGAACGGAGGTCGGCGTGCGCGCGAACAATCCCATCACCCGAACTCCCGACACCGGGTTCTGATGCACCGGCTGAGCGCCCACGCCCAGCGCGCTGATCGCCATCAACACCGCGCCAGTGGCACCGAGCATCCGGATCCTCGTGAACTGCAGGGCTTCGCGGCGATCGAGACGCGGTGCCTGCGCCTCGTCGCCGGGAAGGGCAGCGATCCTGTATGAAACAGGCGGCATGTCCAGGCCGAGAGTTCGCCGCCCTAGCCCGATGCTCCTGCGCCACATGCTTTCCCCAAACCCCACAACGACCGAGCCTAGCCGCACCACATGGTGGGTATGGACCTTGGTTCTGCCAACGCGAACGCTCACACAGCCGCCTATGCGGGATAGGAAAGGCGCTGAGCCGGCCGCAAGAACATCACATAATCGGCAATAGCGGACGTTCTGCACCGCAACAGGTTTGGGCCGCCGGCGCCTTGCGCTGGCCTGTTCGGTCAGCGCGGTGTGCGGCATAGGGATGCTTTGCACTGCTGAAACCATTACCTGCAGTGGGTTTGGCCGGCGCTGCGGGGTGAGCGAGTTGTGGTGTTCAGGTTCGCAGGTACGATGCGCCGTTGAGATCGAGTACCGTCCCCGATGCCCACGCTGCTTCGGGGGAAGCCAGGTAGAGCACTGCCGCGGCGACCTCGTCAGGTGTTCCGACCCGCCCGAACGGGCTTTGGGCGCGTACTCCGTCACCGGCGTCACTCGCCAGTTTCGCCTCTTGCCGCTCGGTGCTGATGAACCCTGGTGCCACCGACGTCACGGCGATTCCATGGGGTGCCAGTGCGACCGCCATGGACTGCCCGAAAGCGTGCAGCGCGGCTTTGGTCGAAGCGTATGCGGGAAATTCCGGTTCACCCCGGAACGCGCCGCGTGAGCCGATGTTGACGATGCTGCCGGTCGCGCCACGGTCGATGAGGTGCTGGGCGACCGCATAGGTCAGGTGCACCGCGCCGAGTAGGTTGACATCGATCATCTGTTGCCAGGTCCGTCGCCATTGGGAGTAGTCGACCTCCGCGACCGCGTGCCGAGTGGCCGCCGAGGTCGCGACGGCAGCATTGTTGATCAGGACGTCGATCCCACCCAGAGCGCGTATCGCCGCCTCTGCCACCTGCTGCGTTGCCTCTGGATCACCAAGGTCACCGGCGACCGTGGTGTGCCCGGAACCCGGCAAATGCCGTCGAGTTCGATCCGCGGCGTCGGCGTCGCTGACATAGTGCACCGCCACTCGGTCACCCTTTTCAGCGAACGCCGTTGCCACCGCCCGGCCGATCCCACGCGAGGCACCGGTCACCAATACCCGCCTCATCGAGCGAACACCTGCTCTTCATCGGCAAAGGCTTTGAACTCCAAGGCATTACCGGCCGGATCGCGCAAGAACATGGTCCACTGCTCCGCCGGGCGGCCCGGGAACCGCAAGTAGGGGTCGATCACGAATTCCACACCGGCCGTACGCAACCGCTCGGCCAGCGCGTGGAAATCCTCTGACTGCAGAAGCAGGCCGAAATGCGGTACCGGCACACGGTGCCCGTCGACCTCGCTCATCCCCTGAACAGCAGACTCGCTGGCCACGAGATGTGTCACCAACTGGTGGCCGTGCAGGTTCCAGTCGATCCAGTGGTCGCTGCAGCGTCCTTCGTCGAGCCCGAGGACTCCTCCGTAGAACCGTCGGGCGGCGCCGAGGTCGTCAACCGGTATTGCCAGGTGCACGGCAGGACGGGGTGACATGGTCAGCACTCCTTCGCTTAGAACGAGCCCCCACCTTGCCCAACCAATGTCCTAATGTCAACATTCAGACATGATCTCCTCACTGCCCAAAGCAGCCCGCCGCGGGCTGGCGCAAGAAGCTGCCGACGTCATCCGCCGCGCGATCTTCGCCGGCGACTTCCCGCCCGGTGCACCACTACGCGAGGTCGAACTCGCCACCGCACTCGGTGTCAGCCGCGGATCGGTTCGGGAGGGCCTGACTCTGCTGGAACGCGAGGGACTGATCCGCAGTGGTTGGCATCGCGGCACCACCGTCATCGAAGTGACCGCACACGACGTCGAGGAGGTCTATGCGGTCCGCGGTGCGCTGGACCGGCTGGCCGCGATCAGCGCCCAGGTCACAGCGAGTCCGCAACAGCTGGCACCGCTCGACGAGCTCGTTGCAGCGATGGCGGCCGAGATCGCCGGCGCAGCATCCGGACCGCGACTGCTCGCCCTGGACATCGCCTTTCATGACCGCATCTACGACGCCGCCGGAAACCAACGGCTCAGCCAGGCGTGGCTGGCCGTGCGATCGCAGGTGTACCTGTTCCAAATGCACCGCATCGCAGTCGGATACGAGCACTACCGCGACCGGGTGATCGACGAGCATCGACAGCTGACCGTGCTGCTGCGCTCCGGTGATCGCGAAACATTGGCGCGATGCGCCGAAGAACACGTCGACTCGGCCCGCCGCAACCTGCTCGCCCACCTCTCAGCGTAAGCCGGCGAAAAGATCCTCAATTCGGCAATAGCGGACCTTCTGCACCGCAACAGGTTTCGGCCGCCGACGCCTCACACTGCCGGTTCGGTCAGCGCGGAATGCGGCAGATCAGTGCGTTTCATCCCTCCGCAGCCGACACCAGACTCGTCCTCAGTCGAGGATCTCCGGCGAACGCTAGGATCCGGCATTGTGCCGGAGATCTTCTAATCCGGCGGGGAGGGAATGGATTACGTGATTGATCAGCTCGACCGGCTCGCCGGTCGTCGGGGCGGCGAGTGATGACGAGAACGCTGTTCTTCTCTCTCGTTTCGTTCGCGCCGCTGTTGATCTGGCTGCTCATGGCCCGAACCGGCCGCCAGCGATGGCTCGGCAGTCTGGCAGTGGCGGTGTGGGGCACGCTGTTCCTGTCGGTGGCCCAGCGGTGGATCTCTCTCTCGGAACAGATCAGCGCCTTGGCCTTGCTGATGGTCATCCTCGTGGCAGCCTTCATGATTGTGCTGGTGTCCCGCCGCCTGTCAGCCGATAGTCCGATGATCCCGCGAATGAACCTGGGCAAGTTCCTGGCGAGCGCGTACTGTCTCGTGGTTCTCTTCTACTGCGGCGGACTGGCTTTGGTCATGAAGGGCGAACACGCCTACGTGCCGCCCAGCTCCGAACTTCTGCCCCTCCCCCACGGCCTCACCGTCCTGTCGAACGACGACGAAGGCTGTGGCGGCAACTCCGCCACGATCTGCGGACGCGCGTTCGTCATCGGCGGCCCGACAACCCAGGACATCGCGGCCACCCTCGTCGAGCATCTCAATCGAAAACACGGCTGGCACCTGAATCCTCCCACCCCCGACGGCAAATCGGACAGCTGCCGCAACCAAGGCTTCCTCCTAGACCGCAATGAACTCTGCGCCTCGATCTTCCAGCACGACGGCCACACCGACGTAGCCTTCGAAAGCTCCGCCGACAACTAACCCACCAGGCCACCACGACCAGGAAACAGTGGCGGCATCGCCCGAGAGCCACCCGCCACCGTTTCCCGATGATCGACTGTCCAAGCGAGCTCTTGCGCACTGCGGAGCGAGCGGAAGAAACTCGCGGACGTCGGTGACGAGTTCGGAAAGGGCTTGGAGGGAAGCGGAGCCCGTGGCCGGTTCGGTCGGCGCGACTCGCGGCAGAATAGTGCGTTCAGCTCGCACGGCCTCTGCATCGGTCAGAAGCACCGCTTTTCGAATCCACCATCTGGGGCTCTCGAGCGCTTTAGGTGCTCGCGGGCGGCAATTGCGGCACCGAGCCTGAATGAGCCCCAGGCCACCATAATCTGGTTTCAGATGCCGTCGCGGGCGAAATTCATCCTGTTCGCGCTACGAGGCAGACGGGCGTGCTGATCGGGCGTGCCTGGTGAGGAATTCGAGTTCGACGCGGAGCACATCGGAGTGGTCGACCCCGTCGGCGTACACGTCGTAATGCCCGCCGCGGCTGCGGTATAGCTCACCGCGGGGCGCTCGTGCGGCGGCTTGGGTAGCGGGTCCGGTGGGGGCCATCGTGTCGGTTTCGGCGACGACCATCAGTAGGGGGCATTGGATTCGATGGGCTGCTCGGACGGGGCGATGGACAACGATGTCGAGCAGTGATCGTGCGGTGATGCGGTTGGGCCAGGGGTCGCCATCGGCTGGAGTCAGTCGGTGCAGTCCGGTGAGTGCGTCGGTTGTCGCGATCACTCCGAAGCTGTCGGGTCCGACGCTGAGCGGCACGTACTTCGGCGCCCCGCCGACGACGCCGGCGAGCAGGTCCGCCACCGCTGTAGCGGTCAGGCGCAGCGCGCGCGGTAGGGCGACATTTCCCATCCCGGCCAGGCCGTCGACGAGGGGGGGCACTGTGCGATCGCTCCAGCCAATGCCGGATCGGTGGCGGCGATCTCGAGGATGTGCATGCCGGCAAAGGAGGTTCCCCAGATGAACAGCCGGTCGTTGTCGATCGAGTCGTGGCCGCGCGCCCAAGCGAGGGCGGTGCGGTAATCCTCACGCTGGCGGCGGATCGATAGTAGGTCGCGTGGTGTGCCCCCGGAGCGGCCCCAGTGCCGGTAGTCGAAGACGAGGGCGGCAAATCCGTTGTTGGCGAAGAACTCCGCGAATGGGGCCAGACCGGCGGCTTTGATGCCGCCGATGCCGTGTGCCATTACCACCGTCGGATGGGGAGCCGGTGTCGATGGCTGGTAGTGCGTTTTCGCACCGGTCGCCGGGCCGTCGAATTGATATTGCGGAAATTCTCTGGCGCAGCGCAGTCCCGCCTTGCCGACCGCGTCGTAAGCGGTTATGGATTCGGAGCGTATTCGTGTCGAGAGCTGTTCGCGTCACGCGGTGGAGTGCGTGTCGAGTAGGCGGTGAGCGACGTGTCTGGCGAGTGCCTGGATGGTCAGGCTCGGGTTGACTCCGCCGGGGTATGGCAGCAGGCTGCCGTCGGCGATGTAAAGGTTGTTCATGGTGTGGACCCGACCGTCCGGGTCGCACACGGAGGTGCGCGGATCGACCCCAAATCGGCAGGTGCCGTGGAGGTGGGCGCTGCCGAGGGTGAAGTCGATAGGCTCGGTGGTCAATTCGCGTGCACCTGCGGCGTGCAGGATGGTGATGGCGTGTTCGCGCATGTGGGCGAGTCGTGCCAGGTCCAGTTTGTGCGGCCGGTAGTCCATGACTATGCGCGGCAGCCCGAGAGAGTCGGTGGATGCGGGATCGAGCAGGACCCGGTTCCTGGCGAGTGGCTGGTCGGCGAGCAGACATTCCAATCGGACCAGGTGCCGGTCCTGGTCGTCGCTAGGGTCGGTCGGTCCGACGTCGTAGATCATTCCGCCCAGGCCGGTCGGGCAGCTGTCGTCGAGGTAGTAGTCGGATATGGCGATACTGCTGTGCCGACCGGTCTGCGGTTGAGCGGCATCCAGTCGGGCTCGAATGTATTGGCTGGCTTTGAAGCACAGGCCGCGTCCGACGAGATCATTGTCGTTACCGATACCCGAGGGCGCGTGCCGGGAGGTCGAGCGCAGCAGGAGGGCTGCAGTTTGCACCGCGTTGGCAGCCAGTATGAACAGGCGGCTACGTACCGTGATCGGTCTGCCGCTGATCAAGTCGACGCAGCGCAGGCTGTGGACCAGATCGCGCGACATGGCTTCGAGGGCAACAGCTTTGATGCGGACGAACAACGAGAAGTTCGGCATGGCCAGAAGGTTGTCGAGTACTCGTTCCACAACCCCGCCCTTCGCACCGGTAGGACAGGCAAAGTATGTGCAGGTCGTCAGCTCGGCGCACGCCTTCCGCGTGCTGGTGGCAACGCTTGCGACCGCTAGCGGTGTCGGAAACGGGTGCAACCCCAGACTTGTCGCGGCTCGATGCAGCAGTTCACCGCGCGCACCGTAGGGATGGGCAGGCATGACCGGAGGTGCCGCGGCGGGAAGCAGAGGGTCCGATTCGTCGCGGGCGACTCCGATCGTGGCTTCGACGGCGTCGTAGTGCGGCCTGAGTTGGTCGTAGGTGATCGGCCACTGCGTCGGCAACGCGTCGGCCGCCAGGTGCGTTCCGGGGTCGAAGTCGACATTTCTGAAACGCCATGCCAGCCCGGCGAAGAAGCGGGTGCCTCCACCCACCGCGCATGCGGCCCAAGGGTTTCCGTACTCCACCCAGACGCCGTCGGGCCTGCGAGCTCGTGCTGTCTCATGACTGGGAAGCAGGTCCCGAAGATCCGACCCCGGCGCAACGTGATCGCCCTGCTCGATCACCGCGACCTCCCAGCCGGCGGCCGCCAACTCGGCCGCCGCGACGGCTCCGCCGCCGCCGCTACCCACGATGCACACATCGAAATGCCGGTCGTTGCCCAGCTTGGATCCCACGCCGATGACGATAGCGGCAAATCGCTTGCGGGGGGCCGACTCTCACGCCGCATGCAACCCACCGGAATCGGTACGATGCATTCGACCGGGGGCGCGCACAACGCCGATCGGCGGATGGGGGGCGTATGCCAGCACACGCAGAATGGTCGAAGATCGTGATCGCCGATTGCGACCTCATATCACTCGACAGTGCCCCTCCCGTGCGGCGGCTCCACACGCCTCTGGCCAACGACGACCGGATGATCGATACCCGCGCGGTGTTCGTGAGCAGCGCAGAACCCGCCCCGCACGACGCAGTTCCGACAAGCGAGTACTCCCACTGGGCCGATGAACCCGGCGTGGCGGGTGTACTGTCGGCGCGACTCGGCTGGGTATGACCGGATTTCCGCTGGTCATCGCATATCACCGGCCACCGATGGAATGGGCCGATCACCGATGGCGAGCACCGGCCAGCCCGAACGGGGTGATACCGACCCTGCGCGCCCTGCTGGCCGGGACCCCACAGGCGACCTGGGTCGCCGCAGCGGTCGATACCGACCCAACCCAGCTCGACCACCACGGCACCGGCCTCCCGCTGTCATTTCTCCCGTTGACTCGCTCGGACTGGTCCGGATACTTCCACCGCTGCTGCAAAGAAACATTGTGGCCGGTATTGATGTCCCACCCGCACCTGATGCGCTTCGACAAGACCGCATGGGCCCAGTACCAGACGGTGAACGCGCGATTCGCCGACCACATCAATGCTGTCGCCGCACCAGGAGCGACTGTCTGGTTGCACGACTACAACCTGTGGCTCGTCCCTGGTCGGCTCCGCCGCAGCCGTCCCGACTTACGACTGGGCCTGTTCCACCACACCCCCTTCCCGCCGCCGTCGATCTTCGCCACCCTGCCCACCGCCGCCGAGATCCGCGCCTCGGTCGCCGGCCTGCACTGGGCAGGCTTTCACACCAGCAGCGACGCCGAACACTTCCGCGACATCCTCGCGGGTACTGCTGCCACCACCCGCCTCGGCGTGCATCCTCTCGGTATCGACAGGACAGCCGTCGAAACCATCGCCCGTGCCCGCCTGCCTTACCGTCAACCCGACACCGAGAAACTCGTGCTGTCGGTCGAACGTTTGGACTACACCAAAGCACCGGTGCAGAAGGTCGACGCCGTCGCCACCCTGCTCGCCCGCCGCCCCGAACTCGCCGGGCGGCTGCGATTCCGATTGGTATGCCCACCACCGGAATCCGGCATCACCGCCTACGACACCACCCGAAACACCCTCGGCCACCATGTCGACCAGGTCAACAACCAGTGGCGAACCACCGACTGGCAACCCATCGACTACCTACCCCACCCCCTACCACTCACAGAAATAATCGATCACTACCTGGCCGCCGACATATTCTGGATAACCTCGCTGCGCGACGGCATGAACTTGACCGCCAAAGAATTCATCGCATCTCACGCCGCCTGTGGCCTATCCGGCGCGCTCATCCTGTCTCGATACGCCGGCGCCGCCGCTGAACTGGGCGACGCTGCACTGCTCACCGACCCACACTCACCGACAGATCTCGTCGACACCCTCGAATACGCTCTCACCCTCAACCCCACACAGCGCAACTCACGACTGACTCGCCTCGCTCACCGCCTCGGACACCAACACCCCACCCACTGGGCAGCCGAGATCATCGCAGCCATCCAACACCGCAGTACCCTCCCTGGCCACCACCCGGCCTAGGCAGAAGATGGCGCAAACACCTAGCATCAGCAGAGCACCGGCAATGAATCGCTCATCGGCAATAGCGGACGTTCTGCACCGCACCAGGTTTCGGCCGCCGGCGCCCCGCGCTGGCCGGTTCGGTCAGCGCGCCATGCGGCAGTTCCGGACGTTCTCGAGGGCCAGGATCATTCCGGGTCGTACACGACCACACTGATACCGCGGCTGGACAAGCGGTCATGAATGAGCCGTTCGATCCGGTCCCAGGTTCCGCCGGCCAGGCCGCACCCGATACGTGGCATGTGTACCGAGGCGTTCGACACCGCCGCGAAGTCGGCGAGTTTCTCCAGGCTCTGGTCGACCGCGTCGTAGCGGATCGGCGGTCCGCCAGCACTGGAGCGGATCCCGTGTTGGCCGATCATGTTGGCCACGTGCAGATCAGATGCGACCCGAACGAACTGCACTGAACCCAGGCCGAAGGCGTTGGAGTCGCGTTGCTTGTACCAGTCGCGGTAGGCGCGTTCAGGTTGCGGCCATCGAGCTGATACGGCGATGACGAAACCCTTGCCCCAGCGGCCGAGGTCGTTACAGATATGCGCGATGATCGCGGACCCAATGGCGCTGGGCGCGGTCGCGTCCCCGGTTTCATAGACGATCTCGGTCATGCTCATGTTGTCCTCCCGCGCCGAACATAGACGCGGGCACCGACATCGACCGCTGGCCGATCCGACCAGCGCGGGTCGCGGCATGACAGTGCGTTCACCACCCGAGTCGGCGTCACTGTCGGTGTGCTGTCGGTGGCCTGTCAGCGCGGCCCGCCATTGTCGATCTCAGCACAGAGATCCGCCACGGCGGACACGGAGAAAGGGTCGGCACGATGTCGAACATGGGCTTGAACGCACTGGTCAGCGAGTTCATCGAAACCAGCGGGGTACCCGGCGTGGTCGCGGGTGTGTATCACGCGGGACAGCAGGAAGTGGTGGCGCACGGGGTGACCAATGTGGTTACCGGCGAGCCGATGCGGGAGGACACCGGGTTCCTGCTCGGGTCGATCACCAAGGTGCTGACCACGACCCTGGTCATGCAGCAGGTCGAGCAGGGCCGCATCGACCTGAACGAGCGGGTTGTCACCTACCTGCCGCAGTTTCGCCTCACCGTCGCGGGCGCCGAGGACATCCGTATCCGGCATCTGCTCAACCACACCAACGGAATCGACGCCGACCTGTACTTCCCCGACTCCGACGGCCCCGACGCCCTGCGGATCGCGGTCGACGGGATGGCCGAACAGGTCGGCACGCTGTTCACGCCCGGCGAGCACATCAGCTACTCCAACGGCGGCATGATCGTCGCGGGCCGCGTGCTGGAGGCGGTGACCGGACTGCCGTATCACGAACTGCTGCAACGGGATCTGTTCATCCCGGCCGGTATGACCGGTGCCGTCACCAGCCCCGCGCAGGCGATCCTGCGCAGCACCGCCATCGGCCACTTCCCCACCCAGGACGGCGCACGCCGCACCGACCTGTTCAAACTGCCCGACACCTGGGGCCCGGCCGGTTCCTCGGCCATCGCCGGCATCGGCGATCTGCTGGCCTTGGGCCGCACACACCTCGACGGCGGCCTGGCGCCCTCGGGCGCCCGGATACTGTCCGAGGAATCGGTGGCGCGCATGCAGACTGTCACGCATTCCAGTGGCACCCTGCACATTCCGCCGATCGGCCTGGGCTGGCTGCTCATGCCCTTCGGCGACATCGATGTCCTGTCACACTCGGGCGCCTCCCCGGGCGGAGTCGCGGTGCTGGTCGCGGTGCCCGGCCACGACCTGGTCTTCGCCGCCTACGGCAATGACGCCCGCGCGATGGCGCTGTTCGACCGTATCCTGTTGTCACTGCTGCGCGATCGCTTGGGCGCCACAATCCCGGATCTGATCACCGCCACGGTCGAGGTCGAGGATCTGACCCGCTACGAGGGCACCTACCGCTCCAACCAACTACGCATCGACGTCCGCGCGGTGGACGGCGCGCTCGAGGAGACCACCACCTACGAACCTGCCGATGACCAACAGTCCCGCGTCTTCACCGCCTTCGTCGGCGGCTCGATCCCGGTCACGACCCGCCGGTTCGTCCCGGTCGGCGAGGACCTCTTCGCACCCGCCGGGCTGCCCCTGGAGATGTTCACCGGCTACTCACGCCAGCTGCTGGTGTCCTTCCACGACCTCCTCGACGGCCGAGCGAGCTACCGCTCGGCGGGCGGCCGCATGACCCGCCGCGACGCTGCATAACCCGACAGAGCGAGCGGAATCCCGACCTCGAACGGCTCGAGCTGAACGAACATCCGTCCGAGGCAATGGATTACCACCGATCAATGTCCTGCATTCGGCATGGATGGTCTGCCGGCCTCGGATCAGCACGGCCAGTTGATCTTCCGATGCCCCGCGCTGGCCGGTTCGGTCAGCGCGGTATGCGGCATAGCGGACGTTGGGTCAGCCGGGCTGCCGGCCTCGCTGTCGATCCAACGAACTGTCCGATCCTGTCAAAAGATTGACCCCAAGACATACAGGTGAGTGTTTGGGAGTATGTCGTTGGCGGTGTCGCGGGTCGACACAATCGCGAGCCGTCGAAGCGCAGTGCTCGCCCCGCGGAAAGAGATTCCTCCGCCGCCACAGGAAGCAGTCAGGTTGATACGACCGAAGAGCCGACCACCATCGAACTCGACGAGGCCCTCTTCACCGGACCACCCAAGACCCTGGCCAGCGGCCTGGTCAAAGCCCTGCGGCCACGTCAATGGGTGAAGAACGTTCTGGTGCTGGCCGCACCGCTGGCTGCGGGCACGATTCCGGGTACAGACACCTTTGCCATCTCCGATCTCACCCGCGATCTGCACATCGGTATCGCGTTCGTGGTGTTCTGCCTGGCAGCGTCGGGCATCTACCTGGTCAACGACTCGCTCGACGTGGAAGCCGACCGAGCGCATCCGACCAAACGCTTCCGCCCGATCGCCGCCGGGCTGGTTCCGGTACGTCTGGCCTACGCGCTGTCGGTGGTGCTGCTGACCGCCTCGATCCTGATCTCGTTCGTGGCGACATGGCAGCTGGCCGTGGTGATGGCTACTTACGTCGGCATCCAGCTGGCCTACTGCTTCGGTCTCAAGCATCAAGCGGTCCTCGACGTCTGCATCGTGTCATCGGGCTTCCTGTTGCGCGCGGTTGCCGGTGGCGCGGCGGCGAGTATTCATCTGTCGCAATGGTTCTTGCTGATAGCGGCCTTCGGTTCGCTGTTCATGGCCGCTGGCAAGCGCTATGCCGAGTTGAAAATCGCGCTGGACACCGGCGCCAAGATTCGTAAGTCGTTGCAGTACTACACGCCCACCTATCTACGTTTCGTCTGGACCTTGTCGGGCACGGCGGTCGTAGTCTTCTACGGGCTGTGGGCGTTCGAGGCCGATCACAAGGACAACCCGTGGTTCGCAATCTCGATGATTCCTTTTACAATCAGCATCCTGCGTTACGCGGTCGACGTTGATGGGGCCGGAGCCGGTGAACCCGAAGAGATCGTGCTGGGCGACCGCACTCTGCAGTCATTGGCCCTGGCGTGTGTCGCAACAATCGGTGTGGCCGTCTATCTCACCTGAGCAGACATATGGGGCACCTGCCGCATCATGAGCGGACCTCATGGCACTGGCTCGACACACCGACGACCTGGAATCGGCAATAGCGGACGTTCTGCACCGCACCAGGTTCCGGCCGCCGGCACCTCGCGCTGGCCGGTTCGGTCAGCGCGGTATGCGGCAATAGCGCGCACTCGAGTTCACCAGAGTCAGGGGGCTATTACCGGGGCAGGCGCCGGAAACTCAGCCTTCGCACGGTATCTCGTCCTTGTAACCCGGTACGGTAGGTCTCCGTGGCCGCGCCGGATTCCGCCGGGTCGTCCAGGAATACCGGTAACTGCCGCTCGATGAAGCAGTACAGTCACGATTCGCCTTCCAACACCAGGTATCTGGGCTGGTGGTGGCGAACCGCTACTCATGTCGGTAGAGGGCCATCGGGTGGGCACGGGGTTCAGTGGCAGGAGGGATCAAAGACCCAGCAACTCCGGCTTCTTCGCGATCGCGCGGTATCGCGCCGCCGGGTCGGCGACCAACCGACGCTCGGCCAGGTCGAGGATGCCACCGACATGCGACACCTTCGCCACTACGGCCCCGTCGAGCGTGGTGAACAGTTGCTGAATCCGGAACGATTTGCCGGTGCCCCACAGGTATTCGCACGAGACCTCGACTTCATCGCCCGCGAGGAGCTCGTTGTGATAGCCGATCGTCGTCTCCAGAATCACCGGGCCGACACCCCGCGCGAGTAGATCGCGCTGGGCGATGCCGGCCTCCTGAAGCAGCGACCAGCAAGCATGTTCGGCGTACTGCAGATAGATAGTGCCGTTCAGATGCCCTTGACTGTCGGTCTCGTATCCACGCACGACGATTCGAACCGTGAACGCAGTCAACTCATACTCCTTCGGGTTGGTGAATTCGAACTGACCCAGCATCCGAGCTTGCGTAGGCATCGGCAACAGCTCGCAAGGCTGTGTTGGCGACCAGCACGACCATTGCTGTACCGAGCACGACGGCACCGCATCCTCGCCCCGCACCGATGACCGCGCGAGAACCCTTGTCCTGCAGGGAAGTTCCACCATCATGCGAGAGCATCGATCGGTATACGAACCGGCCAGATCAGGATCGACATCCTCGCACCCGTACCAACAATTGTGAGACAGCGAAGCGACCTGGAATCGGCAAGACGTTCTGTGCCGCACCAGGTTCCGGACGTCGACGTCCCGCGCTGGCCGGTTCGGTCAACGCGGGACGCGGCATAGAGCGTGCGTTTGCGGGTCGCCCGGTGATCCGGCTCCGCACCGCGATTTAGCATTGTCGTTGGTCGGCGCGGGGGATCCAAGAAGCCCCGTTGGCAGTAGTCCTTTGGGTACCGGGCCCTGGACTCGGGTGGTTTCACCCAGCTGCAGAAGAGACCGTCTACAGCTACTTGCGCGCCGAGACTGTCACCGGCTGAGCCGACATTCCGTCGGCATCCCGGATGCGGCGGAAACCCGTTGCCGCCGAAGCCCGGAAAAGTGGGGGCACCTCAAATCTGTGAAGTATCAACGTTTCAACTTCGTTGGTGGTTAGTGTCGGACGAGCTGTTTCGATCGACCGGAGGTACTCGTGAAACGTTGTGTGGCAAGCCTTGTCGTGGTGGGTGGGTTGATGAGCGTTGCGCTCGCCGGGTCGGCGAGCGGCGACCCGGCGAGTGTTCAGAACGTCGCGAGCACCGGCAGCTCCGACCTGATGACGTCGATCTTGCCGCCGGCCTGTGTAGGGAACGGAGACATCTATGCGACGGGATGCGGTCCAGGAGGCGCCCTCCTGTCCACCTTGCTCGCCCCGCTGTCCATCCTCGGCGCTGGTTCCACCTCCACGGTGTATCCCACTTGAGCGGTCCCCGATGACGAGACCATCCGGGAGTAGAGCCAGGTGATTTCGTTCCGTGTTCAGTTGGTCCCGCAGGCCACTGGGTGGTGGGTGTG
>NZ_JBIWMX010000036.1:0-104761 GCF_044766925.1 Nocardia sp. NPDC101769 | reverse complement strand
GTGCCGAGCCGCGCGCATGGTGGTAGTGCTCGGCCGGCGAGCGCCGACGATCATGACGCCCGCACCAGGGCGCTCGCGTCGACACCGCACTGACGCGCCCAGATGTAGTGGGATCTGAGCGAAGGTGATTCGAGCATGGCGTCCTGGTGATTTAAGGCGATCGTCGCCGTCAGGCTCTGTCGGCTTTTCTCCTGTGCCAACCGTTCGACGATCTCGACGGCATCAGTTGCGTCCAGGGCCTGGATCAATTCCACAAATTCGGTCACTGCCTCGCCTCTCGTGGAGTCCCTGCGGTCAGGGACACACTGTGATGACCGAATCGAACGGCAGAACGCTGCCGAGATCGAGGAGTCTGCTTATACGGGTATTGGCACCACCGGGGTACCACTAGTGTGATATCCGCGCAGGCTCCAGTGCTCGGCGACGCGGCCGAAATCGTTGCGTCACTGATCCCCGTGCCGTCGACCGCTGGCGACGCACTTGTCGTGGTCATGCCCTCAGTCTGTGCGACCGTTCTGGCAAAACGCTGTCAGCGCGCTGGCACCGGCGCGGGCCCGCGCCGCCGCTTTCCCACATCGGCTGCAGCGCAGGCTGATACGAGAAGTGGTGCAAATATCGAAACCGGACCGATCACTGCCCAGACAACAGCGATCATCCCAGCCTGAAGGACACTGTTCTCATTTATCGATCCACCGACGGGCACAGCCCGTCGGTGGATCGAGGATCAGCCGCTGCCGCAGGCATTCTCGGCCGCCTGGACCTCGCGGGCCGTCCAAAATGGGTTCGGTTCCGGACCGTCGGCATGGATGCGCGAAAGTCGACGGCTCTCGGCCGCCCGCCGCGCGGAGAGGCAGGCGCGGGGAGGCGGGTCAGAACAGGCCGGCCAAGGCGGTGTCTTTGGCCTGGAGCTCGGCGTTGCCGGTGCGGACGAGGGTGGCTGCGCCGTTGAGGGTGGTGTTGAGCTGGAGGACGTGTTGGTTCCACGTGCGCTGGAGGTCGGCGAACGCGTCGTTGGCGTCACCCTTCCAGCTGTTCTGCACGAACTCCTCCACACTGCGGTGGAAGGCCTCGAGTTCGTCGCGGATGACCTCCGCGCGGCGGATGATCGAATTCGCGCCGTCGGCGACGCCTTCGAAGTGGGCGGAGATGATCTGGCCGTCCACTGCTGCCATGGTGAATTCCTTTGCCACTGGTAGGAATAGAGGGGGAGGCCGAATCGGCTAGACGGCCGGGAGGTCCAGGCTGGAGATCTGCGCGTCGACCTTGGATTCGTAATTCCGGTCGTGCTCTTCGTAGTTGGAGCCGACCTTGATCAGGGTCTCGGCGGTGTGCATCAGCTTGTCGTTGAGCTTGTCGGCCTGGAAGTAGTACCGCTGCATGAACGCATTGAAGGCGTCGGCCGCGCCGCCCCTCCAGTTCGATCCGGCGACCATGCTGTCCTCGTCGCGCTTCAGATCGGTGATGGCGTGCATCAGCATGTCGTGGGTCTGCTGGAACTCCTGGGCCTTGGCCTGAATGAGCTCATTGCTGGCTTCGAATGCACCGGCCATGGTGTCTCCTCTCGATTCGCGGGCGGACGACCTCTCAGTGCTATTGGACGTAGGTCACGACCCGCCGGTTCCACCCCGCTCAGCTGTTCGCCACCAAACCGACTACCAGGTGCTGTTCGCCAGTAAGGCGTACTGTGCGGCCGCCCGCTGATGGGCGTCGGCGAGCTGATTCGACTCGACCGCACCCGTGTAGCGGCGGTAGCTGATCATGCACCGAAAGCGCTTGGCGCCACTGTTCCGGTTCTGGTCGCTGGTCTCACCGCATTTCGCGTTCGGCACCCCGGCGGGCGGATCCGCGACGCTGGAATAGCCGTGCCCGAGAATGGCGGCGGACAAACGCTCGGCGGCCTGCGCGTCCCGCGCGCGGAAGAGCATGCTGACGCCGTCGTACGACGCACCGGAGGTGGCGAATCGATCCATGCCGCTGTCGGCGATCAGCCGCCCCCAGAAATCCTGGTCACTCACCCGATTCAGGAATCCACGCGGTCCGGCGACCGCCTGGTTGGCGAAGTCGGGCGCGAAATAGACCTGTGTGGCGAGGGTCCGCCGCAGCATTCCGTCCGCGTCGAAGGGCAGCCGCAGGACGCCCTCGCGGTCCAGGGGCGGCAGTGAATCCAGCAGCGGCAGTTGCGCGTCGTAGACTTTTTCGGCGAGGGCTGTCAACTTCGACAGGTCCGGATCCTTCACCCCGAGATAGGTGTCCACGACATAGCTGCCGTGCGCCATGGTCGACCCGATGCTGGCCACACCGGGGCGCCAATGGCTGTGGGCGTCAGGGTATTTCGATAGCGACACGTGCTGATTCACATCGGCCGCCACCCCGAAATCGGCATTCTCCAAGTCCGTGGCCGCCTTCGATGCCGCCGCGGCATCGGGGAACTGCATCACCGTCACCGTGGTGAACGCGCTGTCGTCGGGCGCCTTGCCGTACTTGTCCGGCTGTTTCACGCTGTGCCCCACCGCGACACCGAACATCATCTTGCCGGCGTCGAGGATCGGCGCGGTGACCTTCGCCAGTATGCCAGTGGCCCCGTCCGAATCCTTGAAGGGCTGAACGCCGGTGCTGTACTTGAATTCCGGATCCACGTCTGCCGCGTTGACGACGTGGTCCGCCAGTCGTTGCTCGGCCAGTTCGAAACCCTTGGCCATGTCGGGGGAGTACTCGTAGCGCAATTCCAGCGGATCGGTGGAGTACTTGCCGACATCCAGTGTGCGGACGTCGATTTCCCCGGGTCGGGCGCCGCCCTGCACGGTCGTGCCACACCCCGCCACGGCGGCGGCGGTCAGCGCGAGCAGGGCGATCGCTCGAAGTTTGTGCGACAGCATGGTTTCCGTTCCCCCTCAGTGTTCCGCGTTGACCAGCAGGGCGTACTGCGCCGAGATGCGCTGCTGGGCATCGAGGAGCTGATTCGCCGAGACCTCGGCGGCGAAGCGACCGTGCCTGACGTAGCAGTAGTAGGAGATCGCGAAGTGCTCGGGACCGGTGTACTTGCGGCACTGGGCATTCGGCAGGTTCGCCGGAGACTCGGCGGGCCGGAAGGTGCGTGAGGTCTCGCTGCGCGCGGCGACGATCGCGTCGGCGCCTACGGCGTCGCGGGCGCGGAAGACGGTGCCGCCGTTGAACGCCACCCGGTCGACACCCGCCTTGTCGAACAGTGCCGCGTTGTCGTCGCCGGGGAACAGTTGCAGTCCGCCGTGCCGGTCGTAGACGCCGGGAATGCCGCGCTCGGATTCATCGTCGTACACGGTCGGCAGCGTGCGCCCGAGGACTCCGTCCATATCGACGGGCTGTTCGGTCAGCTGGTCCTGGGGGATGACCGGGACCTTGGCGAGGGCGGGCGGGATGGCATCGAGGCCGAGCTGCGCCCGGGCGGTGAGCTTGGCCGGATCGCTCACCCCCGTCTCGGCCATCACGTCGTCCCAGATGTAGGTGAAGAGGACGAATCTACCTGTGGCATACCAGGATCGGACGGTGGCATTGAAGTTGTACCGGGTGTCGAGGTAGACGAACGCGTCCGGATACTTCTCGATCCGCAGGCGCTGACTGCCCGGGACGGCGTCGAAGTCGGTCTGGCCGAGGGCCTTGGCGGCGGCGCTCGCCGCGGCGTCATCGGTGAACATCAGCACGACGTTCGAGTACTCGTAGGCCAGGGCACCCTGCTTGTCGGAGTCGCCGGTGGTGACGAAGCCCGATATGAAACCCGGGGCCGCGGCCTTCAGAGCATCGGCTTCGGCGTTGGCGCGCAGTTTCATCGCGCCCGAACCGAAATCTATGAACGGGTGGATGGCGCCGTTCACTGCGGCTGCCGGGTACCTGACCTGAGGATTCACCTCGGACGGCAGGGGAATGTAGTTGGCCAGCCGTTCGGCCTGTACAGCGCGCGCCAGGTCGGGATCGGCCGCCTTGTCGTAGTGCTTGGGCTGGGTGGGCAGATTGCCGGTGTCCAGCTTGGACAGGTCGATTGCGGGCTCGGCGGGCTCGACCGGGCCGGGCGCGGCATCGGAGCCGCAGGCGGCTGTGCCCGCCATCGTCGCGGCGACAACTACGGACACGACGGCGCGTGCGAGCTTGCGCATGGTTCCCCCGGCAAACGAACGATCGGTCGCCACCCTACTTGATCCTGTTGTGCAGCACCGGAACCAGCTTGCCGACCAGGGTCTGCGACGAATCCGGGGTCCAGCCGCGCAGCGCGGCCACTGCGGCCGGATCGTCGAGCGGAACGACGACGGCGCGCGAGCTGGTGATCTCGTTCGGCAGGCCGAGCAGCCCACCGCCACCGGCCTTTTCGTCGCTGCGCACCGCGATGATGTAGGAATCGTCGGGCACGGTCAGCGATCCGTAGCCCTCGGAGGGGCGGGGAGAGGATTCATCGCCCTTGGGCTGGTACTCGTTGTTATAGACGAAGCCGAGGCTCTCCAGGAACTTCGCCTGCGGGGTGCCGGCCAGATAGATGCTGTATTTGGTGTTGAACTGAGCTCCGGTCACGTCGACCATGGTGACGGTCTTGCCCGCGAAGGCGGGATTGTCCTTGCGCGCCTTGTCCACCGGGCTCAGATTGGGATCCACCGCGGTGGTTGCGGCGGGGCCGGCGCTGGAGGCCGTTGCGGCGGAGTTGGTCTCGCCGCCGCCTGTGGCAACGATCCCGATGCCCACGGCCAGCGCGACCGCCACCACCGCCGCGCCGATCCCGATGTAGAGCCGGTTGCGGTTGCGCGGGGCCTGCCCCGTCTCGGTCGACTCGGACGCGGAAAGCGGTATGCCGCCCGTGGTTTCGCCGCCAGGTAGCAGCATGCTCAATGGCGCGACCTGGATCGGATAGGTCGGCGAGGTGGTGGTGGAGACCGGGTTGTAGCCGGGCACCAGTGCGGCCGTGGCGGCCTCGGTGAACTCGCGGCAGGAGTTGAAGCGCTCGGCCGGGTTCTTCGCCATGGCCCGCGCGAAGACCTCGTCCAGCGTCGCGGGCAGGTGCGGGTTGGCCTCGGTGGCGCGCGGCGGCGGCTCGTGCAGGTGGCCCATCATGACCAGTGCCGGTTGCGTTGCGGGATAAGGGTTCCGGCCGGTCAGCAGCTTGAAGAAGGAGCAGCCGAGGCTGTAGATGTCGGCGCGGTGGTCCAGCGGCCGGCCGGAAAGCTGTTCCGGCGGCGCGTAGGCGATGGTGGCGACGAAGCTGCCGGTCTGGGTGAGCTCGGTGGTGTCCTCGGTGGACTTGGCGACGCCGAAGTCGGCGAGCAGGGCGCGCTCGTCCTCGCCGTCGACGCTGGAGAGCAGGAAGTTGGCGGGCTTCACATCCCGGTGCAGCAGGCCGCGGCGGTGCGCGTAGTCCAGGCCGCGGCCGATCTGGGTGACGATGGACAGCGCGCGCAGCGGGGGCACCGCGGCCGGATCACGCTTGAGCTCGGCCGAGGCGTCGGTGCCCTCGACATACTGCATGGCGATCCACAGCCGGCCGTTCTCCTCGCCGCGATTGTGGACCGAGACGATATTCGGGTGGTCCATGCCCGCAACCACATTCGCCTCGCGTTCGAAGCGGCCGCGGAACTCCTCGTTGGCGGTCAGATCGGAGGAGAGCACCTTGAGCGCGTCCATGCGTGGCAGTTTGGGATGCTTGGCCAGGTAGACCGTGCCCATGCCGCCGGATCCGAGCACGCGGACGATCCGATACCCGCCGACGATGGTGCCGGGACTCAGCGCCATTCCGCCTCCCCGTGACTGCCGCTCCGCCTCTCCGCGCGGCGGGCCGCTGAGAGCTGTGGGCTGTCGCGTACCTGTGCCGGCGGCCCGGTGCCGAACCGATTTTGGACGTACCCGGGAGTTACCCCATCGGTACGAGATCATTGGCCACTTTGGCATACGACGACTCGTCAGTCGAATGGACCGAGGGATGGGCGGCCATGTGGTCCGGGGCCGGGACGTAACCTGGGTGCTGTGCTGAACAATCCCCGCCATGTGCTCTCCGGGAGCCGGTTCCCTTGATGGATCGGCAGGTCGAGGTGGTCGCGGGCGGCCATGTGGTGAGCCGGGTGGCGGGCGCGGTCATCCTGGTGGCGCATCGGGAGCCGGGGGCGCTCACGCCGCGATCGCGGGCCGTGGTGGCGGCGCGGGCGCTGGGCGAGCTGGTCGCGGACGCGACGGACCAGGCCCCGGACGGGCCGGGCCGGCTGGTCGCGCGGCACGCCACCCGCTGGCTGATGAAGGACGCCGAGCGCATCTCGCCCGGTGCGCCCATCGAATTCGGCATCCTGACCGCCGCCGACACCGGTGGCCTGGCGATCTTCCTGCACGGGTCGGTAACGGCGCTGCTGGCCGGATCCGCGGTCGAGTACTACCGCGGCAGCGACGCCGCCTTCACCGTGGACCGGGTGGCCGAGCCGCCCGCGCGGGCGGCCGCCCTGTTCATCGATGGGAACCGGCCGCCGGAGCTACCCGGGCGCGGAATCGGTTCGCTCATCGAGGGACTCGCACCGGCTGCGGGCGCGGTGGTGTGGTTCGAGGGCGAGCCGGTGGTGTCGCGACGGCCCGGGCGCCCGGCCGGGGCGCGGCAGCGGGTCGTGGAACCGCCGCCGCCGACCGCGGCGTTCGACGCGGAGCGGGAGCCGGAGCCGGAGGCGACTCCCCTGGACCCCAACCTGATTCCGACCCGCACCTCCAATCGCATTCCGGCGAGCCTGGACCCGGAACCCGCCCCGGTGGATCCGGACACCGAGGGCATCGACCTGCACCGTGCGCCGACCGAGATGGGCGGCGCCCGGGAGGCGAACGGCACCAACCCCGCGCCCAAACCCGACCCGGATCTGCAGCGCCGCCTGGAGGCCACCGCCAAGGCCACCGCGCTCACCGTGAAGGTGCTCGGATTCAAATGCGCGCGTGCCCATCCCAGCGATCCGCGGGCGGCCTTCTGCACCGTGTGCGGCATGCCCGTGGATCAGACCCAGCAGACCGCCGAGGTGATCCGGCCGCCGCTGGGCATGCTGGTGCTCGATGACGGCATGACCTACATGGTGGCCGCCGACGCCGTGGTCGGCCGCGACCCCGAGCACTCCGATCCGGTGCGAGCGGGCCTGCTGCCCTTGCGAGTCGACGACAATTCCGGCGGCATGTCCCGCGTCCACGCCGAGATCCGCTTGGTGAACTGGGACATCACGATCATCGACCACGGCTCCACCAACGGCACCCGGGTCCGCCCGCACGGCTACCGGGATTGGATTCGGCTACAACCGAATCAGCCTTTCACCCTGACCGCCGGCACCGAGATCATGCTCGGCAACCGGGTGCTGCGGCTCGAGCCGGTAGCGCCCCCACCCTTCGGATGAGGGTTCTTCGTATGCAACGGGACAACTGATTTCGCACCGTCCGGGTAACTCACCGGGTACGCCCAGAATCGGTTCGGCTCCCAACCGCCGGCACGGGTGCACGACTGTTCACGGCACTCGGCCGTCCGCTGAAGGCGCGGAGAGGCGGGACTGCGAGGCGGGACTGCGAGGCGGGACTGCGAGGCGGGACTGCGAGGCGGGACTGCGGGACAGTTATGTGTAGCGGGAGTAGCAGGTGTCCTGGGTGCCGAGGACACCGGCGCGGAAGGCGTCGACCCGGGAGAAGCCGCTGGGCACCGTCTTGCCGTCGGTGTCGCTGGCGGCCAGGCCGTCGGAGAGCAGACCGGAGACCGCCTCGTCGATATCGCCCGAGGTGAGTGTGATGGTTCCCTGCGACTTGTTTCGGCTCGGGTCGGCCAGTTTCGCGGTGATCACACCCGACAGACAGGCCGCCCGCAGGCCCGTCTTGGCGCCGGTGAGCGCCTGCCCAGCCGCGTGCTGCACGGCCAGGGCGTACCGGGAGATGAAGACGATATAGGCGGTGTAACTGCCGGTCACATTGGCGGGCAGGCCATCCTGGTCGTCGGCGTTGGAGACACCGCGGTCGTGCAGCGCGGGCACGTCGGTGCCGATCAGATTGGTGGCCGGACAGTACGTGACCGGTGCGGTGTCGGCGGCGTTGCGGCAGTTCAGTTTCGCGGTCTGATAGTTGTATTTCGGTTCGTCCGGGATGGGCAGGATCGAGGCCATCGCCTTGGCCAGGTCCTCCAGATTGGCCTGGTTCACCTCGGGTTCGGCCTGTGTGGCATCGCCGTTGCCCTGCGGCAGATTGACACTGCGACGGTCGATCTCGTTCTGATCGATCGCCTTGCATCCCCTGGGCCCTTCGGTGAAGCCGATCTGCACCGCCGTCACCCGCTGGAACGCCGAACCGTGCACGCTTTGCGGATCGTCCGGATTCTCGTCGCGGAAGGCCACCGTGGCGGCCAGCACCGCGTTCAATCCGTCGGAGGTGTTGATGGTGAAGTGCTCGGCCTTCCCCTCGGCCACATTCCGGATGAACGCCCCCGCGAAACAGTCCGCCTGCTGCTCCTTGACGATGGTCGGGGTGCGGCGGCCGACGAGCTTGGCCATCTCCTGGATGGCGTGCCCGTACTCGTGGGCCAGCACCATCACCACCGACATCTTTCCGAACTCGTCGGCCACCGCGGGCAGCAGCGCGCCGCGATCCCAGCCGATGGATCCGTCCAGGCGGCAGTAGGCGGCATTGACGAGCCGGTAGCTGGACTCCCCGCAGAACTGCCCGGCCTGCGAGCGCGGCGTCTTGGCGCTCCACGAGATGAACTTGCCGACCGGGGTGAAGACGCCGGCGAACTCGAGCGGGAACTCGCCCTGCCAATAGGTCTGGATATCGTCGAGGGCGTTGAGAACCAGCCGGTCGATCTGGCCGCCGTCGGAATCCTGCGCGGTCAGCGTCGAATCCGGGGCGCCCGCGCGCGGACCGCTGGGGCCGCTGGTGGTGGGCAGACCGGCCACCTTGAACGGGTCGTCGTAGATTGAAACCGCGCGACCGTGAACAGTTCGTGTACATCCGGACACGAGTGCGACCGCGAGCACCAGTACCCCCGCCACCACGACCATGCGGTGCATCCCCCCGGACCGGCGCGTGCGCACCGCCTCCCCCTGGCGTCTCGCCACGTGCACTCCCTCGCAGGCCGATTCGATCTTCGTCCCGTTATCGGGCGGGCGGCCGATGAGCGCAACGCCGGACTCCGGGGGCTTCGCTTATTATCCAGCCATGTCTTCACCGGGGGCGCAGCAGATCACTGTGCGTCATGAAGGAACCGAGCGGGTCTTCGACGCGACCCAGCAGATCACCATGGGCAGGGCGCCGGAGGTGACGCTGTTCGTCGACAGCCCGCTGGTGTCCCGGCTGCACGCGACCCTCAGCTACGAGGCCGGGTCGTGGATGCTCAGCGACAACGGCAGCACCAATGGCGTCTTCGTGGACGCCCGCCGCCTGACCACGCCATTGGTCATCAACCGGCCCACCCAGGTGCGGCTCGGCGATGCCATCACCGGGCCGCTGCTGCACCTGCTGCCGCAGACCAGCCGGGGCGGTGGCACGCCGCAGCCGCAGCAGCGCCCGGGCATGATGCCGCCGCCGAATCGGCCACCGTCGCGGCCGATGCCGCAGGCGGGTCAGCCGCAGCAGGCTCAGCAGCCGCCGGTGCCGCTCTACGCGCAGCGCCCGCCGGTGCAGCAGCGGCCCAATCCGCAACAGCCCTGGCCCAACCCGGCCCAGCCCAACCCGGCCCAGCCCAACCCGAATCTCGCGCAGCGGCCGCCGGTGAACCGGCCGGCGTCCGGGCCGCAGCATCAGCTGCCGCACCCGGCACTGCACCAGCAGCCGAATCCCCCGCAGCAGCGGCAGACTCCGCCTCCGGTCACCTCGGCGACGCCGAATGTGCCGCGCCCGCCGGTGAATACGCTGCCCCCGGCCTCCGGTGACAACATCAACATGACCACCAAGGCGGACACCTCCGCGCTGCCGCCGATCCGCGCCCGCGCCTCCACCGCGGCCATCGCGCGCGCCGACCGGATTCCGCGCGACGGCCTCAACATCGGCCGCACCAGCGACAACCAGATCGTGGTCAACGACCCGATGGCCTCCCGCCGGCACGCCCGCCTGGTGCCGGACCGGCAGGGCCTGGCGATCGAGGACCTGGGCTCGGCCAACGGCACCTTCGTCAACGGCCGCCGCGAACAGCGGGCGCTGCTGCGGGAACGCGACATTGTCACCATCGGTAACGTCGACTTCGTCGTGCAGGAGGGCACGCTGGTCCATCGCCAGCGGCCGGTCGCCGAGCAGGGCCTGCATGTGCACGGCGTCTCGTTCACGGTCGAGGGCAACAAGCAGCTGCTCATCGACGTGAACATGCAGGCCGGGCGCGGCTCGCTGACCGCGCTGATCGGCCCCTCCGGCGCGGGCAAGTCGACCCTGTCGAAACTCATTGCGGGAACGACGCATCCGTCCGCGGGCGTGGTCACCTTCGAGGGCCGCAACCTGCACGCCGAGTACGAAGCGCTGCGCTCCCGGATCGGCATGGTGCCGCAGGACGACGTGCTGCACCGGCAGCTGACGGTCAAGCAGGCGCTCAACTTCGCCGCCCAGCTGCGCCTGCCCCCGGACACCAGCAAGGCCGATCGCCAGCAGGTGATCGCCGATGTGCTGAAGGAACTTTCGCTCACCCAGCACGCCGACACCCGCGTGGACCGGCTGTCCGGCGGTCAGCGCAAACGCGCCTCGGTGGCCATGGAACTGCTCACCGGTCCCTCGCTGCTCATCCTGGACGAGCCCACCTCGGGCCTGGACCCGGCGCTGGACCGGCAGGTCATGACCATGCTGCGGGAACTGGCCGATGCCGGGCGCACCGTCATCGTGGTCACGCACTCGGTGGCCTGCCTGGACATGTGCGATCAGGTGCTGTTGCTCGCGCCCGGCGGCAAGACCGCCTTCTGCGGGCACCCGGGCAGCGTCGGGCACGTCATGGGCACCAGCGACTGGGCCGAGATCTTCGGCCGCGTCGCCGCCGATCCGGACGGGGCCTTCGCGAATTTCCGCTCCCGCCAAGCCTTCGCGGAGCCGCCCGCGCCGGTCAAACCGGTGGAACGGGCGAAGGCGCCGAAATCGAGTCCGCTCAAACAGTTCTCGACGCTGTCGCGGCGGCAGCTGCGGCTCATCTTCGCCGACCGCGGCTATCTGGCGTTCCTCGCGATCCTGCCGTTCGTACTGGGCGGCCTGTCCCTGGTTGTGCAGGGCAAGAGCGGATTCGAGTCCGTCGGCTTCGTGCAGGCGCCCGACGGCAGTTTCGTGCGCGCCAACAATGGCGAGGCCCAGCAGCTGCTGGTGGTGCTCATCCTGGGCGCCTGCTTCATGGGCGCCACGCTCACGGTGCGTGACCTGGTCGGCGAGCGGGCCATCTACTACCGGGAGCGCGCGGTCGGATTGCGTTCCGGCGCATACCTGATGTCGAAGGTCGTCGTCTTCAGCCTTGCGGCACTGCTGCAGTCGGCCGTGATGATCGGCATCGTGCTGGCTGTGAAGAAGCCGCCGAGCAAGGGCGCGGTGATTCCCTACGGCCCCGCGGAGCTCTACCTCGATGTCGCCCTGACCGCGGTGACCTGCGTGGTGCTGGGGCTGGCGCTGTCCGCGCTGGCCAAGTCCAACGAGCAGGTGATGCCGCTGCTGGTGGTGATCATCATGGCGCAGCTGGTGATGGCGGGCGGCATGATCCCGGTGACGGGCCGCGTTGTGCTGGACCAGCTTTCCTGGCTGTTCCCCTCGCGCTGGGGCTATTCCGCGGGGGCGTCCACGGTCGATCTGCCCAACCTGTCGGCCTCGGCGGCGGCGCAGCAGGACCACTTCTGGAAGCACACCGTCGGCGCGTGGGCAATGGATGTCTCCGTGCTCGCCGTAATCGCCGTGCTGCTCGCCCTGTTCACCTGGTCGCGCCTGCGCTTGAAGAAGTCGGCAGCGTGATCGGCCATTCGCACGATCCGGGGTGCGAAGTGTGGATTCGGTCGCGCATGCGTCGGGGCGAGCAGGCAGACTGATGACTGTGACGGCTCGAGTTGGGGCAGTGCATCTCGGCTGGGACGTGGTGTCGGTGGCCGCCGGTGGCGGCGGTTCGCCCATTCGCCCGGTCCAGGTCGAAAGCACATACACACCGCCCGCATACCTGCTGGCGGATTCGTCCGGCCGGCTGCACACCGCCGGCGTGGACCGGCGTCCCGACGTCGGCATCGCCATCTCCGATGTGCGCGACATCATCGGGCACCCGCAGATCGTGGTGGCCGGGGCGACCTGGCCGGCCGAGCTGGTCTTCCGGGCCCGCATGCACAATCCGCTCGCGGCCATCGTCGAGCACCTGGGCGGTGCGCCGGATGTGCTCGCGCTGCCCTTCCCCGATGAATGGCCCGACCCCAAGGTCGACGAATTCGTGCGCCTGGTCGAGCAACTCGGCGTGCCCGCCGAGCCGCTGCCCGAATCGGTCGCGCTCTCCGGCTATGTGCGCGCCCTGGGCCTGGTGCGCGCGCCCGGTCGCGGTCCGGCGGTCGGCGCGGTCGGCGTCTACTCCGACGGCCGCGAATGCCTGGTCGTCGCAGTACACGGCAATGACGATCAGCCCACCGAGTCGGTCAGCGTCGCCATCACCGCCGAGGCCCTGCACGAGGCCCACGCCGCCGACAATGTGGTCATCGAGGTGATGGCCGCGGCCCGCGCCATCAATGCCGACACCTCGACGGTGCTGCTCACCGGCAATGTGTGCTTCAACGACGCACTGCGCCTGGCCTTCCAGAACCACTTGGGCCACCGCTTCCAGGTCGCCGATCACCCGATGCACGCCCTGGTCCTGGGCGCGACCCATCTGCTGGTCGCCGACAGCGAGGGCGACCCGGCCTACGACCGGCCCGCTGCCGCCGTGCCGCAGCCGGCGGGCGCCGATGCGCGCCCGATCGAACAGGGTCCGCGTCATGTCACCGGCGGCCCGGCCGCCGGGCAGCCACTGCAACGTCAGCCCGAGCCGCTGGCCCACCAGCCGGAATTGATTCCCCGGCACATGGATTCACCGCCCGCACCCGAATCCACCCCGAAGCGAACGGATTCCGCGCGCGGCACCGGCCCGCAGCCCACCGTCGATCCCGCCGCCGCGTCCGATCGCTCGGGTGACGACCCGGCGGGCGCGACCGTTCGCCTCACTGCCGAGGAGGCCGCGGCCATCACCGCCGGCGCCGAGGCGAAACGGGCAGCCGGGACTGGCCCGCAGGCCGTGGCCGATCCCGCCGCGGAAGGACTCACCAGGCGAATCACCGCGCAGGAGGCCGCATCTCAGAGCGGCGGCGCGGGCCCGGCGACCGGACCCGGCGGCCTGACCCAGCGGATGACGGCCGAGGAGGTCGCGCGGCTGACCGCGCAGGCTGCGGCCGGCACCGCGCAGGGGGCGGCTCCGGCGGCGGGGCAGTCGCCGAGTGGCGATGCGGGCCAAGGGGTTCCGCGTGGCACCGAGAACCCGAGCACCGAGCCGCAGCCGGTGGCCGGTGGCCGCGGCACGCTGCCGCCCGGGCTGGAGGGCGTGGGCGGCCGGTTCATGCGGCCGCCCGGGTCGCCGGCCGATGATCAGCTGACCACGGTCATGGGCCAGGGTGGCGTCGGGGCGGGTCAGCAGGGATTCGGTCAGCCGGGTACGCCCGCCGCCGATGCCGGGCCGGGCTCGGGTGCAGGCGCGCAACAGGGTTCGGGTGGTGCGCCCGCCGGATCGTACGGTTACGGCCCGGCCGGCGGCTACGGCCAGCCGGCCGGGCAACCGGGCTACGGCCAGTCCGGTGGGCAGCCCGCCGGCCAATACGGACCCGGTGGTTCCTACGGTTCCGGTCAATCCGGTTCGGGCGCCGGGGCCTCCGGCTACTCGGCCGGTACGGGCTACGGTTCGGCGAATGCCCCGGGCTCCGAGGCGGCCGCCCAGGGCGGCTACGGCCCGGGCGGTGCGCAGCCGAATGCGGGTGGCCGGTACGCCTCGCAGCAGGGTGCCGCCGGGCAGTACGGTCAGGGCGGATACGGCTCGGGTGGCTATGGGCAGCAGGGTGGGTACAACACGGGCGGCTACCCGGTCGGTCCCTATGGGCCGGAGGGAGATACGTCCGGTTCAGGTCGCGGAAGTTTTGCTGGATCCGGTGGAAACGCTCCTGGTCAGTCCGGCGGGATGTACGGTGGACCGATGTCGACGGGGGCGCATGGGGCGAATCCGCAAACGCCGGAAGATGCGGCTGGGCAGTTGGATTCGGAATCCGGCTCCGAGGGCGAGCGCAAACAGCGCAAGGGCAAACTGTGGGACAAGATGCGCAAGCCCTTCGGCGCTCCGATCATCATCGGCGCGGCGGCGCTGTCGCTCCTGGGCGCGCACTCCGACCAGCGGTCCGACCCGGTCGCGTCAACCACGCCCTCCGACACCGTGATTCGGGTCGCTGGCGGGACTGTGCGCCCGGTCAACGAATCCTGTGCCGTGACGCCGTTCGTGTCCGGCCTCCCGCACGCGGGCATCGCCACCGTCGGTGATCCCAGGGATCAGGACTGTCTACGCTTCGGCATCGACACGCTGCGCTACACCATTCCCGGCCCCGTGCGCGGCGCCGATCCGGGCCCGCCCCTGCACATCTGATCCGTCCGCGGCGAGATCGTCGAGCCGCAGCCGGCTGGTGGCGGTCAGCAGCTCGACCCGGGAGACCCGGGGCGCGGGTCCGGTGTGACCGGTCAGCGCCCAGGCGCGTTCGATGGTGAGTCGCAGCACCCGCCGGGCCGCGTAGAACAGCAGCGCGGCCAGCGGCAGTTCGCCGATACCGGCGGAGAGCACGGCGAACCACAGATCCGGGCTGTTCCAGTCGAGCACGATGTCGAACCAGGCATCGCAGATCAGCAGCGTCCCGGTGATCATCGCCCACGGAATGAAGACCTGCCGGCGCCGCCAGGCGTGCCAGGCGGTCATGCCGATCGCGCCGACCAGCACGAAATCGAAGCCCACCCACGCGATGTCCCACTGGCTGACCTGCCGTTCGGAGGGCAGGCTGACCGAGAGGTACGCGATCCAGGGGATCAGGAAGACCAGACTGCCGGTCACCACCGTCAGCAGGATCCGGCGCATGGCGGCCGCATGCGGGTGGGGCATCGCCGCTGTGTGCGAATGGGTCGGCTGGATGCTGATCGCCATGGCGGCCTCCATTGGCAGGACGGCTGCACCAACCGTCGCGATGGTTCCCGTCCTCCTTACAATGCCCGTAACGGAGGAACTCATTCCGCTTATGCTGTGAGATAGGTCACTCTTCGTCGGGTGTTCCCTGCCCGCCGGGACCGATTCGGGAGACGGCCACCCCCGCTGGTAAGGTGGCTCGTTGGCGTGCGGTACGGCCGGGCAACCGGTTGTCGCGCGAGCCCCGGGTCTCCACCGGCCGCCGGGAATCAGCTCGACCTCACGCTTGGCTGGCAAAACCTACGACAGACAGGGATGCACTGTGCCTACGTACAGCCCCAAGGGCGGTGACGTGACCCGCAAGTGGTACGTCATCGACGCCACTGACGTAGTGCTCGGCCGTCTTTCCGTGCAGGCTGCCAACCTGCTGCGCGGCAAGACCAAGCCGACCTACGCCCCGAACGTGGATGGTGGCGACTTCGTCATCATCATCAACGCGGACAAGGTCGCCGTCTCCGGCAACAAGCGCGAGGACAAGGTCCTCTACACCCACTCCGGCCACCCCGGTGGTCTGAAGGGTCGTACCGTGGGCCAGATCCTGGACACCCGCCCCGACCGTCTGGTCGAGCGTGCCGTCAAGGGCATGATCCCGAAGAACAAGCTGGGCAACCAGATCATTCGCAAGCTGAAGGTCTACGCGGGCCCGAACCACCCGCACGCCGCCCAGCAGCCCATCCCCTTCGAGATCAAGCAGGTGGCCCAGTGACCGCTCCTGAGGAATTCAACGACGACTACGTCGTCGAGGACACCGCCGTGGAGGTCGTCGACGAGGGTGGCTACGAGGCCGAGGCCGAGGCCGAGTACACCGAGACCTTCGTTGCCCCGGTCGTCATCGACCGTCCGGTTCAGACTGTCGGCCGCCGCAAGGAGGCCGTGGTCCGCGTGCGCCTGGTGCCGGGTTCCGGCAACTTCGTGCTGAATGGCCGCACCATCGAGGATTACTTCCCGAACAAGGTGCACCAGCAGCTGGTGAAGTCCCCGCTGGTCACCGTCGAGCGCACCGAGACCTTCGACGTGCACGCCCGCCTGGTCGGCGGCGGCCCATCCGGTCAGGCCGGCGCCCTGCGCCTCGCCATCGCGCGTGCCCTCATCGAGGTCACCCCGGAGGACCGTCCCGCCCTCAAGCGTGCCGGCTTCCTGACCCGTGACCCGCGTGCCACCGAGCGTAAGAAGTACGGCCTCAAGAAGGCCCGCAAGGCGCCTCAGTACTCGAAGCGCTGATATTGCGCCGTCGGGCTCTACCGTGCCCGGTCCTTCCGGGGGCCGGGCACGGTACGGTCTACACGGCAACCTGTACGAGAGCAGGCTCCCCGCAACAGTTTTCGGACTGGCTGGGCGTCTGCTCTCGTGCTGTATCGACCGAACCAGCAGGGGTGTTGAGGTAATGGGACGTTTGTTCGGCACCGATGGTGTGCGCGGGCTCGCCAACGATTCTTTGAGTCCGGAACTGGCGCTGCAGGTTTCGGCCGCCGCCGCTCAGGTTCTGAGTCGGGGGAAGAAGCGCGCGCTGGCCGTCGTCGGCCGCGACCCCCGCGCCAGCGGCGAGATGCTGGAGGCCGCCGTCACCGCGGGACTCACCGCCGCCGGTGTCGACGTGCTGTCGGTCGGCGTGCTGCCGACGCCCGCCGTCGCCTACCTGACCGGCCTGTACGACGCCTGCCTGGGCGTCATGATCTCCGCCTCGCACAACCCCATGCCGGACAACGGCATCAAGATCTTCGCCGCGGGTGGGCACAAGCTGGACGACGCCATCGAGGACCGCATCGAGGCGCTCATCGCCGAGGGCGCCTTCACCCGCCCCACCGGGGCCGCGATCGGACGGGTGCTCGGCCGGCCCGGACTCGGCGGGCACGTCTACGACGTGCACGACCGCTTCAGCCTGGAAGGCACCCACGAGCGCTACGTCGAGCACCTGGTCCAGGCCACCGGCCGCGATCTGCGCGGGCTCACCGTGGTGGTGGACTGCGCGAACGGCGCGGCCTCCGAGGTCGGGCCCACCGCCTACCGCGAGGCGGGCGCGACGGTCATCGCCATCAATGCCGAACCCGACGGCCTGAACATCAATGACGGCTGTGGCTCCACGCATCTGGAGCAGGTCCAGCGCGCCGTCCGCGAGCACGGCGCGGATCTGGGCCTCGCTCACGACGGCGACGCCGACCGCTGCCTGGCCGTGGACGCCACCGGCGCCGTGGTCGACGGCGACGCCATCATGGCCATCCTCGCCCTGGCCATGCGGGACTCCGGCGACCTGGTACAGAACACGCTGGTCGCCACCGTCATGAGCAATCTCGGCCTGCACATCGCCATGCGCGAGGCCGGAATCACCATGCGCACCACCGCCGTCGGCGACCGTTACGTCCTCGAGGATCTGCGTGCGGGCGGCTACACCCTGGGCGGCGAGCAGTCCGGCCACGTGGTCTTCCCCCGCTTCGGCACCACCGGCGATGGCGTCCTGACCGGCCTGAAGCTGATGGCTCGGATGGCCGAAACCGGCCGCGGCCTGGCGGAGTTGGCGAGCGTCGTGCAGACCGTCCCGCAGGTACTGGTGAACGTCCCGGTCTCCGACAAGGCGGCGGTCGCGGTCGCGCCGTCGGTACTGGAAGCCGTCGCCGAAGCCGAGCGCCTGCTGGGCGACACGGGACGAATCCTGCTGCGCCCCAGCGGAACCGAACAGCTGGTCCGCGTCATGGTGGAGGCGACCGACCCCACCCAGGCGCATCACCTGGCCGACAATCTCGCCAAGCTGGTCGCCGCCGTCTGAGTAGCCCCTGCCGTCCCGGCATGTCGAATCACATGCCGGGAGAACGGGGTCAGAGGGTTTCGGTGAGCTGCCCGGCGTCCATCTGCCAGCGGCGGGTCGCCCGGACGTTGTCGAGCATGCGACGGTCGTGGGTGACCAGGAGGACTGTGCCCTCGAAGGATTCGACGGCCTGTTCCAGCTGCTCGATGGCGGGTAGGTCCAGATGGTTGGTGGGCTCGTCCAGGACCAGCAGGTTCACGCCGCGGGCCTGGAGCAGGGCCAGTGCGGCGCGGGTGCGCTCGCCCGGGGAGAGAGTGTCGTTGGAGCGCAGCACATGTGGGCCGCGCAGGCCGAACTTGGCGAGCAGGGTGCGGACGTCGGACTCGTTCCAGTCGGGCACCTGGGCGCTGAAAGTGTCGGCCAGGGTGGCGGTTCCGCGGAACAGGCCGCGCGCCTGATCGACCTCACCGATGGCGACACCCGAGCCGAGGGCGGAGGATCCGCTGTCCGGCTTCGTCTTTCCGAGCAGCAGGGACAGCAGCGTGGACTTGCCGGAACCGTTGGCGCCGGTCAGCACGATGCGGTCGCCCCAATCCACCTGCACCGTCACCGGTCCGAGGGTGAAGTCGCCACGGCTCACGGTGGCGCCCGACACGGTAGCCACCACCGAGCCGCTGCGCGGGGCGGCGGCGATGGACATGCGCAGCTCCCACTCCTTGCGCGGTTCCTCCACCGTGTCCAGGCGTTCGATGCGTTTGAGGGTTTGCTTGACCTTGGCGGCCTGCTTCTCGGTGGATTCCGCGCGGGCCTTGCGGCCCATCTTGTCGGAGTCCACCTTCGATTTGCGCCGGGCATTGCGGACACCGTGTTCCATCCAGTTGCGCTGCATGGTGGCGCGCGCTTCCAGACCGGACCTGGTGTCGGCGTACTCGTCGTAGGCATCGCGCGCATGCCGGCGCGCGATCGCCCGCTCCTCCAGGTAGGACTCGTAACTGCCGTCGTAGACGCCGACCTGCTGCTGGGCCAGATCCAGTTCCACGATGCGATTCACGGTGCGCGCCAGGAACTCCCGGTCGTGGCTGATCACCATGAGGGGCTCGCAGACGCCGGTCACGAACTGCTCGAGCCGGGCCAGGCCGTCGAGATCCAGATCATTGGTCGGCTCGTCGAGCAGCAGGATGTCGAAGCGCGACAACAGGACCGAGGCCAGCCCGGCACGCGCGGCCTGACCACCGGAGAGCACGGACATGGGGGTGTCCAGGCCGTGCGGGAGGCTCTCGGCCAGGCCGAGATCGGCGGCCACCTCCTCGGCGCGCTGCTCGAGGTCCGCACCGCCGAGGGCGAGCCAGCGCTCCAGGGCGGGGGAGTACTCGTCTTCTCCGCCGTCGGCGAGGCGTTCGGCGGCGGCATCCATGAGCTGCTGGGCGGCGGCCACACCGGTGCGGCGGCGCAGGAATTCGAGGACGGTCTCGCCGGCCAGGCGCTCGGGTTCCTGGGCCAGGTAACCGACGGTGGCGTCGGGCGGGCTCAGCACGATCTCGCCCTCGGGGGTGTGACCGTCGGCGAGCATGCGCAGCAGGGTGGACTTCCCGGCCCCGTTCACCCCGACCAGCCCGATCACATCGCCCGGGGCGAGGATCAGGTCCAGGTCGGAGAACAGGATCCGCTCACCGTGTCCGGCGGCCAGGCCGCGCGCATGCAGAGTGGTGCTCACCAGGGCGATTCTGCCGTGTTCGGGGTGGCACCCTGACTCCGGCCCTCGGAAAGTTCAGGGTCGTATTGGGGCGAGCGACCGATGTGCGCCGAGATCGAGCTGGGCACAGTGGGAGACATGACGACACAGTTTCCGACTCCGGCCCCCAAGCGACTGACCCGCTCCGGCACCGACAAGTGGATCGGCGGCGTGTGCGGCGGCCTCGCCCAGTACTTCGGCTGGAACGCCAACCTCATCCGCGCCCTGTTCGTGCTGTCCTGTCTGCTGCCCGGCCCGCAGTTCCTCGTCTACATCGCGCTGTGGATCGTGATCCCGAAGCAGTGAGTTGTCCACAGGCCGCGAGTTGTCCACATTCGTGATCGAGGGTGATGCGGGTGCCACGGCAAAGTGACAGGATGAGAGTCACGTCACAGCGAAGGAGCGCACATCATGGTCACATCGGGTGATCTGCCCGGACTGGAGCTGCCGGATCTCGACGCGCACACGGAACTCGGCGGGCTCGGCGCGGTCGAGTTATCGCACCCCACACAGGATCTCGACGGTGACGGCCTGCTGGACACCGTGACCACCAACACCGATCACGCCATGCAGGTATGGACGGATCTGGATCACGACGGCTACGCCGATCATGTGACCGTGGTGGACAGCGGCGGGGACTTCTCGGCCTGGGAGTTCCACCACAATCCGGACGGCACCACCGAGTGGGTGCGCATGGACGTAGGACACCTCGGCGGCACATAGCCGGGGCGGCGGGGGTTTTCACGGCATCGCGATTCGAGGGGGACCAATGAGTGAATCCGGCGATTTCGGCGTGCGCATCGCGGCCCTGCACGACGGGGCCACCACGTTGCGCGACAATGCGGCGGCCCTTGGGCGGCATGCCCGTACGGTCGGCGATCATGCCTTCGGCATCGGCAGGGACGAAGCCGGGCGCAACTATTCCGCGCAGGGCATAGCCGTGCGCCAGGGCTTCGAGCGCGCGGCCGCCTGCCTGCGCTACTGGGGCGCGGCCGCCTCCGCCACCGCCGAGGTATTCGACCGCGCCGCCACCGAATACGCGCGCCTGGACCGTGAACACGCGACCGCGCTCACGAGGGTGGGCCGATGAGCTTCGACCCCACCGGCAAGAGCGTCGACCAGATTCTCGATTACGGTGCGCCCGGCCTCCAGTACTGGGAACACTTTCTGCCCCTGTACACCAAGGCATTCGGTGCGCCGGAGGGGCTCGGCCTCGCCGATCTCTATGCCCGCTACGACGAGCAACGAGGCGCGGATCTCGTCGAATTCGATACCGCCCGAACCGAACTGGACAGAGTGCTCACGGACGGCGAGGCGCGTTGGTCGTCGCATCAGGCTGTCGCGCAAACCCTGCCCGCCGCCTGGACCGGCGCCACCGGCACCGAGGCGCTCACCATCGTGAATTCCCAACTGCGCCAGGCCCGCGACGATCTCGACACCATTCGCACCGCTTCCACCGCCATCGCCGCCGCCCTGGACCCGCTCCGCGAATCAGTCCTCACCAAGGCCGAACACACCCTCGCCCTGCTCGAACCCACCCCGGACGGCGAAGGTCGCCTCGCCATCGACGGCAAGACCCCGGACGACATCGAAGCCCTCGACCCCATCGACCCCTGGCTCACCAGTACGTTCCGCGCCGACGTCGATCACAAACTCGCTGCCTTCGCCGCTGCCTGCGCCACCACCAACGAGACCTTCGAATCCCACTACCGCACCATCATCACGGCCCTGGCCCAGGTCATCGACCATCCCTACCCGCAACCCGCCCAGGCCCTGCTGCCCGAGCCCGAGGAGATCGCGGCCCCGAGTATTCCTACGCCTCAGCCTCTTCCAGCGCCACAGTCGTACCCAGCGGCAACGCCGCCGACGTCGCACCCTCGGCTGCCGCAGCCGGCCGTCCCGCCGGGATACTCGCCCCCGTCGGGCGGGGCGACCACATCCGACCCGACCCAGCCGCAGTCTCCGGATCGAGCCCAGCCGTCGGCCGTCCCGCCGGAATCCCTGCCCGGCCGAGTGGGTTCCGACGCACCGGCCGCCGAGACGCAAACGGCCGGCGTCGCGGACCCCGGTGGTGCGGAGTCCGGTGGCGCCGTGGGATCGGCGGACACCGGAACCGGAGCGTTCCCGGAGCTGGTCCAGCCGCGATCCGACCAGTTCAGCAGGACTCTGAAAGACGCCCTCACCCAACTCGAAACCGGCCTCCAACGAGGTATTTCCGCCGCCGTGGAGAAGCTCGGCTCCCTGGCTGGCCAGACGTCGCCATCGCCCGGTGAATCGGAGTCTGCAAACGAGCCCAAGCCCGACCCGGATCACCCAGAGGGCCAGGCACTCCCGTCCGATCGGCTCGAATTCGACCTGTCCGGAAAGCATTTCGTCCTCGAACGCACGCCTCCGGGTGACCTGACCCTCACCGCGACCGACGAATCCGGCCGAATCCACACCTACACGCTGTCTTTCGATCAGAACGGCATCCCCGTCCTCGCCACCGACGACCCGGCCCACACCCCCACCGCGCCCGCCGGTGATGCCAGCACGACCCCGGACCCACTCGCTACAGGGAGTGGTGGCGGAACGCTGGGTACGCCGAAAAACACCGAGCCCATAGACCCCGGCGAGGTTGGACCCACCCCGGACCAACTCCTCCACCCAGACTGCGTACCCCGCACCTGCACAGTTCCCGACCCGCCGATCGCTCCACCGAACCCCTGCCCCGATCACACCCCGGATCAGGCTGCGCCGCCAGAGGTTCCGGCCCCGCCACACGCCGCCGAGGACGGTGAACTGCCGGGCTGCACCCAGCCGTCCACCCCTGATTGCACTCTGGACCGGGCCGCGGGCGATTGCGTGCCGTCGACCTCGCCCGTGCCGACCGACCCACCGCCCGTGCCCGCGCACCCGCTCGAAAACCCCGTGCCGCCAACAGCTACGGGTCAACCCGGATTCGACGCGCCACTCACCGCTGCCACGCCCTGGTCGGCAGAGCCGCGCGCGCCGATGGAGATCCCGGAGGAAGGTCTCGAAATCCCCGAGACCACCGAACCTCTCGCGCCGTAATGGGGTCCGGTAGTAGTCGCCGAAGTTTCAACGACGTTCGGCACAGCCACTGATCGGGAGACGCAGAGTCGCCTCCAGTCACTCGCATCCGACGCGAGGAAGTCGCATCTGATGCGAGCCCGCCAGCGGCGATGTCCACGGACCAGCGTTCGGGAGACGACCTCTGGGGCAATGCGTTTCCGCAGTTCGAACCTGTAACGCATGCCGTTTACGTGGCAACGTCCAACGGTCGGGGATTGGTGATACACCCGCTGGAAGTGCTCAGGGTCATCATGCCGAGCGACCGGGAGCGACGTCCATATCCGTTGTTCCTTCGCGATTACTACTGGAACCCAAACCCGGTCGCCCTCATCAGGCCTATGTTCTTCTAGAAGTTTCTGTATATACTGAAACTTCTAGAAGAACATGAGAGGACGGTGGGATGAGTAGGTCGGATTCCGAGCGTGAGCGGGTGTTGGAGTGGGTCGAGCAGGTGGCGATGTTCTGCACCGCTGAGTACGGGGTGCCGCCTATCGCGGGTCGGATCCTGGGGTGGTTGATGATCTGCGATCCAGCGGAGCAGTCGGCTGAGCAGATTGCGGCGGCGGTCGGTGCGAGCCGGGCGTCGCTTGCGACCAATATGCGGGTACTGACCGACGCCGGTTTCATACGGCGACGCACGAAACCCGGCGAGCGCACCAACTATTACCGAATGGACGACGACGCCTGGGAAACCGTGGTTCGGCGGCGCGTGGCCAGCCTGGCGGCATTCCGCGATGTCACCGCCGCCGGAATGGAATTGGCGGGGACCGACACCACCCGTGTCCGGCGACTGCGGACCGCACATGAGGTCTACGACTGGATGACCAAGCGTCTCACCGAGGAACCTCTTCCCTTCCGAAAGGACGAAAAGTGACGACCTCATCGACTCGCTATGAGCGGACGGCGATAGTGGCCGGTGGCGGTATCGGCGGGCTCGCCGCCGCGATCGGGCTGCGGCGGGCAGGGTGGTCGGTCACCGTGCTGGAACGACGCCCCGATCTGCACGAGATCGGGGCCGGCTGGTCGTTCGCACCCAATGCCGTGCGAGCGGCGGACGCACTGGGCGTCGGCGACGAGTTGCGCGCCGTGTCGGTCCCGACGCAGGCCGGAGCGACATTGCGCACACCCGCCGGTAGCTATCTCATGCGATTCCGCCCGGGACGCGACACGGCGCTGCTGGCCAACCATCGCGCCGATCTGCACGACGCACTGCTTGCGCACCTTCCTGCCGAATGTGTGCGCGCCGCAGCCGAAGTCACCGGTATCGAGCAATCCGACAGCGGGGCCGTGGTCGCCTACCGCACACCGGATGGTCAAGGGCAGGTCACGGCCGACATTGTCGTCGGAGCCGACGGGATTCACAGTGCGGTCCGCCGATCGGTCTTCCCGAATGCTTCCGGGCCGGTCTTCCAGCGTGTCCTGTGCTGGCGCGGCGTCTCCACGCCGGGGTCGGTGTGGCCGGTCGACGGATTCCAGACCTGGGGTCGTGGTGCGCGATTCGGCGCCCACCCGTTGCCCGGACAGCGCGTGTTCTGGTTCCTCACGGTCCGCCAGGACCGGCCCGACACCCGATACGACGACGATCTCGCCGAGATCCGCCACCGGATCGGCGATTGGCACGACCCGATACCCGCCCTTCTGGATGCGACACCACCGGAATCGGTACTACGGCACGATATTTACGACCTGGATCCGCTGGACACCTACACCCGCCATCGGGTGGCGCTGCTCGGCGATGCCGCCCATGCCATGACGCCATTCCTCGCCCAGGGCGCCTGCCAGGCGTTCGAAGACGCGACGGTGCTCGCTGCGCAGCTCTCGGGCGATACCGACATCCCCACCGCCCTGGCGCATTACGACCGACTCCGCCGACCCCGCAGCCAACGGGTACAACGCCTGGCTCGCCAGGACCCGAAAATCAGTCTGTCCACCAACCCGCTCACGTACGGGCTCATGACCCGGCTCACACAGATGGCCGGCGCTGCTGTCGCTGCCCGTAAGTCTGCTCCCCTGTGGAACTGGACCCCACCCGCCCTCGACACCCACTCCACGCCGGTGAACCGTGAATGACGTGGCCGCCGAACAGATTACGTTCCGGAGCGGCGAGGTGCGATGCGCCGCAGACCACTAACTCCCTGACGAGGCCTGCCATTCAGGCCCGGCGATCGTCGTGGGCCACAGCGTCCACATGGTCAAGGGGGTTGCGGGGATATCCGTGCGAGAAGCGGGCTACTTGCGCAGGGCTTGGATGAGTTGGAGGACAGGGAGTTTCTGGGGCTGCTCGGGCTCTTCCTCGATGGCGTTGGGGTCCACGAGCTGGGTGTGGGGGAGGGCGGCTTCGGGGTCGGCGAAGGGCTTGTACTTCTTGTCGCCGAGGACGGTGTAGTTGAGGTAGCCGACGAGGAGGGCTCGGGTGAGGCGTTCGGTTCTGGGTTCGTGTTTGCCGGCACCGAGGGCGGCCAGGGCGCGGCGGCCCTCGATCATGCCGTTGTGCCCGGCCTTGTCGAGCGAGCGCAGGATCGCACCCTCGGCCCAGGCGGCGGCCAGCGGGATGGCATTGGAGCTGACCGAGTCGATATCGGTGGCGCCGGCCAGGATCAGGGCCGGGGCGTCGATCTTGGGGGCCAGGGCCTCGGCGGAGGGCGCGGTGGGGGACGGGTACAGGGCCGCGACGGCGGCGACGTCGCGCTGGGAGGCGGCGATGACGGCCGCGCCCGCGCCCATGCCGTGCCCGGCCAGGGTCAGCCGCTTCGGATCGACGCTGACATTGCCCGCGCCCAGCCGCACCCCGGCGCAGATGTCGAGGGTGGTCAGCAGATCCGTCGCGAGGTTCAGGTGCGAGGGAATGGGTCCGCGCTCGGTGTCGGGCGCCGCGGCGACATAGCCCCAGGAGGCCAGATGCTCCAGCAGCCTGCGGTAGTTGCCGACTCCGGTGAGCCACCCGTGCCCGAACGCCACCGCGGGCAGATTGAGTCCCTTCCCCGGCGTGTACACCACGCCGGGCAGCCCGGCGATGCCGAGATTCCCGCGCAGCACCTCGTGCGGGCCACGCAGGGTCAGAGTGCTCAGGAGCGATTTCACAGACGCCGACACGCTGTAGAACTTAGCTGGAATTCCGACGAGATGCTTTGACCCCACCCAAAGGCTCGCGGCCAAGCGCGGGGAGCGAAGCGCTCGATTCTGGACTGCGCGCCGCCTCCCCGCGCTTGCAGCGGGGAGCGAAGCGGAGGGCAGATTGGCCACAGCTTCGTCCGGCGCGCCTACCCCGTTAGGCTAGGGGGCCATGTGCGGAATCGTGGGGTATGTGGGGTACCGGGATGCGCTCGGCGTGGTGGTCGATGCGTTGCGCCGCATGGAATATCGAGGTTACGACTCTGCGGGAGTGGCGATCCTGAACGGCGCGGGCGGTCTCGCGGTGGAGCGCAAGGCCGGGCGCCTGGCCAATCTGGAGGCGGAGCTCGCCGAGACGGGACGGGACCGTTTCGCCGGATCGACGGGCATGGGCCACACCCGCTGGGCCACGCACGGCGCGCCGACCGATCGCAATGCCCACCCGCATCGCGATGGCACGGGCCGGGTCGCGGTGGTGCACAACGGCATCATCGAGAACTTCGCCCCGCTGCGCCGCGAGCTGGAGGCTGCGGGCGTCGAGCTGAGCAGCGACACCGACACCGAGGTGGCGGTGCACCTGGTGGCTCGCGCCTACGCGGCCGGGGACACCGCGGGTGATTTCGTCGCCTCCGCACTCGCGGTGGTGTGCCGTCTGGAGGGCGCGTTCACGCTGGTCTTCTCGCACGCCGACCACCCGGGCACCATAGTGGCCGCCCGCCGTTCCACCCCGCTGGTGGTAGGTGTCGGCCAGGGCGAGATGTTCATCGCGTCCGATGTGACCGCTTTCATCGAACACACCCGGGAGGCAGTCGAACTCGGCCAGGACCAGGCCGTGGTCATCACCGCCGACGGCTACCGGGTCACCGATTTCACCGGCGCGACCGACGGCGTCCGGTTCCGTCCGTTCACCATCGACTGGGATCTGGCCGCCGCCGAGAAGGGCGGCCACGACTACTTCATGCTCAAGGAGATCCAGGAGCAGCCCGCCGGCGTCGCCGACACCCTGATCGGCCACTACGCGGGCGGCCGGATCATTCTGGACGAGCAGCGGCTGGCCGATCAGGAGCTGCGCGAGTTCGACAAGGTCTTCGTGGTCGCCTGCGGCAGTTCGTATCACGCGGGCCTGCTGGCCAAGTACGCCATCGAGCACTGGACCCGGCTGCCGGTGGAGGTCGAGCTGGCCAGCGAATTCCGTTACCGTGACCCGGTTCTGGACCGTTCCACCCTGGTGGTCGCCATCTCGCAGTCCGGCGAGACCGCCGACACGCTGGAGGCCGTGCGTCACGCGAAGGAGCAGAAGGCGCGAGTCCTGGCCATCTGCAATACCAATGGCGCGCAGATCCCGCGCGAATCCGATGCCGTGCTCTACACCCGCACCGGCCCGGAGATCGGCGTGGCCTCGACCAAGGCGTTCCTGGCCCAGATCACCGCCAACTATCTGGTCGGCCTGGCGTTGGCGCAGGCGCGCGGCACCAAGTATCCGGACGAGGTGGCGCGCGAGTTCGCCGAACTGGAGTCCATGCCGAAACTCGTTGCCCAGGTGCTGGAGTCGGCCGACCGGGTGCGGGAGATCGCCCGCCGGTTCGCGCACGTGCCGACGGTGTTGTTCCTGGGCCGCCATGTCGGCTACCCGGTCGCCCTGGAGGGCGCGCTGAAGCTCAAGGAACTGGCGTACATGCACGCCGAGGGTTTCGCGGCGGGCGAGCTCAAGCACGGCCCGATCGCCCTCATCGAGGACGGGCTGCCGGTCTTCGTGGTCATGCCCTCCCCGAAGGGCCGCGCGGTGCTGCACTCCAAGCTGCTCAGCAATATCCGGGAGATCCAGGCTCGCGGCGCGCGCACCATCGTCATCGCCGAGGAGGGCGATGACACCGTGCGCCCGTTCGCCGACCACCTGATCGAAATCCCGTCGGCCCCAACGCTGTACCAGCCGCTGCTGTCGACGGTTCCGTTGCAGATCTTCGCCGCCGAGGTGGCGCAGGCCCGCGGCTACGACGTCGACAAGCCGCGCAACCTGGCCAAGTCCGTCACGGTCGAATAGCCGCGCGGCTACTGGACGGTGACCGTGCCCTTCATGTCCGGGTGCAGCGGGCACAGATAGCGGTAGGTGCCGGGCGTGGTGAAGGTGTGGCTCCACTCGCCCTTGTGGATGATCGGGCTGTTGATGCCGAGTGCGACATCGCCGATGCCCTGCACGGCGTGCGGGGCGCGGTCGTCGAACTTCCAGGTCACGGTGTCCCCAGCCTTGACGGTGATGTCGGCCGGGGAGAACTTCATGTCCTTCACCTCGACGGTCACCGCGGCGGCAACCGCCGGACCGGTCGAGGTGACCGTCGCGGAAGCGGCCGGAGCAGCCGTTGTCGAGGTGGCCGCGCTCTTCGAGCCTTCCGACGAGCAGCCCCCGGCCACCAGCGCTCCGGCCACGACGGCGACGAGAAGCAGGACACGCGAAGACGACTGGCGACGGATCGACATGCCAGCCAGGTTAGTACCCGGCGATAGCGCGCCATGCGCGGGCACCGCGCTGACCTGCGCCGCGATCCGCCAGGCGTAGTCTCCTTCAACGCAGGCAATCACATCCGGGAGGCGACCATGACCGCACCGGCGGTGCGCGGGTACTACACGGCCGACGAGGTCCGGGCCGCGGAGGCCGAGCTGTTCACCAGGGTTCCCGAGGGAATGCCCATGCGGCGGGCCGCCTTCGGCCTCGCCGACGTGGTGGCGCGGGAACTGCGGGAACGTACCGGGGGTGTGGCCGGTCGCGCGGTGACCCTGCTGGTCGGGTCGGGCGACAATGGCGGCGACGCGCTGTGGGCGGGCTCGTTCCTGCGGCGGCGCGGGGTCGCGGTGCGGGCGGTCCTGCTGGTACCGGAACGCGCCCACGCGGCCGGCCTGGCGGCCCTGCGCCGAGCGGGCGGGCGGATTCTCGCCGTCTCCGCCACCGTGGAGGAACTGCGGGAAACGGATCCGCGCCGGCTCGGGCTGCCGCAACTCGTCTACACCAGCACCGCCGTGCCCTACCGGGTCGGTCAGCTGCTCGGCGCGCCGGATCTGGTGGTGGACGGGATCGTCGGCATCTCCGGTCGTGGCCCGTTGCGCCCGGTGGCAGCCGAACTGGTTGCGGGCGTGCGCTGTCCGATCATCGCCGCCGACCTCCCCTCCGGCGTCGATTGCGACACCGGAGCCGTGACCGGTCCGGCCGTCCGCGCGGACGTCACCGTCACCTTCGGCGCCTGCAAGCCGGTGCACGCGCTCGCCGCACCGCACTGCGGCCGAATCGAGCTGGTGCCCATCGGATTACGACTGCCCGAGGCGAATTTGATCGCGCTGGAACCGCGGGCGGTCGGCGCGGGCTGGCCGGTCCCCGGTCCCTCGGACGACAAGTACACACAGGGCGTCACCGGCGTCTGCGCGGGCAGCGGCACCTATCCGGGCGCGGCCGTGCTGTGCACGGGCGGCGCGGTCGCCGCCACCTCGGGCATGGTGCGCTATGCGGGCACCGGCGCGGGACAGGTCCTCGCCCACTTCCCGGAAGTGATTGCCGCCGAGACCATTTCCGCGACCGGACGGGTCCAGTCCTGGGTCTTCGGCCCGGGCGCGGGCACCGACTCCGCCGCCCGCGACCGGCTGGCCGAGATCCTGGCCACCGACCTGCCCGTGGTGGTGGACGCCGACGGCCTCACCCTGCTCGCCGCCGAACCCGGTCTGGTGACCGGCCGCGCCGCCCCGACCGTCGTGACGCCCCACGCCGGCGAATTCGCCCGTCTGACCGGTTCCGAACCCGGCTCCGACCGCGTCGCGGCGGTACGCAAACTCGCCGAATCCTGGCAGGTCACAGTGCTTTTGAAGGGCCGCGCCACCCTCGTCGCGGGCCCCGGCGTCCCGGTCTTCGTCAATGAGGCTGGTGGCTCCTGGGCCGCCACGGCCGGTTCCGGTGACGTCCTCTCCGGCATCATCGCCGCCCTGCTGGCCTGTGGGCTGGACCCGTCCTGGGCCGCCGCGGCCGCCGCCCGCGCCCACTCTCTCGCCGCCAACCTCGCCGCCCACGCCGCTACTTCCGCCGGGGCCCCGATCTCGGCTTCCCCCTTGCTCTCCCACATCCGCGCGGCCATCGGCACGCTCCGGGAGCTCGCCTCCTGATCCCTGGCGGCCGCGCATGCCGGGGGTGTGGCTGCTCCGGCTCCAGCTCGTCCTGCTCCCCGGCGCCGTGCTTGTTCTATCCGGAGGATTTCACTCGCGAGTACTGGCAGCGGCCGCGCGGAGTGCGGTGCGCGCGGCCGTGACGATCGGATGGGCACCGGTGCCGCTGCGGTAGGCGAGGTGGGTGCGGCGGCGGGTCGGCAGCGCGGTGAGGGTGACGCCCGGGGGTGTCGAGAGCGCGCCCAGATCCGGAACGAGTGCCACGCCCTGGCCCGCGGCGACGAGCGCCAGCACGGTGCCGAAGTCGTCGGCGTGGTGGCGGATACGCGGGGTGAATCCGGCGGCGAGACAGGCTCGGACGGTCATCTCGTAGCAGAGGGTCCCGGGCGTGCCCGCGATCCACGGCGAATCAGCCTGTGCGGCAAGCGGTCCGGGTTCGCGGGCGGCCAGGTGGATGGTTTCCTCGAACAGCGGCTCGGTGTCGAGACCGGGTTCGGGTGCGAGGGGAACGTAGTCGTACTCCTGCAGCAGCGCGATATCCAGGGTCTCGGCGCGCAGGGCGGCGGGGGCGGCGGCCGGATCCAGTTCGGTGACAAGCAGTTCCAGCCGCGGATGGTCTCGGCTCAGCGACACCAGCGCGGGAGAGAGGATGGCGTGTACGGCGGTCGGGAATGCGCCGATGCGCAGGGTGCCGGTGAGTTCGGTTCGGGCCGAGGCGAGTTCGGCGATCGCCTGTTCCAGCACTGCCAGAATGGTCTCGGTGTGCTCGACCAGCCGCAGCGCGGCCGGTGTCAGGGTGACGCTGCGCCCGGTGCGTTCCAGCAGCGGCACCCCGGCCTCCCGTTCCAGTGCGGTGAGCTGCTGGGACACCGCCGACGGCGTGTAGGTCAGGGCCTCGGCGACCGCGGCGATGGTCTTGCGGTGCGCGAGCTCGCGGAGCAGGCGCAGACGGCGGACATCCAGCATCAGCTGATCTTATTCTCGGGCGAAGAAACGTGAAATAGACCTGAAGCCCAGTATCGATCACGCTGGTCACATGACATTCACCGGCCTGTATGTGCCCTTGGTCACGCCCTTCACCGCCGATGGCGACCTGGCCGCTGACGCCCTGGAAGCCCTCGCCCACGAAGTCCTCGACGCGGGCGCGGCGGGCCTGGTCGCGCTCGGCACCACCGGAGAACCCGCCACCCTGACCGCGGACGAGCAGGCCCGGGTCATCGACATCTGCGCGAACGTCTGCCGCGAGCGCGCCGCCGCCCTCATCATCGGCGCGGGCTCCAACGCCACCGTCGACTCCGCCCGCTCCCTCACCGCCCTCGACCCGCGCGCCACCGCCGCCCTCGCGGTCGTTCCCTATTACACGCGGCCCTCGGAAGCCGGTGTGGTGGAACACTTCCGGACCCTCGCCGCCGCCAGCCCCGTGCCGCTGCTGATCTACCACATCCCATACCGCACCGCCCTTACCCTCGGTGCCGACACCCTGCTCCGCCTCGCCGAACTGCCGAATGTCGCGGGCTTCAAATACACCGCGGGCGGCATCGACGACACCACGATCGCCTTCATGTCCCGCCTGCCCGACCACACATCCGTGCTCGCGGGCGACGATCTGTATGCCGCCCCACTGCTCGCCCTGGGTGCGTCGGGCGCGATTCTCTCCTGCGCCAATGTCGCCCCCGCCGCCTACGCCGACCTGATCGCCGCCTGGCGCAGGGGCGAACTGGCATCCGGCCGCGAACTCGGCAACCGCCTGGCTCCGCTGGCCGCCGCCCTGTTCACCGAACCCAATCCCGTTGTGGTGAAGGCGGTTCTGGCCGCCCAGGGCCGCATCCCCACCTCGGCAGTCCGGCTGCCGCTGCTCCCGGCAAGCGATGGGTCGCTGTCCGCCGCGTCAGCGGCGATTGCCGCTGCGAAGGTGACAACTGATTTCGTAAGAGCCGGGTAACTCGCCGGGTAGGTCCAAAATCGGTTCGGCACCCAACCGCCGGTACGGGTGCGCGACGGTCAACGGCCCTCAGCCGCCCGCTGCAGGTTCGGAGCGGCAGCGGAGCGTGGCAGTATCGAGGGCGTGAAGAAGCCCGACCCGCAGGTGGAGATCGTCGTCGACCTGGATGCCATTGCCCACAATGTGCGAATCCTGGCCGAGCACGCCGGAGACGCCGCGGTCATGGTCGTGATCAAGGCGGACGGGTACAACCACGGTGCGGTCGAGGTCGCGCGGGCGGCTCTGGCGGCGGGCGCGCGGGAACTCGGCACCACCACGGTCGGCGAGGCGGTGGAGCTGCGGGCCGCGGGGATCACCGCACCGATCCTGTGCTGGCTCAACACCTCCGACACCGACTACGCGAGGGCCATCGCCGCCGATATCGAAATCGGCGTCTCCGCGCTCGCGCAGCTCGAGGACGTGGCGCAGGCGGCGCGGCAGCTCGGCCGGACCGCCACCGTGAGTCTCAAGGTGGACACCGGGCTCAACCGCAACGGCATCCCCACCGCCGAATTCCCCGAGGTGCTCGACCTGCTCGGGCGGCTGGTCGCCGAGGAGACGGTGCGCTTCCGCGCCATCTTCTCCCACCTCGCGCTCGCCGACGAGCCGCAGCATCCGGTCAATGACATGCAGCGCGAACGGTTCCTGGAATTCATCGCCACCGCCAAGGAGCACGGCCTGCAGCCGGAACTGGCGCACCTGGCGAATTCCGCTGCCGCACTGACCCGTCCGGACCTCGCCTTCGACATGGTGCGCCCCGGCATCGCCGTGTACGGCCTGTCGCCGATCCCGGAGCTATCCGATTTCGGCCTGCGCCCGGCCATGACCTTTCGCGCCAGGGTGCTCCGGGTGAAGCGGGTCGCGGCGGGGGAGGGCGTGTCCTACGGCCACGAGTGGATCGCCGGCCGCGACACCACGGTCGCCCTCGTTCCGGTCGGCTACGCCGATGGCGTGCCGCGCCTGCTGGGCGGCCGATTCTCGGTGGCGCTGGGCGGCGTCCGCTACCCGCAGATCGGCCGGGTGTGCATGGACCAGATCGTGGTGGACCTGGGCGAGAACGAAGCCGGGGTCCGGGCGGGTGACACCGCGGTGCTGTTCGGTGGTGAGCCCGGTCACCCGCACGCCCAGGAGTGGGCCGACACGCTCGGCACCATCAACTACGAGATCGTCTGCTACCCCCGCGGCCGCGTGGTCCGTACCCACGTCGGCGGTGACCGGTGACCGATCACCGCATGCTCGCCACCGTCGAGGACACCGAGGCGCTGGGCCGCGAGCTCGCCGAACAGCTGCAGGCCGGGGATCTGGTCATCCTCGACGGCCCGCTGGGCGCGGGTAAGACCGCGCTCACTCGCGGCATCGCCGCCGGGCTGGGTGTCGAAGGACGCGTCAGCTCACCGACTTTCATCATCGCCCGCCAGCACCGCGCCGGAACCCACCCGGGTGCGGTGGCGCTCGTGCACGTGGACGCCTACCGGCTCGGCGGTGACCTCGACGAACTCGACGCCCTCGATCTGGACACCGATCTCGACCACGCCGTGGTTGTGGTCGAATGGGGTCTGGGCGTGGCTGAACACCTGGCCGATCGCCATCTGCGCGTGCAGCTGCGCCGCGAACCCGAGTCCGACGTGCGCACCGCCGAATGGGAGTGGGTGTCGGGAAAATGACTTCGCGGTTTTGATTGTGCCGAGTGTCACAGCCCGAGACCATTGCGATGAGGTTCGCGGCCCGTCTCGTTCTGGACCGAGTGGAGCGGGGGAGCGAACGGCTCCATAGACCTGCGCCTTGGAGGAGCGGAGGGAGGGAAGAGCGAGACCTCCAGGGCCGCGAACCCCGCCGGAGCGAAGCGGAGGCAATTAGACGCAGTATCGTAAAGACAATCATGCTGATATTGGCTGTCGACACCGCGACCCCCGCCGTCACAGCGGGACTGGTGGAACTGGAACCGGCGCAACCCGGGTCGAACGCACCGCAGATCACCACGATCACCGCCAAGGTGACCGTGGACGCTCGCGCGCACAACGAGGTGCTCACCCCGCAGATCCTGGCCTGCCTCGCCGGATCCGGGCGTTCCCGTGCCGATATCGCCGCTGTCGTGGCCGGTGTCGGGCCTGGACCGTTCACCGGACTGCGCGTCGGCATGGCCACCGCGGCCGCCTTCGGTGACGCACTGGGTGTTCCGGTGTATGGGGTGTGCAGCCTGGACGCCATCGCTGCCGACACCGAGAGCTATCTGCGTGAGAGCGCCGACCCGATCGAGCTGTTGGTCGTCACCGACGCCCGCCGTCGCGAGGTTTACTGGGCGCGCTACCGCACCGCGGCCGAGGGCCGGACACTGACGCGGTCCGAGGGGCCCGAGGTCAGCAAGCCCGCCGATCTGGATCAGGCCGCCGCCACCGTGATCGCCGGATCCGCTTCGCACGTCGACTATTTCGATCTGCCGGTGCTGCCGGTCGAGACGCCGTCCCCGGCGGGCCTGGTGCGTTGCGCCGCCGCCGAGATTCTGGCCGGCGTCGTGCCCGCGCCGCTGGTGCCGCTGTACCTGCGCCGCCCCGATGCCGTCGAGAAGAGTTACGCGCAGGTGGGCCGATGACCATCCGCATCGAACCGATGCGGCCTGCCGACGTCTCCCGCTGTGCCGAACTCGAGCAGGTGCTGTTCCCGGAGGACGATCCCTGGCACGAGGTTTCGTTCCTGTCGGAGCTGGCCGGACCGCACAACCGCTACATCACCGCGCGCGACTCCGACGGCCGCATGATCGGCTACGCGGGCATCGCACTGCTCGGCACCGCCGAACATCCCGAGGCCGAGGTCCACACCATCGGCGTCGATCCCGCCGAGCACCGGCGCGGCATCGGCACTTTGCTGCTGGAGGCGCTGCTGCTGGAGGCCGGCCGCCGCGGCGGGCCGGTGTTCCTCGAGGTCCGCACCGACAACGCGCCCGCCATCACGCTGTACGAGAAGCACGGCTTCCACATCATCGGGTTGCGCAAGAACTACTACCAGCCCAGCGGGGCCGACGCGTACACCATGCGGCGACCCGCCATGGCCGGCTTCCCGCAGGACGGATTCACCACCGACGCCGAGGTCTCGTCATGATCGTCATGGGTATCGAAAGCTCCTGCGACGAAACGGGAGTCGGCATCGTGCGCCGACGGCCCGACGGCAGCTGCGAACTGCTCGCCGACGAGGTCGCCTCCAGCGTGGACCAGCACGCCCGCTTCGGCGGCGTGGTGCCCGAGATCGCCTCCCGCGCACACCTCGAGGCCATCGTGCCCGCCATGCGCCGGGCGCTGGCCACGGCCGGCATCAGCAAGCCCGACGCCCTCGCCGTCACCATCGGCCCCGGTCTCGCGGGCGCGCTGCTGGTGGGCGTCGCGGCGGCGAAAGCCTATGCGGCGGCCTGGGATATCCCGTTCTACGCGCTCAACCACCTGGGCGGGCACGTGGCCGTGGACACCCTCGAACACGGTCCCATGCCCCCGGCGGTCGCGCTGCTCGTGTCCGGCGGGCACACCCACCTGCTGCAGGTCACCGATCTCGCCCACCCCATCACGGAATTGGGCAGCACGGTCGACGACGCCGCGGGCGAGGCCTTCGACAAGGTGGCCCGCCTGCTCGGCCTCGGCTACCCGGGCGGGCCGGTGCTGGATTCCATTGCCACCGAGGGCGATCCGAACGCCATCGCCTTCCCGCGCGGCATGACCGGCCCCCGCGACCCGCGGTACGACTTCTCCTTCTCCGGCCTGAAGACCGCCGTCGCCCGCTATGTCGAAGCGGCGCAACGGGAAGGCCGCGAGCTGCCCATCCCGGATATCGCGGCGTCCTTCCAGGAGGCCGTGGCGGATGTGCTCACCATGAAGGCGGTGCGCGCGGTCCAGGACACCGGCGTCGACACCCTGGTGCTGGGCGGCGGCGCGACCGCCAACTCCCGCATCCGTTCGATGGCCGAAGAACGCTGCACCGCAGCCGGTATCACCCTGCGCGTCCCCAAGCCGCGCCTGTGCACCGACAACGGCGTCATGATCGCCACCCTCGGCGCCCACGTGATCGCCGGTGGCGCAGAGCCTTCCGAACTCACCGTCGCCACCGACCCCGGCCTCCCCGTCTCCACCAGCCACCTGTGAATGCCGCCCGCAACCGGTCGTGAGCGGGCTGGCGAATGCCGAGGCGGCAACTGATTTCGTAACGCTCGGGGTAACTCATACGTCCGAACTGGGTTCGGCACCCAACCGCCGGCACGGGTACGCGACCGTCAACGGTTTCACGTGGCCGCTGAAGTCTCGGGGAGGGGGGAGTGTGCCACCGCCGTTCGCGGAGCCCGAATCAGTGGGCGTGCGCGGGCGTGACCGAGATATGCGGCTCCGATTCGGCCGACGGCAGGGTGGTGCCGAGCAGCGGGCCGAGCAGGCGGGAGAGATCCGCTGGGAACGGGATCTGGGGTAAGTCGGGATCCGGGCGCAGCGGCGGCTGCTGGGCGGTGCTGCTGGGCGCGACGGGGGCTCCGCCGGCCGAACCGGTCAGGGGCAGCGGAACGGCGGCCGTGGTGCGGCGCGGGGTGGTCGTGGTGGAGCCGCCCGACGGGCCCGTCGACAGGGTGGTCTGTGGGACCGACTGCTGCGGGCCGGTCGTGGAAGGCGAGTAGTGGGTGTTCTGCGGCTCGGGCACGACGAATTCCTTGACCCCGTACCCGACGATCAGACCGACCACCACGATCGCGCCGGCCAGCGTGCCCGCCACCTTGGTAAAGGTGCCGATCGGCGCGTCCGAGCCCAGGCCGATCACCGGGAAGGCGCTGCTCGGCGTGGTCGAATCCGCCACCAGCGCCGCGCCTTTCGCGATCGCGGCCTCCGGCTCCGGCACGGTGACGACCGGCACGTCGAGCTGGCGCTCCAGCCCCACCACCATGATCGGCACATTGGCGCCGCCGCCGATCACGGCGACCGCCTCCGGGAACTTCGGGGCGCGTGCGAACACGGCGCGCGTGAATACCGTCAGCTCGCGTAGCAGGTCGGCGACGATCTCCTCGAAGTCCACCCGGGTCAGCTTGAGCGGCTGCCCGGCCACGTGGTCGATGGTGACCGCCGGAACCACCGACAGGTGCTCCTTGGCGGCGCGGCTGCGGTTGAGCAGAATGCCCCGGTTGGGCCGGATGCCGCGGCGGGACAGGTGGCAGTCCAGCAGGTGCCGCAGGATCAGCTCGTCGATGGCGTTGCCGCTGATGGCGGCGGTGCGCTCGGTGCGCAGCACGGTGTCGTCAGCGTGGTCGGCCACGGTGACCGTGGTGCCGGTTGCCCCGATGTCGATGATCGCCACCGTGTTCCAGCGGTCCAGCAGGCCGGTGTGCCGCAGATAGGCCAGGGCCGCCGTGCTCTCCGGGATGAGCTGTACGCCGTGCCGCTGCCGACCGATCGCCGAGCGGATGATCTGGGCCTGCTCCCGGTCGCGGTAGGCGACCGCGATGTCACCGGGCGGGGCCGAGCCGGGCTCGCGGTGGCCGTTGCCGCGGGCGACCGGATGGGCGCCGACCGGATGCACGCTGTCGCGCGGAATCTGGGTGGTCATCAATTCGATCGAGGACGCCACCAGATCACCGAGGTCGGAGTGGGCGGTATCGGCCGTCACGACCCGGTAGTCGAAGTTCTGGGCGCCGTTGGGTGCGGTGGCGACCGTCGCCGAGCACACCACCTCGCTCCCGGCGGAGATACCGAGGGATGTTCGCATGTTCACCTCCCTTCGAGCGGATGGTCCGGGTGGAGACGACCATCTCGAACGGACTCCGGACGCGCCCAACGGGTGGCGGACGTCTCCGAGCTTCGGATCGCGGCGGGCCCTTGTCCGATGGGGCATCCGGACCTGCCACTGATCACTTGCGGTCTTGCTCTCTTCTCGAGCCCGCGCGCAGGGTTGCCACGCGGTTGGCGGGGTGAAGCAGTTGTGAAACTCTCGACGGTGCACGTGGCGGGACCGATTCGGTCTCGTCGCGTGGCCGACGTCAATGGTGTCACAATCCGTTATCCGAACGTTACAGATTTTCGGATTTCTTTGGAAGACCTCAGATTCCCGGGCCGTCGTGTCGGCGAGTCGCGCTGTCCAGCGGTGTTGCCGTGCTGTCCAGCGGCGTTACAGGTAACGCCGGGTACGGAGTAGCAGTGCCCGGCCTTGAGCGCTGGCACTCCCGTGTATAGAGTGCTAGTTGGCACTGGGTTAGTGCTGAGGTGCCAGCTGATGACTACTGGGCAGGGGTCCCGGCACCCGCGACGACGGGGCTGATTGCGCAGGGTCACACACATGACCGAAACCGTGAGTCCGGGGAACAGCCCCGGACGCGACGAATCCCCTGAAAGTGGAGGGCTCAACGTGGCGAGCGTGAACATCAAGCCGCTCGAGGACAAGATCCTCGTCCAGGCCAACGAGGCTGAGACGACGACCGCCTCCGGCCTGGTTATCCCCGACACGGCGAAGGAGAAGCCCCAGGAGGGCACCGTCATCGCCGTGGGCCCGGGTCGCTGGGACGAAGACGGCGAGAAGCGGATTCCGCTGGACGTCAAGGAAGGCGACGTCGTCATCTACAGCAAGTACGGCGGCACCGAGATCAAGTACAACGGCTCGGAGTACCTGATCCTGTCGGCTCGCGACCTGCTGGCCGTCGTCACCAAGTAGGAACGCTCCAACTCTCGGGGCTCGGGCCTCCGCCTCCCCGCGGCCGGGCTTCCCAGAGCACCGAGAGACACCGCCCCGAGTCGCAGCTGCCAATACAGCAACCGGCCCGGGGCGGAGTGCGTTCCGACCCAACTCATTTCAGGAGTAGGTACATGGCAAAGCAGATCGAGTTCGACGAGAAGGCTCGCCGGGCGATGGAGCGCGGCGTCGACAAGCTCGCCGACGCAGTCAAGGTCACCCTGGGCCCGCGCGGCCGGCACGTGGTGCTGGCCAAGGCGTTCGGTGGCCCGACCGTCACCAACGACGGCGTGACCATCGCCCGCGACATCGACCTCGAGGACCCGTTCGAGAACCTGGGCGCGCAGCTGGTCAAGAGCGTCGCCACCAAGACCAACGACGTCGCCGGCGACGGCACCACCACCGCCACCGTGCTGGCGCAGGCTCTCATCAAGGGTGGCCTGAAGAACATCGCCGCAGGCGCCAACCCGATGACCCTGGGCAAGGGCATGAGCAAGGCCGCCGAGGCGGTCGCCGCCGCCCTGCACGCCGCCGCGACCCCGGTCAACGGCGAGAAGTCCATCGCGCAGGTCGCCACCGTGTCCTCGCGGGACGAGGAGATCGGCGCGCTGGTCGCCGAGGCGCTGACCAAGGTCGGCAAGGACGGCGTCGTCACCATCGAGGAGTCCTCGGGTCTGCAGACCGAGGTCGCCATCACCGAGGGCGTGCAGTTCGACAAGGGCTACCTGTCCCCGTACTTCGTCACCGACCCGGAGACCATGCAGGCGGTCTACGAGGACGTGTGGATCCTGCTGAACCGCGAGAAGATCAGCTCCCTGCCGGACCTGCTGCCGCTGCTGGAGAAGATCGCGGAGTCGGGCAAGCCGGTCGTCATCATCGCCGAGGACGTCGACGGCGAGGCGCTGTCCACCCTGGTGGTCAACGCGATTCGCAAGACCCTCAAGGTCGTCTCGGTGAAGGCCCCGTTCTTCGGTGACCGCCGCAAGGCGTTTCTGGACGACCTGGCCATCGTCACCGGCGGCACCGTGGTCAACCCGGACCTGGGCATCACCCTGCGTGAGGCCGGCCTGGACGTGCTGGGCAAGGCCCGCCGCGTCGTGGTCACCAAGGACGAGACCACCATCGTCGAGGGTGCCGGCTCGCAGGCCGACATCGACGGGCGAGTTGCCCAGCTGCGCAAGGAGATCGAGAACACCGACTCCGACTGGGACCGCGAGAAGCTGGAAGAGCGCCTGGCCAAGCTGGCCGGCGGCGTCGCCGTCATCAAGGTCGGCGCGGCCACCGAGACCGAGCTCAAGGAGCGCAAGTACCGCGTCGAGGACGCCGTCGCGTCCGCCAAGGCCGCGGTCGCCGAGGGCATCGTCCCCGGCGGTGGCACCGCCCTGGTGCAGGCCGCTTCCACGCTGAACGCCCTGCGCGACTCGCTCTCCGGTGACGAGGCCGTCGGCGTCGAGGTCGTGCGTCAGGCCCTTGTGTCGCCGCTGTTCTGGATCGCCAGCAACGCCGGCGTCGACGGCGCGGTCGTCGTGTCCAAGGTGTCCGACGGCAAGGATGGCTTCAACGCCGCCACCCTCACCTACGGCGACCTGGTCGCCGAGGGTGTCATCGACCCGGTGAAGGTCACCCGTTCCGCGGTGGAGAACGCCACCTCGGTGGCCCGCATGGTCCTCACCACGGAGTCCGCGATCGTCGACAAGCCGGTCGACGAGCCCGCCGCCGCCCACCACGGTCACGCCCACTGACCCAGCTCAGCTGACGTCAACTCAGGCCCCCGGACAGCCCGCTGTCCGGGGGCCTCGCCGTCTCCGAATCCCAACCGCGCCACTCACTATCGTCCGGCGCGATCCGGCCGTCGGCGTGACTGCGCCACGCCCCGCATTGCCATGATGACGCCCGGAGGGCAATGGTCGCGTCCGGACTACATTGCGCCACTGTCATTTTCGGGCCGCGTGCCCTCTTCGCCGAGGCGAGCGCCTCGTTCCATGAAAGTTCCAATGCCCGAACCGAATCCGACTGTCGCGCGCTACCGGTCCGGGCATGCCGGCCCGCAGCGGTTTTCGGGTCCGGGCGGCTGTCAGCGCGCCGGGGAGATCGTCACCGTAGGCCCGGGGTAGGTGTCTGTCGGTGACGGCGTCAGCCAATTCGGGCCCAGTGGCACGGAGACGGGCGGGAGCGGGACGGCGGGGGATGGGTCCCGGAGATCGCCGGCGTGCGGGTCGGCGAAGACGTAGAGGCCCGCGAGTATCAGGGTGAGAGCGGCCACGCCCGCGAGGGCACGGCGGTAGGAGCGAATGAGGATGCTGAGGAGTCGCATACAAATCGGGTTTTACCGGCAAAGCATCCAGCCGAAACCGGTCAGGCGACCTGAATCGGCGGCATGCAAAAAGGACCTCGCGGGCGTGACGGGTATCTGGACCTCTTACTTCGGGAAATGAGCTCTCAGTCGTGGATCGGACTGGCGGAGCGGCCGTTTCCGTGGTGGAGACCGTGGTGGGAGCGGTGAATCGTGTTCGGCGGTGCCTGGTCTGTGGCTATCGCGGCGAGAAGGCGATCGCGGAGCGCGGGCGGTGGCGGTACGGCCACCGCGGACGCGGCCAGCATGATGGCTTCTCGGGTCTGCTGCACTTCCTGGGTGAAGGCCGCGCGCAGTACGGCGTCGTCGGTATCCAAAAGGTCCGCCACTGCGCGCTGATCTTCGTCGCCGATCGATCCGAGCGCGACAGTGTGCGCGAGATCGATCTGGCTTTCTTTCATCTCACGTCACTCCCAAACTTTTCTTGAGTCGTGTCAATCCATCCCGTATACGGGACTTAACGGTGGGCAACCCTACGCCCAGATGGGCCGCGACCTCGGCGTACGTGCGTCCGCCGAAGTACGCGAGGGAGATGGCTTCCCGTTGCGTCTCAGTCAACGTCGCCAGGCCGGCGAGCACCGCCTGCTGTTCCAGCCGACGCCCGACCTCCTCGGTGACCTCGTCGAACTCGTTGCCGAGAGTGCTGGTGCCGTACGCGACCTCGCGCAGGGCGTGCGCCTGCTCGGCCCGAACCCGGTCGACCGCGCGCCGATGGGCCAGCGTCATCAACCAGGTGACGGCCGAACCCTTGGACGGGTCGAAGTTGGCTGCCGTGCGCCAGATCTGGAGGTAGACCTCCTGGGTGGTCTCCTCCGCGTAGCCCGGATCATGTAGCACGCGTAGGACCAGGCCGAACACTCGCGCGCTGGTGCGGTCGTACAGCTCGGCGAACGCCTGCTGATTCGACTGCCCGCAACGCTCGAGGAGTGCGGCTAGTTCGAGACTTTCGGCTGCGCGCGCCGTCACCGCAGAGTCCACGCTGGGCGTTTCCGCCCCTCCGTCCCTCGAGCTCTGGAACGAGTTGCCCTCTGCGGCCGGCGGCCGCGCTGTCACAACGCTCCGTTCTGTGTCATCGGCCACGAGGGTAGCGTGCCGCTATAATCTCCTCTCGCGTGGGGGTATCGGCAAAGAGACTGTGGCAGAGTGGCTTTCCAGTTGCGCCGAAACGTCGCATACGTGACATTCGAGACACGACGCGACCTGCCGACGTCGCCGACCCCTGGAGCGGTGCCGGGTGTTTGCTAGACATTCGGCACGCCATCGCTGTCGGATGGGAGGCATCTCGAGCCCACTCGGTCGTCGGTCTCAGCGACAGCGCTGGTGAACACCAGTCACGCGAGTTTGCCCGGAGCGCGGAACGGGTGCGTCAGGCGACGATGCGCCGGCGGTTGCGGCGGGCGTGTAGCTCGCGCTCGGTCTCGGACATTCCGCCCCAGATGCCGTAGGGCTCACTGACCTTCAGCGCGTGCGACCGGCACTGCAGCAGCACCGGGCAGGACTTGCAGATCTCCTTGGCGCGCAGCTCGCGCTGGGCCCGGGCGCGGCCGCGTTCGCCGTCCGGGTGGAAGAACACCGCGGAGTCCTGACCGCGGCAGGATCCGCGCATCTGCCAATCCCAGACATCGGCGTTCGGGCCTGGGAGGTGGGTCGGCATAGGCATGGTGAACTCCTCATGGTGCGAGCTCGTCGGCATTGTCGAGCGGTGCTGGTGGCAAACAGGTGGCCGCATCGCCGTGGCCCGGCGATCGCACTTCGTCGGCTACGCAATTCGACACGACGCCAACGACGGCGATGACGTACGTTAGGTCGGACAACGAATTCGAGTCAATAGCTTCATTCGACTCGAGCCGAATACGTGCACATTAGAGAATTAACATCCTAGCTATTTACAAAACCGCCTGCCTGTGGTGATACTGATCGGTTGCCCAGTGCCGTGACCAACCTGTGATAGCCCATCCGACTGGCAGAAATGCCTGGTAGCAGCGGATTTTCGAGGGTCGATACCCGTCACCTGATCTATGCAAGACTCTCGATCAGAGTGATCTCAGCCATTGGACATCTCGCGCCGAGTAGGGTAGAGATGGCCGATTCGCGGCCGTCAGGTTAATAGCGCGAAACGCTATACGAATTCCTTACGGGCGTGCTGGGCGATAGCGAGAACAGATTTACGGAGTGGAAACACAAAGGCGCTTGCGAATGCTGATCGATAGCTGGGGTGCTGTGGTATGGCAGCTGCCCTCACTTGCCCCGGCACTGGTTACAGTGCGGCTGTGCCTGTGCTCGAAGTGAACTCCGAACTCGCCGACGCCGCTTTCGGCGCCAACCCCGAACGCGCTGCCATCGGGTTGCCGGCCGCCGCCGACGCCGCCGGATACTGGCTGCGGGCAGTCTCGCTCAGTGGAATCGGACACTACGCCGCCGCGCGCGCCGAGCTCGGCCGCGCCCGCCGCGCGACCACCGACCCCGCGCTGCTGTCGCTCACCCACAGCACCGAGGCCTCGTTGCTGCGCCAGCTCGGCTGGCACGGCGACGCCGCCGTCGCCGACGGCCGCGCGGCCGCCCTGGCCCTGCCCGCCGTTGCCGGCGATATCCAGCACGCGACCGCCCCCGCCGCGACCCCGACGGAAATCAGGCGCGCCGAAGCGGTTTGCGATGCGTTGACCGGACTCGCCGCCGATGCTCTCGGCACCCTCCGCCCGGCGCTTGCCGCCCGGCTGCTGGATCGTTGCCACAAATATCTCGACGTTCATCTGACCGATGCCGCGAGTGCGTGGCGCCCGCGTGTCCGACTGCACTGGGTTGCTGCCGAGACGGCGCTGTCGGCCCCCGGCTCCGGTTTGATCTCCGCCCCCGTGGCCGACCTCACTGCCGGCGATCGCCCGGCCCAGGTCGATCCCGCCCTGGCACACGCCGAGGCCGCCCTCGTCCTGGCGGAAAACTCGCCCTCGCTGCGGCATCGAGTGAAATCCCGGCTACTTCTGGCCGCCGCCAGCGCCGCCGCGGGTGACCTCGAGCGATCCCGGGCTCTCGCAACCGAAGTCGATCGTGCCTGCGCCGAACATGAGCTGCTGCCGCTGCGCTGGGCCTGCGCCATGCTCCGCTCCGGTGTCGAACCCGGAGGTGACGGCGCGATCCTGGCAGCCGAGTGCGCGCGGTTGCTGGACGCTCGCGGTGGGCGATTGCGTTCGGCCAGCGGCCTTCTCGGCCATCCCTGAGTGTCCCCCGGGACTTCCCTGAGTCGTCCCCGAGAACCACCCCGTAACGCCTGGCATGAATGCGCCAGCCGCTATTGTTGGACCGTTCCGCCCCTCCGCGGAAGCACGGGCTCTCCCGCCGCCGTGCCACTCTCGAAAACGCCAGGAACAGCTCTGACGATGAACAACACGGGTGAGGAGTTGGATCCCGCAGTCGTCGCTGCCGCAGCGCAGGGCGACCGGGCGGCCCTTTCCCAGGTACTGGTGAGCATCCGCCCCCTCGTGGTGCGGTATTGCCGTGCGCGCATCGGATCGGCCGAACGTGGCCAGCTCTCCGCTGACGACGTCGCGCAGGAGGTTTGTCTGGCCGTCATGACCGCCCTCCCCCGGTACCAGGATCAGGGTCGGCCGTTCATGGCTTTCGTCTACGGCATCGCCTCGCACAAGGTCGCAGACGCCCACAGAAATTCCGCCCGTAACAAGGCGGACGCCATGGCCGAAGTACCGGATGTCATATCCACCGACCAGGGACCGGAGCAGCGAGCTCTCGAATCCGAAACGAGCCGGCAGATGAACGCTCTGCTGGCGACCTTGCCGGAAAAGCATCGAGAAATCCTGATCCTTCGCCTGGTCATGGGTCTGTCGGCTGAAGAAACCGCAGTCGCCGTGGGCAGTACGGCGGGTGCTATACGAGTCGCCCAGCACCGGGCACTCGCGAAACTCAAGTCTCAAGTGGCGAGGGCAGGTGAAATGTATGGCTAGGGATGGCGAGCGCGGTCGGGGCGACTGGAAGGCGCGACCTGGATCGCAGAACAGCGGTCCCTACGCCGAGGCGTCCGGTGATACCGGGCCGGTGGACATTGCCGCGGTGCGACGCGACGATGCACTGATCGACGCCATCTCCGGCGATGGCCCCGTGCAGACGGGTACTTCGGAGGAGTATCAGCTCGCCGCCTTGCTGGCGGACTGGCGCGCGGAGATCGTGGCCGAGCCTTTGCCGGCCGGACCGGACCTGGATGCCATTGTCGCCGCGGTCAACCAGGAGATCGGCGCACGACAGGCCAGAATCGGCGCGTCGAATCGCGGGCGACTACGGCTCGTCCGGCCCATCCTGGGTGCGGCGGCGGCCATGGCACTCGTCATCGGCGGTCTGACGGCGTTCTCCTACAACGCGAGCCCCGGTGATCCGCTCTGGCGGGTCAAGGAGGTCGTGTTCAGTGAACAGGCGCAATCCACGGTCGTCTCGCGGGCGGACAGTGATCTGCAGCAGGCGCAGCAGCTCATCGCGCAGGGCAAGGCCGACGAGGCCAAGCCGCTGATGGAGCGTGCCGCCGACAATGCCTCCCAGGTCAACGACTCCGGCAAGAAGGACAACCTGACCGACCGCTGGCAGCAGCTGTACGCGGTGCTGCAGCAGAAGGCGCCCGAGGTGGCCAGTTCCCTGGCGTCGATCGCCCCGACCAGCAGCACCACCAAGGTGCCGGTCGTGACGACCACGCCGAATGAGCCGGTGCCGCCGGTGAATCCGCCGACCAAGACGGACGGCACTCCGTCGACGACCATCGATTCGCGGGCGGCCGAGACCGCGCCGAGCCCGAATCCGGGCGCCGGAGGCGGAGTTTCGACGGTGCCGGTCGTTCCGCCGATGACCACCCTGCCGTCTCTGCCGCAGGAATCCGAACCGCCGGTGGTGCCGCCGACCGGCGGTGGCGGGAACTCGACGTCGGTCGCGGTTCCGGGCGGAGGCACCACCGGAGGCGGTACGACGGGTGGTGGCGTACAGCCGACGCCACAGCCGCCGGTCGAAAAGCCCTCGGCCGTCGTGCCTATCCTCCCGTCCACGATCATCGTGCCGTCCGGCGGCGGCGTGCTGCCGCCGGTTCCGATGCCGGGGACGCGCTAGAACACCACCCGCTTCACCCGATCGTCGTGCGCCGATCGGGTTTTCACATCAGCGGGGCGGAGCGGTCTTCGCAGGACATGCGAAAAGGGCCTGCATCCTTGGGATGCAGGCCCTTTTCGATGAATCAGACGTCGAACCCGTCGAATCCGTCGCCGTGCAGTGCCTCGTTCATGGAAGCGTCCGCGTAACCGCGGCAGTAGTCCCAGGTGACGTAGGCCTCGGGCGTCGGGTCGTAGGCGGGCTCGTGCGGTCGCACCGTGCCGTCCACCAGTAGCTGGAGGAGATTGGCGCGCAACATGTCCCAGTCGTGGTAGTGATCCTGTCGGCAGTCCTCGCAGCTGACCACGAGACCGCGGATGCCACGGTGGGCCAGCAGCGCCTCGTAGACCGCGAGGTCGGCGAGATCCTCTTCGACCGCTAGGCGCTCGTGAGGATCCAGCGGCTCCCCCGGCTCGATGGCATCGAGCGCGGCCGACGGGTCGGAGGGGTCTCCGGCGAACGGATCCGGCGGCAAGCCAGGTGGTAGATGGTCACGCACAGTCCCACGGTACGCAGAACCACCCCATGTGCGCCAGCGCTGAAGGGGATTTGCCCTCACTTCGCTGGTGGTGCGGCGCACAGTCCTCTCCCGGCGCGGCGCACTGTCTTGTTCTGCGGCGGGCTCGGGTGTTTGTCCCGAGCAGACGCCGTGATGTCGTGGCAGCCGACACATTAATGGCACAGCCGACAAACCGCAGCGGTTGTGGCCGTCGATACGGCGCTGTCAGGCCCACCGGCGCGGGGTCGGGCGGGGTGCGGCGTGGAATTGTCGAGCCGATACCATGGTTGACCAAAGGCCGGGTAGCAAACGCCGGCATTGCCATTCATCCATGCGTTCACCGGTGCCCGGTCCGGTGGATGTTGCCGAGGTCCAGGAGGGGTCGATCCGAATGAGCAGTCCCGTGACGGGCGAACGAAACGCTGGCCGCCCCCATACGGGCGGCGACGATCCCGACAAGATCGCCATGCTCGGCCTCACCTTCGACGATGTGCTGTTGTTGCCCGCGGCCTCGGATCTGATTCCGAGCTCGGTCGACACCTCGAGCACGCTGACGCGTGAGATCTCGCTGCGCACCCCACTGGTGAGTTCGGCCATGGACACCGTCACCGAGGCGCGTATGGCCATCGCCATGGCGCGCGCGGGTGGTATGGGCGTGCTGCATCGCAATCTGTCGGTGGAGGCGCAGGCCGCGCAGGCCGAGACGGTGAAGCGGTCGGAGGCGGGCATGGTGACCGATCCGGTGACCTGCCGTCCCGATGACACGCTGGCCGAGGTCGACGCCATGTGTGCTCGCTTCCGCATCTCCGGTCTGCCGGTGGTGGACGAGCGCGGCATGCTGGTCGGCATCATCACCAACCGCGATATGCGGTTCGAGGTCGATCAGGACCGCAAGGTCGCCGAGGTGATGACCAAGGCGCCGCTGATCACCGCCCAGGAGGGCGTCACGGCCGAGGCCGCGCTGGGCCTGCTGCGCCGCCACAAGATCGAGAAGCTCCCGATCGTGGACGGCAGCGGCAAGCTGCGCGGCCTGATCACGGTCAAGGACTTCGTCAAGACCGAGCAGTACCCGAACGCCACCAAGGATCGCGACGGCCGCCTGCTGGTCGGTGCCGCGGTCGGTGTCGGCGAGGACGCCTGGGTCCGGGCCATGACCCTGGCCGAGGTCGGCGTGGACGTGCTGGTGGTCGACACCGCGCACGGTCACCAGTCGGGCGTGCTGCAGATGGTCTCCAAGGTCAAGGCCGAGGTCGGCGACCGGGTGCAGATCGTCGGCGGCAATATCGCCACCCGTGCGGGCGCCCTGGCGCTGGTCGAGGCGGGCGTGGACGCGGTGAAGGTGGGTGTGGGCCCCGGCTCCATCTGCACCACCCGCGTGGTCGCCGGTGTCGGCGCGCCGCAGATCACCGCGATCCTCGAGGCCGTGGCGGCGTGCAAGCCGCACGGTGTGCCGGTCATCGCCGACGGTGGTGTGCAGTACTCCGGCGACATCGCCAAGGCCATCGCGGCAGGCGCCTCGACCGTCATGCTCGGTTCGCTGCTGGCCGGTACCGCCGAGTCGCCCGGTGATCTGATCCTGGTGGGCGGCAAGCAGTTCAAGAGCTACCGCGGCATGGGTTCGCTGGGCGCCATGCAGGGTCGCGGCGAGGCCAAGTCGTACTCCAAGGACCGCTACTTCCAGGACGACGTGCTCTCGGAGAAGAAGCTGGTGCCCGAGGGCATCGAGGGCCGGGTGCCGTTCCGCGGCCCGCTGGATCAGGTCATCCACCAGCTGGTGGGCGGTCTGCGCGCGGCCATGGGCTACACCGGTTCGCAGAGCATCACCGATCTGCAGGCCGCGCAGTTCGTGCAGATCACGGCGGCGGGCCTGAAGGAGTCGCACCCACACGACATCACCATGACCGTCGAAGCTCCCAACTACACCACCCGTTCGTAGCCGGACATAACCGGCAAATGCCAACGCCCACAAGGTTCGCGGCGGGTCTCGTTCTGGACTGCGCTCCGCCTCCCCGCGCTGGGAGCGGACCCGGGAGCGAAGCGGAGGAGCGGAGGGAAGAACGAGACCTCCAGCGCCGCGAACCCGCCCGGAGCGAAGCGGAGGGCAAATTAGACACAGGAGGACTGACGATGCGCGATATGGTCGAGATCGGCATGGGCCGGACCGCCCGGCGCACCTATGAACTGGACGATATCGACATCGTTCCGTCCCGTCGGACCCGCTCGTCCAAGCAGGTGTCGCTGTCCTGGCAGCTGGACGCCTACCGCTTCGAGATCCCGTTCCTGGCGCATCCCACCGACGCGCTGGTGTCGCCGGAGTTCGCCATCGAGCTGGGTAGGGCCGGCGGTCTGGGCGTCATCAACGGTGAGGGCCTGTGGGCCCGGCACGCCGATGTGGCCGCCAAGATCCAGCAGCTGACCGAGGTCGGCGAGAAGGAGGGCACCGAGGCCGCGGTGGCGCTGCTGCAGGAGCTGCACGCCGCGCCGATGCAGCCCGATCTGCTGGCCGCCGCGGTCGCGCAGGTGCGCGCGGCCGGTGTCACCACCGCGGTGCGGGTGAGCCCGCAGAACGCGCGGGCGCTGACCCCGGCGCTGGTGCAGGCGGGCATCGACCTGCTGGTGGTGCACGGCACCATCATCTCGGCCGAGCACGTGGGCGACGGTGAGCCGTTGAATCTGAAGACCTTCATCGCCGAGCTGGATGTGCCGGTGGTGGCGGGCGGCGTGTCCGATCACCGCACCGCGCTGCACCTGATGCGCACGGGCGCGGCGGGCGTCATCGTCGGCTACGGCTCCATGCAGGGCGCCACCACCACGGGTGAGGTGCTCGGCATCGGGGTGCCGATGGCCACCGCCATCGCCGACGCCGCGGCCGCGCGTCGCGACTACCTGGACGAGACCGGTGGCCGCTACGTGCACGTCATCGCCGATGGCGAGACGCTGACCTCGGGCCACATCGCCAAGGCCATCGCCTGTGGCGCGGACGCGGTCATGCTTGGCGTGCCGCTGGCCATGGCCCGGGAGACCCCGGGCAACGGCTGGTACTGGCCGTCGGCCGCCGCGCACCCGTCGGTGCCGCGCGGCGCGGTGCTGCCGTACGCCGTCGACGAGGAGCGCGTCCCGCTGGACCAGGTCCTCAACGGCCCCTCCAACGACCCGTTCGGTTCGCTGAATCTGGTTGGCGGCCTGCGTCGTTCGATGGCGAAGACCGGCTACAGCGACCTCAAGGAATTCCAAAAGGTCGGTTTGAACATCCGCGCCTGACCGCGAATCACGGCCTAGCGCCCTTGCGTATTCACCCGAATGTGCAAGGGCGCGAACCATATCCGACATCCGCGCTACCGGACTTCGACCGCTGACGAAGTTCTGGATCGGTCGTCTCCTCCGCCTCCCCCGTGCCTTCAGCGCATGGCTTGGGAGCTGTGGATGGTCGTGCACGTATGCCGGCGGTCGGGTGCCGAAACGATTGTGGACCTATCCGACGAGTTACCCGGATCGGTCCGAAATCAGTTGTCACCTTTGCGAACGGAGTCAACGGCTCCCGAGTTGGGCGCTGAAAGCGCGGGGCGGCGGGGGAGCCAACCCGCGGAGGAATTCTCGGACGGCGGTGTTGACGGCCACGGGGTGGGTCATGTTCACCGTTTGGCGGGCGCCTTCGATTTCGAGGTAGTGGGCATTGGGGAGGCGGTCGGCGAGTTCGCGGGCGTGGGAGCGGAGGACGCCGGAGCGGGTGGGGTGGATGACCAAAGTGGGGCAGGTGATTTCGGATAGTCGGTCCAGGACCGAGTCGCGGCCCAGCAGGGCGCCGGCGGCCACCTCGGTGGCATTGGGGTCGCGGGCGAGCCAGCGTTTCACCCAGACGGCGCGGTACCAGTCGTCGTCGCCGATGAGCCAGCGGGCGAGGTATTCGGCGAGGGCGGGGCGGGGGCCGTCTTCATGCCATTTGTCGAGGAACCTCCGGGCGTTGGCGAGTTCGGTCGGGGTGGGTTCGTGCGCGTCGCAGGAGAGCAGGATGAGGGCGGCGACGCGGCCGGGGGCCAGTAGCGCGGTGCGCAGGGCGATGAAGCCGCCCTGTGAAATCCCTCCCACCACGGCGCGTTCCGCGCCGAGTTGATCCAGTACGGTCAGCGCGTCCCGGGCGGAGGTCCAGTACGTGAACGGCAGCCCCTCGTCGCGGGTGCGGCCGTGCCCGCGCGCATCCCAGGTCACGATCCGGAACTCGGGTGTCAGCGCCGCCTGTTGCGACGCGAACATCGTTCGGTCCATGAGGAATTCGTGCCCCAACAGCACCACCGGACCTTCGCCCCCGCTGTCCTCGTAGTGGATCTCGGCATCGATCGCACGGGCGAATGGCACGTGGTAGAGGATAGCCAGCACCGGTGACAATCCGGCGAGCTTTACTCCCCCGCCTCCCCGAATCTTCGGCGGGCAGCTGAGTGCCGTTGACTGTTGTGAACCCCGCACCTGGCCGAGGATTCGTCCTTTTCAGAGTTATCGGATGTTCGCTACCGGTCGCTGGGCGCGCTTCAACGGCGCCATGCCGAGGACGACGGGAACGGGGACGGAAGTCCCTATCGCCGGCTCGCGCGATGCGAATACCGTTCCGTTGCCACCACTTCCGGGCCGGGCCGGTCACCGCTTCCGAGGCCGCGGTGCGCCTCGGCCCGGGGTGGAGGTCCATCCCCGAGACTCCGGCGGGCGGCTCGGTGCCGTTGACTGCCGTGCACCCGTGCCGACGGTTGGGTGCCGAACCGATTGTGGACGTACCCGGTCAGTTGCCCGCATCTCACAAGATCAGTTGTCACCTACCGATCCGCAGGGATACCCAGCGGATGCTGAAGGCGGGGGAGGCGTGATCAATGTGGCGTGTATCGCTCACTAGACTGTGGGCCGTGGCAGAAACCCAGCGACCAGTCCTTGTCGTCGACTTCGGCGCGCAGTACGCGCAGCTGATCGCGCGCCGGGTGCGCGAAGCGAGTGTGTATTCCGAGGTGGTCCCGCACACGATCACCGTGGAGGAGATCGCGGAGAAGAACCCCGCCGCGGTGATTCTCTCCGGCGGGCCGAGCAGCGTGTACGCCGAGGGCGCGCCGCAGTTGGACGCGCGGCTGTTCGATCTGGAGCTGCCGGTCTTCGGTATCTGCTACGGGTTCCAGGCCATGGCGCAGGCGCTCGGCGGGACGGTGGCGCACACCGGGACTCGTGAGTACGGCCGCACCGAGCTGAGCGTGGACGGCGGCATCCTGCACGGCGGCCTGCCGACCCGGCAGCCGGTGTGGATGAGCCACGGCGACGCCGTCACCGATGCCCCCGCCGGGTTCGAGGTGACCGCGACCTCCGCGGGCGCACCGGTCGCCGCGTTCGAGGATCGGGCGCGCAAGCTGGCGGGTGTGCAGTACCACCCGGAGGTGCTGCACTCGCCGCACGGCCAGCAGGTGCTGAGCCGGTTCCTGCACGAGATCGCTGAGATTCCGGGCGCGTGGACGCCCGCCAATATCGCCGACGCGCTGATCGCCCAGGTGCGGGAGCAGGTCGGGGACGGGCACGCCATCTGCGGTCTGTCCGGCGGCGTGGACTCCGCGGTCGCGGCGGCGCTGGTGCAGCGTGCCATCGGTGATCGTCTCACCTGTGTGTTCGTCGATCACGGTCTGCTGCGCGCGGGTGAGCGTGAGCAGGTGCAGCGTGATTTCGTCGCCGCGACCGGGGCCAAGCTGGTCACCGTCGACGCGGTGGAGAAATTCCTGGGTGAGCTGAAGGGCGTCACCGATCCGGAGGAGAAGCGCAAGATCATCGGCCGGGAGTTCATCCGGTCGTTCGAGGACGCGGTCTCCGAGGTGGTCGGCGAGCAGGGCGAGACCAAGGTCGAGTTCCTGGTCCAGGGCACCCTGTATCCGGACGTCGTGGAGTCCGGCGGCGGTGCGGGCACCGCGAACATCAAGAGCCACCACAATGTCGGCGGCCTGCCCGACGATCTGGAGTTCGCGCTCGTCGAGCCGCTGCGGCTGCTGTTCAAGGACGAGGTGCGCGCGGTCGGCCGCCAGTTGGGGCTGCCCGAGGAAATCGTTGCGCGCCAGCCGTTCCCGGGTCCGGGTCTGGCCATCCGCATCATCGGCGAGGTGACCCACGACCGGCTGGAGCTGCTGCGCCAGGCGGATGCCATTGCGCGCGAGGAGCTTACGGCCGCGGGCCTGGACAAGTCGATCTGGCAGTGCCCGGTGGTGTTGCTGGCCGATGTCCGTAGCGTCGGCGTGCAGGGCGACGGCCGCACCTACGGCCATCCGATCGTGCTGCGCCCGGTCTCCAGCGAGGACGCCATGACCGCCGACTGGACCCGCCTGCCCTACGAGGTGCTGGAGCGCATCTCCACCCGCATCACCAATGAGGTGGCGGAGGTCAACCGCGTGGTGCTCGACGTGACGAGCAAGCCGCCGGGGACCATCGAATGGGAGTAGGAATTTCCCGCTGACAAAGAGATGGCCCGCACCCAGAGGTGCGGGCCATCTCGTTCCCTCGTCTCCCAGAGTGACAACTGATTTCGTGCCGACGGGGGTAACTCGTCGGGTACGCCCGAAATCGATTTGGCACTCGACCGCCGGCACGCGTGCCTGGCGGTCGACGGCACCCGAGTCGTGCGCTGAAGGGCCGGGGAGGCGGGGGAGCGGTGCGCTACCCCGGCGAGGGAAGGGGCAGCGCGGTCGGTCAGTCGCGGTTCTTTCTCGGGGTGAGAACCAGGACGATACCGACGACAATGGCGGCGATCACCACGATCCAGCCCAGGGACAGGCCGCCGGAGACGGGCCAGAAGTGGGGGCCGACGAAGGCCCACACGCTCACGCCCAGGCCGAGCAGGCCGGCCAGCAGGAGTCCGAACGAGGGACGACGGTTCTTGTTCCGGTTCTCAGCCACGGTTCACCTCCGCATTTCCCATCTGTACATCGACGGTCAGGTTCAGGACGGGACCCGTCGCCGGGCCGGACATTCCGCTCAGGCAATTCGAATCGCCCATGCGGACAGTGCATGTCGTATTGACGCGGAGGTTGGGCGGCAGCACCACGCGGGCGTCGCCCATGCGTACCTTCACGGCGACGTCACGGTCCTCGGTCAGCTGCAGCCTGCTCAGGTCGAGGGTGCCCGACCCCATCGTGACGTGGTACTCGGGCAGCAGTTCGGAAGCCGTTGCGGCGGTCCACCGGTGGTCGCCCATCGCGCCCTGATCGAATTCGATGGGACCCACCAGCGAGGCCAGGATGACGAATCCGGCCAGCGGTGCGAGCAGCACCATGAGGCCGTGGCCGCGACGCAGGAACGCGCCGATGATCAGTCCGAGCGCGATCACCGCGAGGGCCGCGGCCCCGATCCGGGCCGGGGTCATCCAGTCCACGCCCGAGGCGGCCACGGAACCCGCTGCGGCGGCGGCCAGGATCGCGAGGCCGATGGTGACCGCGGTCAGCCGGGAGCGAGGGCGGCGCGGGGGCGCCTGTACTGCGGTCTGCTGCAGCGGCATGCCAGGCTCGGGGAGCTGCCAGGCCAGCGGGGCCACGCCGAGCGGATCCCAGCCGGGCGGGGTGGGCCCGAAGTCGGGGGAGATCGGCGCGGGCCCGAATCCGGCCCGGGGGCGATCGGCGGCCGACGGAATCGGGTGCAGCACACGGGGTTCGCCGGTCTCGGGGATGGCGGGCGCCTGATTTCCGCCGCTGGCGCCATCGGCCGGTGCGGAGGGGCTGTCGAGGGCAGACAGGGCAGGGCTCGGCTTGCTCATGTCGACCGGTGCCGCAGGACCTGTGCTGCGGGGCTGCCCGGAATCCGTCGCATCGCCGCGTTGTCCCGGTCCGGTCCGGCTCGAGTCGGTCGTCCCCGCAGGGCCGGCACCGGCGGCAGCCTTACTCCCGGCGGATGCGTCCTGATTCGCGGTCCCGGTTCGAGCGGCGTCGGTCGGTTCTCCGGAAGCGACCGGGCCCGAGGGAGATCCGGACTTCTGCATCACCACGGTGTCGGCCACGGAGGATGCTGGGGCGTAGCGGGTGTCGAGGACTTCGGTGGTCGCGGTGTCCGGAAGGTGTTGCGGGGTAGGTGATTCCGGGTGCCGGACGGCGGTGTCGGCGTCGGGCGGATTGGCGCGGAGTACCGCCGTGTCGGCGTCGCCGGTCGGAGAGGGGTGCTGCGCCGTGCCGGGCTGCGACATGGGCTGGGCGGCGGCGGATTCCGGCGCGGGCGGCTGGTTGGGGTCGGGCTCGTAGTGGTCCGGGAGGGTGGTATACGGGCCGTAGGTTTGGAAGGTGACGGCGTTGGTGCCCGGGTAGCCGGTCCAATACGAATTGGTGGTGCCGGGGTAGCCGGTATTGAGGAGGCTGTCGGCGGCCGTCTGGTCGAAATAGGCGGCGGGCGGCTGGGTTTGGCGCTGGTAGAGCAGCCACCAGCCGGCCAGCATGAGCGCGAAGCTGATGACACCGGACCCGCCGAGCCCGACGCCGACGGGTCCCATCGTGCTCACGGCGATCCCCAACGCCACCATGAGCACGATGGTCCGGGACGAGTTCTGCGAGGACTGGCCGCGGCCGAACAGCGATTCCGCCGGCGAGGACTGGTCGCCCGCCTGCGGGAGCAGCAGCCAGCCGAGCAGGTAGAGCACGATGCCCGCGCCGCCGAAAAGCGCCGACACCACGAACGCCACCCGCACCAGGACGGGGTCCACGTCGTAGCGGCGGCCGAAGCCGACGGCCACGCCCGCGAGCGGTCCGTCCTTCGGGAAGCGCATCGGCCGGGTCCGCCACAGATCGTGAAGTTGATCGGAGAAGCCGGTACGCCCGGCGCCCTTGGACCAGTCGCTCGTTCTCGTCATGGCTTCCATCGTGCTGTTCGGCCTTGTCCGGGCGCATCGGGGATCACCCTGAATGGGTACCTGAACTTCGGCCCGGAGCTGTGCCCTACCGGCGGCGATGGGTTCGGTGCCGGGCACTACAGGGTGATGGGGTCGCCGTATACCGCGCCGCTGCCGCCGTCGGGTCCGGAGTCGGCGCTGATGAGTGTGTAGGGCCGGATGGTGAGTGGTCCGGCGCAGCCGCTGACCATGAGGTGGAAGTCCTGGATCAGCAGTGTCCCGGTGCCGCCGTCGCCCGGCAGGTCCTTTTCCCCGGCGACCACGTCGGCGATCTTGCCGGGGGAGATGGAGATGTCGACGCCGACGCCGCCGGTGACGGTGGGCCCGACGCTGAGGTCGACGCCGGCGTGCGGGCCGAGCGAGGTGTCGAGCCCGGCAGTGGCGGTGACGGTGGGGTTGAGGTCGAGTTCCGGGTCGATGTGCAGCTTGGCGTCGATGTCCGCCTGGCAGGCCACGTAGTACCCGGTCTTCAGGTGTCCGGTGCCTCCGGCGGGGACGGTGCCATAGGAAGTGCTGTCCAGGAACACTTCTCGATTGGTCGGCATGCCGTTCAAGGGCGCGATCGGCCGGGCGTCGAGGTCGCGCTGTCCGACGGTGAATGTGAATCCGCTTGCCGTCGAATAGGTTTTCTCGTGCGGCGCGTAGGCCGCGCTCGCGTGTGCTGTGATCATTGCGTATCCGACGGCCGCCGCGACAGCCGTCAGTACCCGTGCGCCCTGCATTGTTCTCCCCGCGATCCTGCCCAAATCTGCGGCACGCTGCGCGGGCCGTTGTCGATGATCTGCGGCGAATCTCCATGATCACTGCGGGGTTCCTGGGAGTCGGCTGTGGGGATCAGCGGCATCGAGGCGTCTCGCGGCATGCGCGCCCGGCGTCGTGGCGGTGACGTCCCAGTCGCCCCGGGCGCGCATCGAACCCGCGGAGGCGGATCGGAAACCCGGTTGTCAGCTCGCCTGCTTCTCGACCTCGCCGGAGTCCCAGCGGCGAGCCGCGCGGCGCAGCGCGCGCACATCGGAATAGCCGAGACGCTGGGCCAGCGACGACTTGCTGGTGGTCTCGGCTGCTTGCCGGGCCATCGTCTGCCGGGCGAGGTCCAGTTCGCGCCGCCAGGTTGTGCCGGATTCGGCCAGATGGCGCTGCAGGGTTCGCGGGCTCACGGTCAGGCATCGCGCGACGGCGTTCAGTGAGACATCGCCCGCACCGAGCATCTCCCGCAGCGCCCGCTGAACATGCTCGGGCCAGGAGAGCTTGTCGAGCAGCGGGGCAGAGAGCGACTCCGCGTGCCCACGCACGATTTTCGCGAGTACCGGATCGGCGGTGCGCAGCGGCAACGCCAGGTCGCCGGCCCGCAGCGTCACGCTGTCGAACGGGGCGTCGAAGTCGATGGCCGCGGTACCGAAGGCGTCGACGAACGCGCCCATGGCCCGAGGTGGTTTCTGTCGCAGGGTGATTCGAGCCGGTGTGATCGATGCTCCGGTGGCGTGCCGGATGCGAGCCAGCGTGCTGGCGTAGGCGGCCTGGATGGTCAGATCGGCGCCGCGCCCATCGCCGTCGGTCATCTCCAGCACCGTGGTGTACTCGCTGTCGCTCGTATCCCGTGCCGAGCTGTAGTGGTGATTGGTGGCCATCAGCGCGCCGTTGCGCCGCACGGCGGCGAGCCCTTCGGCGACGGTGGCGGCCGTGCTGAACAGGTAGTCGAAGATGCCGAATCGGCCGATCCGGTACGTCGTGGCGATCCGCAACCCGACTTCCGGTGCGTCCTGACGGAATTCGGCGTGCTCCCACAGCCGCAGGTAGGCGCCGCTGGACACCATGCCGTGCTCGGTGGTCAGCACCGACTGCGGCAGGCCGGCGTCACGCAGCAGCATGCGCGTGTCGACTCCTTCGCCCGCCGTGTTCAGTACGCATCGGGCCAATATTGCGCTATAGGCGGGCACCGAATCGAACACCTGATCATCGTAAGCGTTGACCGGAATCCGACGCCCAGGTCACGCTCTCGGCGAAATCGGTGGCGGATCGGCTTCGCTGCGGCGGCGGCCGGCCGAGGATGACGCATTCGGTTCCCTTCCCGACATGAACGGTCCTTCCGCGAGTCACCTCTGGTCGGCAACGCTGAGGCGGTGTCAGAGACTACGACCGGGCAATCGCGGCGGCTGGTGGTGGGAATCAGCGGAGCGACCGGAATCGCCTATGGCATCCGGGCACTGGAACTTGCGCGCAAGGCCGGGGTGCAGACCCATCTGGTGGTGACTCCCGCCGGGCAGCAGACAAGGGCCTACGAAACCGGGTTCAGTGCAAAGGATCTCGCGGCCATGGCCGACGTGGTCTATCGTCCCGCCGACATCGGGGCGGCCATCGCATCGGGCTCGTTCCGGACGGCGGGAATGCTGGTGGCGCCGTGCTCGATTCGAACACTGTCGGCCATCGCCTACAGCAACGGTGACAACCTGCTCACCCGCGCGGCGGACGTGACCCTCAAGGAACGGCGCCGGCTGGTGCTGATGGTGCGCGAAACCCCGCTGACACTGGGCCATCTGCGCGCGATGACCGCGGTCACCGAATCCGGCGGCATCGTGATGCCGCCGGTGCCCGCCTTCTATCTGCGCCCCGACAGCATCGACGAACTGGTCGACCACACTGTCGGCCGGGCGCTGGATCTGTTCGGCATCGATCTACCGGATATGCCCCGCTGGGGCGAGTGACACCTCCTCGAAGGAATCATCGTGAAACATCTGAAGAGCCTGCGCGAATTTCTCTCCGAGCTGGAGCAGATCGGCGAGCTGCAGACCATCGATCACGAGGTCGATTGGGATCTGGAAATCGGTGCGGTCACCCGACGCTCCTACGATCTGCGGGCTCCCGCACCGCTTTTCACCAATGTCACCGGATACGGCGACACCGGGTTCCGAGTGCTGGGCGCCCCCGGCGCGTTCAGCAGCGCCGAACATCAGTTGGCGCGCATCACGATGGCGCTCGGGCTGCCCGCCGAGGCGAAGGGCCAGGAGCTGATGGAGGCGCTGGTCGCTGCCCGCAGCAAGCCGGGTATTCCGCCGGTGCAGGTCCCCAAGGAGGGCGCCCCGTGCAAGCAGAACGTCCTGCTCGGTGACGATGTCGACCTGACGATCTTCCCGACGCCGCGCATTCACGGCAACGACGGCGGTCGCTACATCGAGACCTGGGGCATCAACATCGCCCGCACCCCGGACGGGTCGTGGACGAACTGGTCGGTCAACCGCATGATGATCCACGACAGCAAGAGCCTGGCCTGCCTGATCGCTCCGGTGCAGCATCTGGGCATCGTCCGCTCGAAGTGGGCCGAGATCGGCAAGCCGATGCCGATCGTGCTGGCGCTGGGCGTGGAGCCGGGACTGCCGTTCGTGGGCGGAATGCCGTTGCCGGAGGGCGTATCCGAGTGCGACTTCATCGGAGGCTATTTCGGTGAGGGCATCGAGGTGGTGCCGGCCGAGACGGTCGATCTGCTGGTGCCCGCGACGGCGGAGATCGTGATCGAGGGCTATGTGTCGATCGACGAAACCGTCATGGAGGGCCCATTCAACGAATTCCCGGGCTACAACGCCACTGTCGCCTCCCCGAAGGCGCGTTTCGATGTCACCGCGATCACCTATAGCGATGGTGCCATCCTGCCGGTGGTCGCCGCGGGCCCGCCGGTCGAGGAAGATCACACCTGCACCGCCACCATGCACGGAGCGGAACTGCTCTACCAACTGCGTCAGGCCGGGCTGCCGATCTCCTCGGCCTGGCACACCCCCGAGGCCGCGATGCACTGGCTGACCCTGTCGGTGCGCCAGGACTGGCACAAGACCCTCGGGATCTCCTCGGCCGAATTGGTACAGCGGGTCGCCGATGTGGCGTTCACCGGCAAGGCATCGGTCAACGCACCCAAGATCCTGCTGGTCGAGGACGATGTCGACATCACCAACGTCAACGAGGTGGTGTGGGCGTTCGCGACTCGGTCGCACCCCGACGTGGAGCGCGGTGAATTCCATTTCCCGCACAAGCTCAGCGACGACCTGCCGGTGTACCTCGATGACGAGGAGAAGCACACCTTCATGGCGGGCAAGGTGGTCTACAACTGCCTGCTCGCCGACCTCTACCCGGAGGGCAAGCGCCCGGTGAAGGGCAGCTTCGAAAACGGTTGGCCCACCGAGATTCAGCAGCGCGTGCTGTCGAATTGGCAGAAATACGGATACCGCTGATCCGTATTCCGAGAAACGAAGGAGAAATTGATGAGCAATCCCGAAACCACCCACGCCACCGGCCGGATCACGGTCCACAAGTACGAGCCCACGGCCTACGAGGAGCCGGCCGAGGGCCCGGTGCTGACCCGGATCCACGTCGAGGAGAGCTTCAGCGGCGACATCTCCGGTGAGGGCGTGGTGGAGTTCCTGCAGTCCGCCAATGCGGACGGCTCCGCCAGCTTCGTCGGCATCGAGCGGGTCACCGGCACCATCGCGGGCCGGGAGGGCACCTTCCTGCTGCAGGATCAGGGCAGCGTCGCCGACAATATCGTCAGCGGCGAGTGGTTCGTGGTACCCGAGTCGGGCACCGGCAAGCTCGCCGGCTTGCGGGGTACCGGTGGCTTCAAGGCCAATCTCGGTGAGAACGCCGAGATCTGGCTCGACTACTGGTTCGAGTAGAAGGTAAGGGACACCGCATGTCTGAATCACTGGCCGGCAGAACGGCCCTCGTGACCGGGGCGGCCACCGGTATCGGCACGGCCATCGCCCGTGCCCTGGCGGCCGCGGGCGCGCAGGTGGTGATCAATCACCCGCACACCCCAGATCTCGCCAAAGCCGCTGTCGCCGAGATCGAATCGGCCGGTGGCAGCGCGATCGAGCTCGCGGCGGATGTGACGAACCCGGACGAGTACCGGGCGATGGTGGAGCAGTTGCTTTCCACCTTCGGTCGCTGGGACATCCTGGTGAACAACGCGGCGGTGGCCATCACCAAGCCGTTCGACCAGGTCACCTCCGAAGAGTTCGATCGCAGCTTCGCGGTGAACGTCAAGGGCGTGTTCCACGGTCTGCAGCTGGCCTGGGATCACCTGGCCGACGGCGGGCGTATCATCACGATCTCGAGTTCGACGACCGGATTGATGTTGCCCGGCTACGCGGTCTACGACGCCACCAAGGGCGCGGTCGAACAGTTCACCCACATCCTGTCCAAGGATTTCGGCAAACGCGGCATCAGCATCAATACCGTCAGCCCCGGCGCGACGGAGACCGAGACCTACCGGATCGGCAAGAGCGAACAGTTCCTCGCCGGCCTGGAAGCGTTGAGCGCCTTCGGAAGGCTCGGACGGCCCGACGAAATCGCCGCCGTGGTCGCATTTCTCGCCTCCGACGCGGGCGGCTGGGTGACCGCCCAGAACATCCGCGTCAACGGCGGCACTGTCTAGTACTGCCGCATTCAGGTGAGTGGGTGGCCTCGCCGTCGTCTTCGTTGTCGGCGAGCCACCCTTTGCGGCAAGGGTTTTCGTGGCCGCAGGCCAGGCCGGGCGAGCATCGACAGGGTGATGTGGGCACACCAGGCCCGCCATGTGCGGGCCTGCTGTGGCCGAGCCCGGCCTCGCCTTCGGCCTGCTCGAACACCTCTTGGGCGTGCAGGGTCAGCCGTGTCGGAACCTGCCACCCAGCCGATCAGGCCGCCTGCTGCTGCACCAGCGCACGATTCTCGCGTTCTACCCGGGCGACGGCCCATTTGGCTTCGGGCCGTTGACCGTCGAGGCCGCGGTCATGCGGAGGTGGCGATCTTCCAGAGGTGGCCGTCGGGGTCGGCGATGTAGCCGAAGTAGCCACCCCATTGGGCGGCGGTGGCGGGCTTGACGATTGCGCCGCCGGAGGAGATGGCGGTGTCGATCACCGCGTCGACTTCTTCGGTGGTGTCGACGATGTGGTGGAAGGAGACGCCGCGGAAGCCGGTGCCCTCCGGGGAGACTCCGGCGTCGCCGGCCGCGTGGGCCACCGGGTAGATGCCGAGGGCGGAACCGCCGTCGAGTTCGAATGAGGCGAAGTTCGGGAAATCCTGGCCGAGCTTCGCGCCGAGGGCGACGTAGAACTTCTTGGAACGCGCCATATCGTCCACTGCCAGCATGATGGTGGTGACCTGCAGAGCCATTGTCTTCTCTTTCCTGCCGTTGTTTGCGGTTCACTCTCTCGACCGGCCGCGCCGGCCATATGTGACAGGCAGTGGCATGTGTCACATCGACGGAATTCGGGTGCGATCAACCGAGCGAACTGCCTCCGGCGCCAAACCTGTTACGCGCCTGCATCATTCACAGCCAATTGGCACCGGACGCCGATCGTCCTCGCATCTTCGGGTGATTGGCTCGAGCCGACGGCACGCCGGGTTGCGGCGGCCCACGATGATCCTAGGAGAGCGTTGTCCACTCCACCCGTGTCCCGTACCAGCAGAATTCTCGCCGCCGCCCTGATGGCCGCCGCACTCGCCGGGGCTCCGGCCATCGCCGCCGCAACCACCGGTGACCCCGGCGGCAGCGCGAGCACACCAGCGGCCACCACACCCGACGCCACCGGCACGGGCGGCGGCACTGCGGCGGGAACCGGAGCCGGCACAGGAGGAGGGACGGGAACCGGGGCAGGGACGGGAGCCGGGGCAGGGACCAGCTCGGCCCCCGGGTCTCCGGGCGGGGTGAATCCCGGTGGACCCGATATCCCTTCGTCCCCCACCCCGGTCGCCCCGACTCCCCCGACCTCGACACCCGTGCCGACTCCCCCGACCTCGACACCGACACCCGTGCCGACTCCCACGACACCGAACCTGACCGAACCCTGCGATCTCACCGATACCGCCTGCCTGATGGCCAATCCGCAGGATCCCAACAGCCCCCTGAACCCCGACAACCCGGCGAGCCCGTACTACTACCGGAATCACCGGCAGGACGACTCGACGATCCCCGGTGCCGGACAGGGCGGTTCGAACAACCCGGGAGGCGGGCTGGGCGGACTGTTGCCGAGCCTCAGCGGCTAGCTCGAGTTTCAAAGCTCTGCGGCGTGGTCGCGGTCCGGCGGGTTCGAGTGCACCGACGCCGTGACCGCCGGCAGCATCGCGCTGGTCATCGCCTCCTGGGCGCTCCGCCCCGCCAAGGCACGCTCCCTCGTCAGATGGGATCCGCTGTTTGTTTCAGGCGGTTTCGCGGTGCACCGCGATTACGGGAATCTTGCGGGTCGTCTTGACCCGGTATTCGGCGAACACCGGCATGAGCTCGACCATGCGGTCATAGAGCTCGTCGGCTTCCGGCCCGGTGACGAATTCCGCCTTGCCCGTGTACGTTTCGTCACCGACCTCCACCGTGAGCCGGGGATTGGCACGCAGGTTGTGGTACCAGGCGGGATGCTTGTCCGCACCACCGTTGGATGCGATGAGAACGATGCGCTCACCGTCGGGGACGTAGACGAGCGGATTGGTGATCGCCCGGCCGGATTTCGCGCCGGTCGTGGTGATCAGCACCATGTTGGTGCGGCCCTCGAACGTCCCGCCGACCTTCCCGCCGTTGGCCCGAAACTCCTCGATCACGGATTCGTTGAATGCGTTCATATACCCTGTCCTGTCCCAGATCTGCTGCTGCCAACCGAGCGGGCCGGGGAGAAATTCCGCTTTGTCAGTGGGCGGGGCAGGGCGGGTGGTAGGGGAGGTGGCGGTGCCAGAGGTCCGCGGTCCACATGGTTCCGGTGATCACGCAGATCCGGCCGGGGTGGTCCGGCCGGCCATCCGGTCCGGTCGGGGCACGATCGGCTGCGAGACCGGACGACCCCGCGCAGCATCCGATTGTCGACCAGGTCAGCGGCGCTTCCTGTCCGGTCCGGACAAAACGGCGCCTCAGGGATCGAATCGGGGTGTTTCCTGATGTCGGGTGTCACCGGCCCGTGCCAGTATCGAAGGCATGTATCCGTCCGCGCCCCTGTACGACCCTGCCCGCGGGGCGGTCACACCTGTGACCCAGCCCAGGCTGGTGCGGCGTACCGGCGGGCGCATCGTGGGCGGGGTCGCGGGCGGGCTCGCCGATCACCTCGGGATCGACGTGTTGCAGGTGCGGATCGGTTTCGTGCTGCTGTCCGCGCTGGCCGGGGCCGGGATCGTCGCCTACGGGATGCTGTGGATCTTCACGCCCGCCGGGGGCGATGCGGCTCCGCCGACCGGGTCGGAGCGGCGGCAGGCCATCGGATTGGCGCTGCTCGGTATGGCTTTGGCGGTGGCCACCGCGTGGGTGTTCAACGGGACGGCCGCGCATGTGGTGGGGCCGATCATCGTGGTGGCGGTCGGTGCGGCGCTGGTGTGGCGCGAATTCGACGCGGACGGGCCGAGATCCGTCATCGGGCTGCCCGCCAAACCGTCGGTGGTCACCTGGGCGCGCATCGTCGGCGGGGCCACCCTCATCGTGGTCGGGCTGGGTGTGGTGGTGCTGGGGCGGATCAACCTCAGTTCGCTGGGGTCGGCGCTGCTGGCGGTGGCGGTGACCCTGGTCGGGGCCGGGCTGCTGACCGTGCCGCTGTGGCTGCGCATGATGCGCGCGCTGAATGCCGAACGCTCGGCGCGGATCCGCAATGACGAACGCGAGGAGATCGCCTCGCACCTGCACGATTCCGTGTTGCAGACGCTGGCCCTGATCCAGCGGCAGGCCGGCGACCCGCAGGAAGTGGTGCGGCTGGCCCGCAGTCAGGAACGCGAGCTACGCAGGTGGCTGTTCGAGGACACCGGGCCGGCGCAGTCCAGCCTGGCCGCCGCGCTGCGCACCATCGCCGGCGAGGTGGAGGACCAGCACGGGGTGAAGGTCACCCCGGTCACCGTGGGCGATGTGTCCATGGACCTCGACGACAGCGGAATCGGACTGCCCAAGGAACATTTCACCGCGCTGCTCGGGGCCTCCCGGGAGGCGCTGGTCAATGCCGCCAAGCACGCCGGGGTACCGACCATCGACCTGTACGCCGAGGTGGAGCCGCATCAGGTGAGCGTCTTCGTGCGCGACCGCGGCAAGGGCTTCGACCCGGACGCGGTGTCGAAGGACCGGCAGGGTGTAGCCAAATCCATCCACGCCCGCATCGAGCGCCGCGGCGGGCACGTGGAGATCAAATCCGCGCCCGGCAACGGCACCGAGGTGCGAATCTTCATGCCGCGCAAGGACGGTGGCGACGAGCGGCTGGTGGTGCAGACCGACACCCCGGAAGACGCCGCCAAGCTGTGAGCCGCGGAGTGTGGTACCGATGGGGGCAGAGGTTCGGTTCGGCGTCAGGTGAGGAGTCTTAGGTGAGCGTCCGGGTCTTTCTGGTCGACGACCATGCCGTGTTCCGGTCCGGGGTGCGGGCGGAACTGAGCCGCGAATCCGATATGGAGGTCATCGGCGAGGCGGGCGGGGTGGCCGAGGCCATCGCCGGGATCAAGACGACCGCGCCGGACGTGGTGCTGCTGGACGTGCACATGCCCGACGGCGGCGGGGTCGCGGTGCTGCAGGGCATCGACCCGGGACCGGTGTGCCTGGCGCTCAGCGTCTCCGACGCGGCCGAGGACGTGATCGCGGTGATCCGGGCGGGCGCGCGCGGGTACGTCACCAAGACCATTTCGGGGCCGGAACTGGCCGACGGGATCCGCCGGGTCTCCGGTGGGGACGCGGTGTTCTCGCCGCGGCTGGCCGGCTTCGTGCTGGACTCGTTCACCGGCAAGTCACCGGTGCCGGAGCCGCCACTGGATCCGGAACTGGACTCACTGACCCCGCGCGAGCTCGAGGTGCTGCGTCTGCTGGCCCGCGGCTACACCTACCGTGAGATCGCCGAGACGCTGTTCATCTCGGTGAAGACGGTGGAGACCCACGCTTCCAATGTGCTGCGCAAGACCCAGCAGTCGAACCGGAACGCCCTCACCCGCTGGGCGCACCGGCGTCGCATCGATTGAAATATCCAAGGTGACAACTGATTTCGTGCGTCGAGGGTAACTCGTGGGGTACGTCCGAAATTGGTTCGCCACCCGACCGCCGGTACGCGTGCAGGACTGTCGACGGCACCCGAGCCGTGCGCTGAAAATTCGGGGAGGCGGCGCAGTGGCGGCTACAGCACAACGAGAACGACGATGATGATCAGCAGGCCGATGAGCAGGCCGATCGCCACCGCGAGCGGGCCCGCGTTCGGGCCCAGGGCGCTCAGGTCGAAACCCTTCGACTTGGGTTGCGGGGCAGTCGCAGCCGCGACCGCCTGCCGCTGCGGGCGGGGGAGCGGGCTGGAGTGCGGGCTGCGCAGCCCGGCGGCGGAATTGCGGGCCGCCCAGGCCGGAATCGTCCCGTCCTCGGTGCGGACCGGCGCGCCCAGGATGTAGGGCGCGGTGCCAGGACCGAAGGCGGCGGTGAGGATTTCGTTGCGCGCCTCGGTCATGGTGGGGCGGCGCTGCGGGGCCGGCTCCATCATGTGCAGCAGGACCTCGGTGAGCGGGCCGCTGCGGGCGGGCGGGGTGATCTGGGCCATGGCGGCGCGTTCCACGATGACATTGCTGTCCTCGTCGAAGCCGTAGGGCGGCCGCCCCTCGATGGCGGTGTACAGCGTTGCGCCGAGTGAGAATACGTCGCTGGCGGTGGTGGGGCCGGCGCCGCGCGCGACCTCCGGCGGCAGGTAGGCCGGGGTGCCGGTGATGATGTCACTGATCTCCTCGGTGGCGTCGTTGGCGCCGCTGGAGATGCCGAAGTCGCTGAGCTTGACCTTGCCGACCTCGTCGCCGCGGTCGGCGACCAGGATATTGCCCGGCTTGATGTCGCGGTGCACGATGCCGGCGGCGTGCGCGGTCGCCAGCGCGTCCGCCACCTGCGCGCCGATCTGCGCCACCTCGATCGGGGACAGCTGATCCACCAGCGCAAGGGCTTTGGCCACACTGCGTGAGGGCAGATACTCCATCACCAGCCAGGGCTCACCGGCCTCCAGCACCACGTCGTACACGGCGATGGCGTGCTCGTGCGACAGCTTGGCCGCCACCCGGCCCTCGTGCATGATCCGGCTGCGGACCTCCTGCGCCTCCTCCTCGCTGAGCCCCTGCGTGGTGAGGACCTGCTTGATGGCGACATCGCGGTGCAGCAGCCGATCGGTCGCCAGCCACACGGCACCCATGCCACCACCACCCAGCTTCGACTGCAGGCGGTAGCGGCCGGCCACCAGATAGTCGGGGCCGACAATGGGACGGGCGCGTTCGGTCACGGGTGCAGGGTAGCGGAAAACCATCCTGACTGGCCTGCTTCGAAACCCGAGGTTTGCTGGTATCCGGGTGTGGATCTGGACATTTCATTCCAGACCCATACGGACACAGCACGTTTCGCTTCGTGGCGCCCGCGGGCCGGGTTCGGAGAGAGTCTTGCGTGGTCCGGGGACGATCTCGCGGGTATCTGGCTTTCCGGACGAAACTCACCGAACGGCGGTCAGGGCAGTCTCCAGCGACGCGTCGATCCGCTCTTATCACAATGTGCCGCGATGACGCCCGCCCCTATTTTTCGGGGGTTTCTTTTCGCAATCGGTAAGTCGATGACTCGCGATATTCGCGTCCGGGACGAAAGCACGGCGTGCTACCGAGCGAACTCTAATTCCGAACCGGCAATTGGAGGGTCGGCCGTTACGCCAATTGCCTTATCTCGTCGGCCTCTACCGCGATGGCGGGTTTCGGCGCCGCACCGCAGCTGGCCTGGCGGGGCGGGTAGGCGATGGTGCGGGTGGTGACCAGCCAGCGGCGGCCGTCGCGATGGGTGACCTGGGCCGCGCCGGCGAAAGTGGCCGGGTCGGTGGAGTGTTCGGCGTGATCCGGGGCCGGTTCGACGGTGAGGTCGTCGATGCCCGCGGTCGGGTCGGCGTCCCCGGGGACGGTGGTCGTCAGGCCGGTGTCGTCGAGGAGGGGAGCGGCCAGAGTGTAGGTGGCGTCCGCGATGCGCTGGCGGACCGCGACTTCCGCGACCTGCTCGACCGGGGTGTAGCAGCTGCGGCCGCGCAACCCGGTGAGCGAGACCTCGCCCTTGTCGGCGGCGGCGAGCATGGCGTGGGCCGAATCCTCGTCCAGGCGACCGTAAGTGAGCCCGGTGGGGAGGACGATAACGGCGGGGGCGAAGCGGTGGCCGCCGGTGTGGGAGCACTCCCATACCCGGTCGGGGTGGGCGGCGGACAGGCTCGCGGCGATGGGGCGGCCCAGCAGGGCGCAGCACTGGTCGCGTTTGCCGTGCGCGCAGACCAGGACCAGCGGATCCGTCACGGCCGCACCGATTCCCGGGGCCGGGCCGTTGAGCAGATGCAGGTCCAGGTCCAGCAGCTCACGCAGGTCGCTGATCTCGACGCGCTCGCACCAGGATCCTTCCGGTCGTGAACTGGCGAGCAGAACCGTTCGCACACCCGTGAATTCCGTGCGCCCGGGCCGCCGGATCAGGGTCGGCCGGACGTGCGCCGCCTTGGTGCGCGCCGCCAGTTCCGGCGTGATGTCGGGCCCGAGCACCTCGTCGCCGATCACATCGCGTCCCCACGCCCCGGGCTGCTCGACACACAGCCAGCCGGTGATGCGGGTCGCGCTCCCGGGTAGCGGAACCTCCAGCGTCGCAGCCGAACACGACAATCCCTCGAACCCCGTCACAATGCTCTCGAACTCCGTCACAGTGGCTTCCCGTCGATCAGCTTCCGGATCACCTGCTGCAGCCGCCGCGCTCGCGCCTCCGGCCGCACCGCGTTGCCCGGGTGGTAGTCGACCGCGATGCGCGACCGCATGGGCAGCGTCTCGAAGCAGGCCGCCGCCTCCGGATGCCGGGCCCGCGCCGCGTGATTGGCCGACAGCCAGTCCCGGAACGACTGCTCGTCGGGAAACCGCCGTGCGGGACGCTCGGATGCGGACACCGTTCAACTGTAGATTCCGGCAGCTCATTGCCCCAGAAAGGGGAGTACTTCGGCCTCGAACCGGTGGTAGCGGTCGCGGTGGATGCTGTGCCCGCAACCGAAGGTGCGAACCGTGCAATCGGGCAGGCTGGCGCACATCTGTTCGAGCTTGTCCGGGTCCACCATGCCGCCGGGCCCGCCGCGCAGGAACAGCGTGGGCGCGGTGATGTCGGACAACCCCTCCCACCACTCCGGATACGGCTTGCGGAACTGCTCGAGCGCCATCCCGGTCATGGATCGATCGAAGGCCAGCACCGCGCGCGGATGCCGGATGACGCTGGTGGTGGCGTGCCACAGTTCCGGGATCGACGGCAGCCTGCGCGTGAACCGCATCTGCTCGTCGCCGGAGCGCAGCGGCAGCGGCTGTTCCTCGATCACCAAGCGCCGCACCAGTTGCGGGCGTTCCATCGCCAGCCACGAGATGGCGTATCCGCCGAGCGAGTGCCCGACCAGATCCACCGTTTCCAGTTCGAGCCGATCGCACAGCCGCAGCAGGTCGGCCCCGAATTCCGGGAATCGGTAGGAGGCGGTGTGCCCGCTGCGTCCGTGCCCGCGCAGGTCGGGAATGATCACCCGGCGTCCGCGCCGCACCAGCTGTGTGGCGAATCGATCCCAGGTGTGCCCGTCCCCGCCCATGCCGTGCACCAGCATCACGGGTATGTCGCTGTAGAGATGCCCGCCCGTCGCGCCGGAGTCCCGGTACGCGATCTGGACGTCTTCGAACTCGACCCGGGTGACCGCTGACTCCACGATGGTCCAGAGTACGGATCGGGGTCCGGGTGAGGTCCCGGTTTGTGCGCAGCGCCATATCGAATTACCGATTCGGTTGCCTATTCATTCCTGTGACGAATGATGGCGAAACCCTGCACGTCCTGGCATGATGCCCGGTTGTCCAGGATGTGAAATAGATCACTTTCACATTCTCGATAATCGGTCAACCGTGACGGTAGCGTCATTGCCGATTCACCAAAGCTTTTTCTGTCGGGGAAATATGGTTCTCAATGCTGCCGCCCCCGCGGTCGATCTCCAGGATCTTCAGGAACCGAGCCCGCCGCGGCCCACCTTCGCTACGGCGTGGGTCCTCCTACTAGCCGCACTCAGCGGGGCCTTTCTCGCCATCCCCACGCTGCGCTACGACTTCTTCGGCGACGAACTGTATTTCGTCGCCGCGGGTGCGCACCGCAGCATCACCTACGCCGACCAAGGCGTGCTCATACCGCTGATGGCCCACCTGGCCGACGCCGTGGCGCCCGGCTCGGCGCCCGTGCTGCGATTGCCGGCGGTCCTGATGACCGCGGCCGCGGTCGTGATCAGCGCTGCGGTCGCCTACGAGCTGGGCGGCTCGCGCACTGCGCAACTGCTCGCGGCCGCCGCCTACGGGATCTCGCCACTCGCCGCCACCCAGGCCGTCCAGCTGAGCACCTTCTCCTTCGACGCCACACTGCAGGCCGCGGTCATCTGGTTGCTGATCCGCTGGATCCGCACCCGCGACGACCGCCTGCTCATCGCGCTCGGCCTCGTCGCCGCCATCGATCTGCAGGTCAAATGGTTCATCCCCACGATCCTGCTGTGCCTGGGCGCGGGCGTGCTCGTCGCGGGGCCGCGACAGCTGCTGTGGCGGCCCGCGCTGTGGCAGGGCGCGGCGATCTTCGCGGTATCTGCGTTGCCCGGCCTGTGGTGGCAGAACACGCACGGCTGGCCGGCGCTGGCCATGAGCAAGGTGATCGGCGCCGAACAGGACGCGGCCGGCGGCGGGCCGCTTGCGTGCATGCCGCAGATGATCGGACTGACTGGTTTGCTGGGCGGTCTGTTGGCCGGCTGGGCCTTCTGGTGCCTGGCCCGGCAGCGCTGGCTGCGGCCCTACCTGTTCATGCTCGTCGCCTCGGCGCTGCTGGTGCTCGTGGTGCTCGTCGGGCACGGACGCCCGTACTACACAGCGGGATTCCTGCCTGTGCTGTTCGGCATCGGTGCGGCCTCGCTGCCCTACTCGGTGAACGACCGCGGCGGCCGATTGCTGCGGGTCGTCGCGCCGCCGATCGTGGTGCTGTCGCTGGCCATCATCGCCGCGCTCGTGGTCACCCTGCCGCAGCCGCCCTCCCGCGTGCACGGCGTCATCCGGACCCAGGCCGACTTCGCCGTCCGGGCCAGCATTTTCGGCTACTCGGGATGGTCCGATCTGACCGCGAAGGTCGCCGACGCCTACCGGCAGCTCCCGGAGGCGGAACGCCCGAAAGCGATCATCGCCCAGAACTATTGGCAGGCGGCCGCGATCCAGAACTTCGGCCGCGACTACGACCTGCCGCCCGTCTACAGTCCCAACCGCGGCTTCGGCTACTTCGGCCCGCCGCCGTCGGACGCCGACGCCATCCTCTATGTCGGCCTCGACAGCGCCGAACCCACGCTGCGGCGGCAGTTCGGCCAGGTGACGGTCCTTGCGCACCTGAACATCCCGAACGGATTCCCCGGCGTGAACAGTGATATCGCCATCGCGGTGTGCCGCGAACCCGTGCACCCCTGGACCGAGCTCTGGCCCACCATGATGGATCTGCGCCTGCCGCTGGGCATTTGAGCGGCACCGCCGCTGGGCATTTGAGCGGCACCGCCGCAGTGCATTTGAGCGGCACCGCCGCAGTGCATTTGAGCGGCACCGCCGCAGTGCATTTGAGCGGCACCGCCGCAGTGCATTTGAGCGGCACCTACTCGTAGAGCCCCTCCACATGCCAGGCGCCGTTGTAGCCGAGCAGGAGCAGCGCGCGCAGGCGGGTGGCGTCCTCGGCGTCCAGCTGCACCTGGGCGCGGGCGGCGAAGCCGTGCTCGAAACGGTGTGTCCACCAGCGATCGTCGACCGGCCAGGGTCCGGCCCAGCCGGTCAGCCCCCAGGAGCTGCTGCCCCAGTGCAGGTGGGCGGGATCGGCGGTGAACAGGCCGCGCTCGGTGACCCAGATCGGGGAACCGTCGGCAGCCTCCAGGCGCACCTCCGGATGATGGGTGAGCACCAGCGCCGGAGCGGGCTCGGGAAGCCGGCCGGGCCAGGGCTGGGCCGGATCGGTCGCGGGCACCGGCTCGTCACCGAGGGGGACCATGGTGATGCGCTCCCCTGGGCCGCGGCCGCCGCTGAGCACACCCATGCGCACGGCGTCACCGCCCAGCAGGCTCTGCACCCGGATCAGGGCGCGGCGCGCTCGCTCCTCGTCCTCGCCGACCCCACCCCACAGACCGAGTTGCAGGGCGCCGGCCGACACCACCTCGACGGGTTCCAGGCGCAGGAGGGTGATGGCTGCGTTCGGGCCGGCATCCCGGTCGTCGTGTGCCCCCGGCGAACCGGGAGCCGCGACGCGGGTCCGGCCGCGATCGAGGGCACGGCGGGTGAGCCAGCCGTCGAGCTGCCAGCGGATGCGGTCGGCGGTGCTGTCCGGGGTGAGCGGTTCGGCGCAGCGCCAGATGCGGGAGAACTCCTCGCCCGCTTCGGTTTCGGCGTGGATGACCAGGCGGGTGCAGGCCACGGCGGCGGCGGAGAGCTTGGTGTGCAGCTCGGTGGCGAGCAGTCGGCCCGCGAAGGCGGCCATGTCGACGCGTTCGATCGGGGGATCGCAGCGGTGCTCCACGGTCAGGTCGGCGGCGGGCAGGCGGGCGGCGGGCGGGCGCTCCGGGACCGCGCGGGCGCAGCGGTGCGCGATGATCGCGTCCGCGCCGAACCGCGACGCCACCTCGGCGGGAGTGAGGGCCGCGAAGTCGCCGATGCGGCGCAGGCCCAGCCGGTGCAGCAGATCCACCAGTTCGACGCGCTGCGGCGCGGCCAGCACCGGTTCCACGGCCAGCTCCGAAACCGGCATGGGCGCAAGGAATTCCGCGCCCCGGCCGGGCGGGACCAGGGTGGCGCGGCGGGCGGCGAAGACCGCGGTGGACAGCTCGTCGGCAATCCCGATCTGGCATTCCACGCCGACCGCCGCCACGGCGTCCACCAGCCGCTCGGCGGCGGCCTCCTCGGAGCCGAAGAACCGCGCCGCGCCCCGCGCCGAGAGCGCCAGCATGCCCGGGCGTAGTACCTCCACGCCCGGCACGGTCGCGTCCACGGCCGCCACCACGGGCTCGAACAGACGGGCGTCGCGATCCGGATCATCCTGCGCCACCAGCAGATCCGGGCAGCGGCCCTGAGCCTCTCGCTTCCGCAGACCCCGGCGGATCCCTTCCGCCCGTGCCACCGCCGTACAGGCCACCACCCGATTGGCCGCGAACACCGCCACCGCGCGAGTGGCCTCCGCGCCTGCCTCGGCGGCCGCCGCCACCGCGGGCCAATCCAGGCACCACACCACGAGCACCCGCCGCGCCTTCACGACCGGCCCATTCTCGCGGCGCTACCGCATCGGTCGGCGGCCGGACGACAAGCGCGGCGGTCAGCCCGCGACACGACGCCCGCCCACACACGGGGGCAACCGGAAGACACGGGAAGTCCGCTGCGCCGCAGGCTCTATCGTCTGGCGGGCGGCGGTCGGCGATCGGTCAGGACGCGGCATGACGCGCCGGCCGCAGTGGTTCGGGAGCGGCGGCGGGCCGGACGGGGCCGGGGGCGGCGACCCATTCGACGCGACCGTCGGCGGGGCTGAGGGCCAGGTGGCCGGAGCGGGATTGGGCGGAGCGGCCGCGGACGGAGACGTCGAGGCGGACGATGCGCAGGCGGCCGCAGCCGCGGCCCAGGCCGCTGTATCCGGCGATCCGGGTGTCGATGTGCAGGGCGGAACCGGACCAGGAGCCGTTGGTCACCATCAGGGTGGAGTTCTTGCTGCGGGCGCGGGCGGCGAGGATACGGGCGCGGGACATGGGGACGGCGAGACCGTTCAGCCCGAGCACCACCAGGTCCAGGCCATCCAGCAATACGGAGGCAACTTCGAGCGGGTCCGGGCCTGGATCGGAGACCACCGCCAGCCGGTCGAGCCGGGCCCCCATCTCAGCGGCGGCCAGCAACCCCAGCCGCGGCAGCCCGACCACCGCGGCATGCCCTCCGGAGCCCGTCACCGCGGCCAGCAGCCCCGAGATCAGCGACCCCGCGCCGTTGTAGACGACCACCGACCCCTTGGCCAATCCGCCATCGGGCAAGAGGTTTTCGAGCGCGCCCGGCACCGGCAGGGACTCCCGCCGCGGCTCCTCGGACACGGGTGCGTGGGCCGACGACTCCGTGCCGCGCGCGGGTATCGCGGCCATCCGCCGCCGCAGCTCCGTCAGCTGCGCCCGCCTGGCCTCCGCCGCCGCACCCATCTATGTGACCACCTCTCCAGTCGACGGGAACTCATCCTCGGAAACTCGAGCCAGCACCGACCCAGCTACCTAACATAATCGAAAGTTTGTTCGAACAGTAGAACTCGAGTCTCGAGACGCGTCAAGAGATGTGTGGCCCGCCACGCCATCTGTTACCGGATCGCCGTGACCGCCGCCCGCGCGGCGGCTTCAGGCGAGGTGGTTGCGGAGCCAGGTGGTCATGAGGGGGGCCTCGGGAAGCTTGGAGGCGGCGACGTGGCCGGTGCCGGGAATGTCGCGGCGGCCGGAGAAGGTCAGGGTGTCGGACGCGGTGATATGTACGCCATCGGCGCCATTGCCGATCGGCATCGGCGAATTGGCTTCTCGCGCAAGCAGATCGGCGACCTGCCGCAAGTAGGCGATCCCGGACGGTGCCACGCTCCGTGATTCGGGGCGGGGGGTCAGTCGAGGGTGATCACCACGGTTTCGCCGTGCCGGGTTATTTCGATGCTGCTGCCTGCCGGAGCTTTGGCCGTGAGCAGGACATCGCGTATCACTTCGATCGCCGTGCGCCAATCGTCGATCACTGTCAGGGGGAGGTCGTCGACCCAGCTGCCGTCCCTTCGGCCCAGGCGGGCGGGCCCGTGCTTGGTGGTTCCCAGTCCAGCGGCTCGGAGGGCGGCGTTGAGGAAGGGCTTCAGCTGTGATGCCGGGCCGTTCCGAGGAGCTTCGGAGGAGGAAACGGGCAGGTAGGCGTGGGCGTGGTAGCGGCGGGGCGGTGGGGACGTGTGGTCGGAGCGGGTTCGCGGCAGGGTGTGGGGGTCGACGCCGAGGAGGAGCTCGGTCATGACCAGGGCGCGGAGTTCACCCGCGCCGGGGGACAGCGCCGACAGGACGGACCGGTCGGCGCAACCCGCGGTGTGCAGCGCGGTGGCCAGGGCTGTCCGGTGCGCCGCTGTCGGATCGGCGGCGAAGGTCTCGGCGGCCGCCTCGACCTCGGGGTGTCTCGACCAGGGCTGGTCGCGGACGGCCGCGCAGCGGGCGCGTGCCCGGTCGATAGCGGTTGCCAGTGCGGCGAAGGGGAATTCGGGATCGTCCGGGTCGCGCATCGAGTACAGGTCGCCGGTGGGGTAGTCCGGATCATCGCTATAGGGATTGTCCGGCTGCTCGACGTAATCGAGGTACCACCAACCGGTTTCGTCGTCCCGCAGCCAATCCACGCCGAATGCCCGGATATCGCCGTGCGCGGCATACGCGCGCCGCTGATAAGGGTCCAGGCCCGGAAGGGCGGCGAATGCCTCACGCAGCAGCGGGACGGCGATCGCGGCGTCGGCGTCGGTGCACAGCGGGGCGAAACGGCCGAGCAGGGCCAGGTACGGGCCAGGGTAGGCCGCGTCGGGGTCGGCCAGTGCGGTGGCGCGGCAGATCAGGTCGACCTCGGACCAGCGCAGGGCGTGCGGATGCCAGTGCGCGAGATCGTCCCAGCCCAGCTCGACCGGGCGGGTGGCGCCGGGATGACGCAGGGTCAGCGAGGAACCGTAGGAGCCGGACTCGACCTGGAATACGTAACCGTCGCCGAGGTCGTACTCCGCCTCGAAGTCGTCGTACTCCTCCTCGCGGCCTGCGCGGTCCCCGCCGGGCACATCGGAGGCGTACTCGTCGAGAAAGCTCGCCGCCCAGAGTTCCGGTCGTGAGAACAGGGAATTCGGCTGCCGGACCTCGGTCATGCCGAGATCCTGCCAGGTTCGATCCTGTCGGCAACCCTTGGGGCGCACCGGCTTCGGCGCGCCGCAGCGTGGCGTGCATGGCTGGCCGTCCTCACCGCGCGGCGATGACGCCGCCCGGTATCCGGCGTAGCTGGAGGCCATGAGCCACGGCATGCCGCACGGCGGCTTCGCCATCGGGCTGGAACGTTGGGTGTCGCGGCTGCTCGAGGCCGACAACATCAGGTGGGCAGCGCTTTTCCCGCGTGACACCCACCGGGTGCGGCCCTGAGCAGGGCGGGTCCGGGTCTGCGGGTGGTCACCAGTGGGTGCCCGGGACCAGCCGGGCCGCGCGGCGCAGGGCCGTGCCGGTGACGCGGACCGCGGGCGGGACGGTGCGGCGGCGCTGTTGCGGGGCAACGATGTCCGTGTCGACCGTCTTCGGTTCGGGCACTGCCTCGCCCTTGGCCGCGGGGGAGTCGGGGATGGCGCGATAGTAGCGGTGCAGGACCCGCTCCTTGATGCCGGGCGCGAACATGGAGCCGTACTCGGCCAGGGTGCCGAGCGGCACGTCGATGCGGCGGGGGCGCTCGGTGAGGGCCCGCACGATGAGCGCCGCCGCCCATTCCGGGGACTGGGTGCCGGTGCCCTGATCGCCGCTCGGGGTGATCATGGGGGTGCGGACCAGCGGCATGTGGATGGTGGTGAAAGTGATATTGCTGGAACGCATTTCGGCAGCGGTCACCTCGGCGAACTTGTCCAGGGCGGCCTTGCTGGCCAGGTAGGCGGCGAAGCGCGGGGTGGCGACCTGGACGCCGGCGCTGGAGATGTTCACGATGTGACCGTCGTGGCGCTCCCGCATGCCGGGCAGCAGGCCCAGGGTCATGCGCACCGCGCCGAAGTAGTTGACGGCCATGGTGCGCTCGAAGTCGTGCATGCGGTCGGTGGAGCGGTGCACGGCGCGGCGGATGGAGCGGCCGGCATTGTTGACCAGCATGTCGACGTGTCCGTGGGTGTCGAGCACCGCCTGCAGGGTCCGGTCTACCGAGTCCTGATCGGTGACATCGCACGGGTAGCCGAACGCGGTGCCGCCCGCGGCGGTGATCTCGTCCACCACGGTGGACAGCTCGTCGGCGCGGCGGGCCAGCAGGATGACGACCGCGCCCTTCTCGGCGACGGCGAGCGCGGCCGAGCGGCCGATGCCGGAGGATGCGCCGGTGATGACGACGTGCTTGCCGGTCAGATCGCGGCGGGCGCGCCGGCGGGCCAGGGAACCGCTGCCGTTGTCGGTCGAGGTATCGGGCCCGCCCGTCGCCCCGCCGCCACCCCTGACCGAATCGCTTCGCGATGCCATCATTTCTGCTCCCTTGCAGTTGATTTGCCTCGAACTTACTTCAAAGTAAGTTACTGCGCCACGGTGTGGTTGCCCACCGCCGAATCGGCCTCCGGGGATTTGGCGTATGCCGCTGTAGAGACCAATCGGTTTCGAATGTATGTTCGATATCGAGACCGGTCGGATTGTGGAGGAGGTGCGTCATGGGCTGGCACAACGGCCCGCCTTCGTGGGCCGAGATGGAACGGGTGCTGTCCGGACGGCCCGATCCGGTGCGCAAGCCGGTCGACGGCGACGGCGGCGACAGCCCGGCCTGGTCACGGAAGCGGGAGAAGTACGAGGCCGGGGAACTCGGGCGGGTCGCGCGATCGGCGGTGCCGTACGCCGAGCTGCACACGCATTCGGCCTACAGCTTCCTCGACGGCGCCAGCCAGCCCGAGGAGCTCGTGGAGGAAGCTGTGCGACTGGGCCTGGAGGCCCTCGCGCTGACCGACCACGACGGGTTCTACGGGGTGGTGCGGTTCGCGGAGGCGGCACGGGAATGGCGGATGCCGACCATCTTCGGGGCCGAGCTGTCCATCGGCACCGCGGCCCGCGCCGGCGCGCACCTGGCACCCCGCGGGCGGCGGCGCGGCCGCGAATCCGACTCGGACGCACTGAATTCCGAGCCGCGCACCGGCATACCCGACCCGGCCGGACCACACCTGCTGGTGCTGGCGCGCGGACAGGAGGGGTATCGGCGGCTGTCGCGGGAGATGGCCGCCGCGCACATGGCGGCGGGGGAGAAGGGCATCCTGCGCTACGACCTGGAACGGCTCACCGCCGCGGCGGGCGGGCACTGGCACATTCTCACCGGCTGCCGCAAAGGGACTGTGCGACAGGCACTTCAGCAGGGCGACGTGGCGGCCGAGGCAGCGCTGCGCGATCTGATCGAACGGTTCGGACGCGAGCACGTGAGCGTGGAGCTCACCCACCACGGCATCCCCGAGGACGATGAGCGCAATGCCCGGCTCATCGCCCTCGCCGACCGGGTCGGGCTGCCCGTACTCGCCACCACCGGAGCGCATTTCGCGGCCCCGCCGCACCGGCGCAGAGCCATGGCGCTGGCCGCCATCCGGGCCCGCTCCAGCCTCGACGACATGGCCGGCTGGCTGGCCCCCACCGGCGGCGCGCACCTGCGCTCCGGCGACGAGATGGCGCGGCTGTTCGCCGCCTGCCCCGAGGCGGTGGCGAATGCCGTTGCGCTGGGCCGGGACTGCGCGTTCGACCTGCGGCTGATCGCGCCCCAACTGCCGCCCTTCGATGTGCCGGACAGCCACGACGAGAACTCGTGGCTGCGCGAGCTCACCCTCCGCGGCGCGGGCCGCCGCTACGGGCCTCGTGCCGGTAACCCGGACGCCTACCGGCAGCTCGAACACGAACTGGACGTGATCGCCACCCTGAACTTCCCGGGCTACTTCCTGGTCGTGCACGATATCGTCAGCTTCTGCCGCGACAACGACATCCTCTGCCAGGGCCGGGGTTCCGCGGCCAATTCGGCGGTCTGCTACGCCATCGGCATCACCAATGTGGACCCGGTCGCCAACAAGCTGCTGTTCGAGCGGTTCCTGTCGCCGGAGCGGGACGGGCCGCCGGACATCGACGTGGACATCGAATCGGATCGGCGCGAGGAGGCCATCCAGCACGTCTACGCCAAATACGGGCGCGAGTACGCGGCACAGGTGGCCAATGTGATCACCTATCGCGGGCGCTCCGCCGTGCGGGATGCCGCACGCGCCCTGGGCTTTTCGACCGGACAGCAGGACGCCTGGAGCAAACAGGTGAGCCGCTGGACGGGCGTGGCGGAAGAGCAGCACACCGACATCCCCGACGACGTGCTCGCGCTGGCCGGTGAATTGGAGGGGCTGCCGAGACATTTGGGCATCCACTCCGGCGGCATGGTGATCTGCGACCGGCCCATCGCCGACGTGTGCCCGACCGAATGGGCGCGCATGGCCGATCGCAGTGTGCTGCAGTGGGACAAGGACGACTGCGCGTCGGCGGGACTGGTCAAGTTCGACCTGCTCGGGCTGGGCATGCTGTCGGCGCTGCACTACATGATCGACCTGGTGGCCGAGCACAAGGGGCACACCATCGAACTGCACCGGCTGGACCTGGGCGAGGAAGCCGTCTACGACATGCTGTGCCGCGCAGACTCCGTCGGCGTCTTCCAGGTGGAGTCCCGCGCGCAGATGGCGACCCTGCCGCGCCTGAAGCCGCGGAATTTCTACGACCTGGTGGTGGAGGTGGCGCTCATCCGGCCGGGACCGATCCAGGGCGGGTCGGTGCACCCCTACATCCGTCGCCGCAATGGCAGGGAGGAGCCCGAATACGACCATCCGGCACTGGAGAACGCGCTGGAACGTACCCTCGGCGTGCCGCTGTTCCAGGAGCAGCTCATGCAGATGGCCGTGGACGTCGCCGGATTCACCGCCGCCGAGGCCGATCAGCTGCGCCGCGCCATGGGATCCAAACGGTCACCGGAGAAGATGGAACGGCTGCGGGCTCGCTTCTATCAGGGGATGAAGGACCTGCACGGCATCACCGGCGAGGTGGCCGACCGCATCTACGAGAAGGTGTACGCCTTCGCGAATTTCGGTTTCCCGGAAAGCCATTCGCAGAGTTTCGCCTCACTGGTCTTCTACTCGGCGTGGTTCAAACTGCATCACCCGGCCGCCTTCTGCGCCGGACTGCTGCGCGCCCAGCCGATGGGGTTCTACTCGACGCAGTCGCTGGTCGCCGACGCGCGACGGCACGGGGTGGTGGTGCACGGGCCCGACATCAACCACAGCCTGGCCGAGGCGACCCTGGAGGCACAGGGCCTGGAGATCAGGCTGGGTCTGGCCGCGGTCCGGCACATCGGCACCGAGCTGGCCGAACAGATCGTGGCCGCCCGCGAAATCGGGCCCTACACCACATTTCTCGACCTCACCGGGCGCGTGGAGCTGAGCGTGCCGCAGGCCGAAGCGCTGGCCACCGCGGGCGCGCTGAACAGTCTCGGCGGCACCCGCCGCGAGGCGCTGTGGGCGGCGGGCGCGGCCGCCGCGGAACGACCCGACCGGCTGCCCGGCACCGGCGCGGCCACCACCGCACCCGCCCTGCCCGGAATGAGCGCGCTGGAACTGGCCGCCGCCGACGTATGGGCCACCGGCGTCTCTCCCGGCAGCTATCCGACCGAATTCCTGCGCGAGCGCCTCGACGCGCTCGGTGTCATCCCCGCCGCGCAGCTGCTCGACATTCGCGACGGCACAAGGGTTCTCGTCGGCGGCGCGGTCACCCACCGGCAGCGTCCGGCCACTGCGGGCGGGGTCACCTTCCTCAATCTGGAGGACGAGACCGGCATGGTGAACGTGGTCTGCTCGGTCGGCCTCTGGGCCCGCTACCGGCGCCTGGCCACCACCGCGCCCGCCCTGCTCATCCGCGGGCGGGTGCAGAACGCCGAGGGTGCGGTCACCATTGTCGCCGACCATCTGCAGCGCATGGACCTGCGCATCGAGGGCCGTTCCCGCGACTTCCGCTGAAGGCGGCCGCCGGCACCATATTTCGGTTGGGCGGCGCGCCCCTCACCCGGGTGAGATACAGGGTGCGCCAAGGGTTGTCGCCTGGATCGGCGAACGGCTAGAAGTCGCCGCTCCCGGAATCGCCGCCGCCGCCGAAGTCGCTGCCGCCGCCGAAGTCGTAGTCACCGCCGCCTCCGCCCCACTCCTGAGGGCCGGGGTCGTAACCGCCGTAGCCGCCGGACTCCGGGGGCGGGCCGTACTCCGGGCCGCGGTCGTGCTCGTGTTCGCCTTCCATCCGGCCGAGTTCGTAGCCGAGCAGGCCGCCGCCCAGGGCGCCGCCGACCGCGCCGAGACCGGCCGCTGCACCGGGGCTCATGCCGGGACGGCCACCGCCGTAGGGCGGCGGGGGCGGGGCGCCGTAGCCCGGCCCGCCCGGGGCGTAGCCGCCGCCGAAACCACCGCCGCCGAACGGGGCGGGCGGCGGCGGGGTGCCGCGGCGACGGCGGAAGAACGCGACGGCCGCCGCGATGATGCCGCCGATGACCAGGATCGGGCACAGCAGGCCCAGCCAGCCCCAGCTGCTGTTCTTGCTCGCGGGCTTGGCGGCGGGCGGGTGCACGGGGGCCGGGTTGCCGGCCTTGGCACCGGTGGGCGCGCCCTGATCGGCGGCCGTCTTCAGCGCGCCCAGCGCCGCGATGGTCGCACCCGTGTAATCGCCGCTGCCGAGGGCATTGCCGAAAGCCGTTCCCGCTGACGAGGTGTCGCGGATGTGCGAGTTCGCGCCGGTGCGGATCGACAGCCACTTGGTCTTGGTGTTGATAGCCAGCACCACGTCGGTCGGATTCTTGACATGGGTCTGGGCCCTCGCATCGAATGCGGCGCGATCGTTGGCGAGCTGTTCGGTGGTGAAGATCTGCACCGGATCCGACAGCTGCAGCGCCGCATTCGTCACCTTGGCGACATCGAGCACCTTCGAGTCGTCGTGCACGTCGACAGGACCGGCCATGGCCGTTCCCGTCGCCAGCAGGATCACCCCAGCCACGGCCGACAGTAGTAACAGCAAACGCTTGACCATCTGAACTTCCTTCCCGGGCGCCCGCCCTGCTCGCCAGGCATCGCTTGCGACCCTACGACGTCCCGGCCTCGATCGCCGCCCCCGATCCTGTGTGCTGTATCGCAGGCCCCATCTGTTAACTCGAATCCCGTCCGAGACAATGGGACCAGGTTCGGGAAGGAGTGCGGCGTGGCCACAGTGGTCCGGGCGACCATCAAACCGGGGAGCAAGAAGGGGCCCCTGGTCGAGATCCTCGACGACGGGGCGCTGCAGTTGTACGTGCGCGCCCCGGCGGTGGAGGGCAAGGCCAACAAGGCCGCCATCGAGCTGCTGGCCGCCCACTACGGCGTCCCCAAGTCCGCCGTTCGTCTGACGGGCGGCGCGACCTCCCGCTTCAAGCGCTTCGAAATCGACGACTGAGATCAGTATTCGAGTTCGGTCCACGGGATACGGATCGGGAAGGGGTGATCGATCTCGATGTCGTTGGCCTCGGCGCGAATCCATTCACCGGCCAGGATGTAGTTGACCGGATGCAGAGGGCGAACCCCGTCCGCAAGCTCCCCATGTCCGGTCTCGAGGGCGTAGGCGCGGACTGACGCGATCTGGCTCGCCCCGCGGGTCGGCTCGACCTCCCAATACCAAGGGATTCCCGCTTCCGCGTAACGCGCCTCCTTGGCCACGATCTCGGATGGCGTATTCGAGGGAGACAGTACTTCTCCGGCAAGTAGGACGTCGGAGGCACGTACGTCCTGCCACGATGACCCAAGGCACCGATGTATCAAGAAATCCGGTGTCACGAAGTCGGATTTCCCGGTCGTTCCGAAGAAGACATTCGTCTCGAGGTTCGCGACCCAGCAGTGTTCGGGGTGTGACGACATGTCCTTGCGCGCCCATTGTTCAAGGCTGTTGGTCAGGCGACGGGTGAAGATTTGATGCTCGCCCGGCGCGTGGCGAACCCATACGACCCGTCCGCGCCAGAGCTCGATCTGATTCGCGATCTCCTCGGGCAGGCGCTCGAGCTCTTCCCATGTCATGAACTCGGGGATATCCGGCTGCTCGACATGCGGAATCGACATGTGGTCAGGGTATTTCGCCATGTCCGCAGCCTCCGGGTGTTCGCGGATCGACGTCCGATTCGTCCGCATGTCGGTGGGTTTCGATGTCAGTAGACCGCTCGGGCGGCAATCTGTCACTAGACCGCGCCGGGAAAACCCAGTTGCCGCCAGGCTTCGTAGACGGCGACGGCGGCGGCGTTGGAGAGGTTCATCGAGCGGCGGCCCGGGAGCATGGGGATGCGGAGTTGGTCGGTGATGCGGGAGTCGGCGAGGACCTCGTCGGGGAGACCGGTGGGTTCGGGGCCGAAGAGTAGGACGTCGCCCTTGCGGTAGGCGATGTCGGTGTTGCGGGTGGTGGCGGTCGCGGTGAAGGCGAAGATCCGCTCGGGCCTGATGTAATCCCATGCGGCGGCGAGACTCTTGTGCACGGTGACGACGGCCAGGTCGTGGTAGTCCAATCCGGCCCGGCGCAGCTTCGGCTCGGATAGGTCGAAGCCGAGCGGTTCGATCAGGTGTAGTTCGCACCCGGTGCCGGCTGCCAGCCGAATGGCATTGCCGGTATTCGGAGGGATGCGAGGTTCGAAGAACACGAGATGGAACACGGGCTCCAGCATCGCAGAGGGCCGGATAAGCTCGTGCGGTGAGTCCAGCCCATGCCGCACCCGAGAGCCGTAGCAGTCGTGCGGGGGGATTCGTCCGGGACAATCTGCCCATACTGCTGGTAGCGCTGGTGCTGGTGGTGGCCGTGGTCTTCCTCGCCTGGGACCGCTGGCGGCGCGGCACCTTCTTCTTCGGCGGCGGGACGCTGCTGGCGGCGGCACTGCGGCTGATTCTGCCGACCGACCGGGCCGGCCTGCTCGCGGTGCGCAGCAAGGGTTTCGACGTCGCCTGGCTGACGGTGCTGGGCGGCGCGATCATCGTGCTGGCCGCGACCATCAGCAGCCTCGGCGTCACCTAGACCGCGCCGAGGTCGGGGCCGCGACCGGAGTCGCGGCACTGAGTATTCGATCGGAGGGTGGCCGCGAACCCGCGGCGCTGGGGGATTGCTAGACCGAGGTCATGCGGCGGCCGAGTTCACGGCGCAACACTTCCTGGTCGGGGAGTCTGTGCAGGACACGGAGTATGGCCGGGCGAAGTTCACGCTGCTCGTCCTCGGAGAGCAGATCGACGAGATCGCGTAGATCCATGTCATCGAATGCGGCGGTCATGCCTGAATACATTACGTGTGCCGAGCCTTGCGCACACGCATTCCGGGCCGCCGGTTACGGAGGTGTCATGTGCGCGAAACCGGAAGCGCGTCACGGCAATTCGAGCGAAACGGACACGATACGCGAGGTAACGCGCCTCCGGGTGAGGCAGCGGGGTTACAGCGGACGGGCAGCGTTGTTTCAGCGGTCGGACCCGCGCTGGGCGCGGGCCAGATCCATCGTCTCGAGCATGAGCTTGCCGACCGCCTCGGTCTCGGTCAGGAACCCGTCGTGGCCGTCCCGGGACCGGATGATCTCCAGCCCCTTGGAACCCGGCAGCAGATCGGCCAGCTCCTGCAGGGTGTGCAGCGGGAAGAGCCGATCCGAGTCCACCCCGCCGACCACGCACGGCACCGGCGTGGACCCCAGCGCCGCCGCGATACCGCCGCGGCCACGGCCCACGTCGTGGCGGTTCATGGCCTCGGTGAGCAGCACGTAGGTGGCCGGGTCGAACCGTGAGATCAGCTTGTCGGCCTGGTACTCCAGATAGCTCTGCACCGCGTAACGCCCACCCGCCCACGGGTCCTCATCGCCCTGGGCATGGTTCTCGAAGCGGTGGTCGAGCTCGAACTCGGCGCGATAGGTCAGGTGCGCGATGCGCCGGGCGATGCCCATACCGGTCATCGGGGCGCGCCCGGTGCCGTGGTAGTTGCCGCCCTGCCAGTCCGGATCGGCCGTGATGGCCGCGATCTGGGTGGTCTGGGTGCCGATCTGGTCGGCGGTGCCGCGCGGGCCGACCGCCAGCACCAGGGCCGCGCCGACCCGCTCGGGCCGGTCGATCATCCATTCCAGCACCCGCATGCCGCCCATGGAGCCGCCCACGACGGCGGCCAGGCGATCGATGCCGAGCAGGTCGAACAGCGTGATCTCGGCGGTCACCTGATCGCGGATGGAGATCTCGGGAAACCTTGCGCCCCAGGGCTTTCCGTCGGCCGCCAGCGAGGACGGCCCGGTGCTGCCCTTGCAGCCGCCGAGCACATTGGTGGCGATGACGCACCACTCCCGGGTGTCCACCGCCGCGCCGGGACCCACGATGCCGTCCCACCAGCCGGCCTGGCCGTGGTGTACGTCGGCCGGACCCACCACGTGCGAATCACCGGTCAGCGCGTGCTCCACGAGCACCACGTTGTCCGCGTTCGCCGATAGTTCGCCCCACCGCTGCACAGCCAGCGTCACATCGGGAATGACGGCACCGGTCTCGAGCTCGACATCCCCGATGGCGATGCTGCCGAGCGTCCCGTCGGGCGGCGGCAGCAGAAGCTCCGCCGCGTGACGGGACGTGCTCGATTCGATGTTCACGGTCAACTTGCCGCCGCCGTCAGTCCGGCGCGCAGATCCGCCAGGATGTCGCCGATCCCCTCGATACCCACGGCCAACCGCACCAGACCCGGTGTGACACCGGAAGCCAGTTGCTCGGCGGGCGTCAGCTGGGAATGCGTGGTGGAGGCCGGGTGGATGACCAGCGACCGCACGTCCCCGATGTTAGCGACGTGGCTGTGCAGCACCAGCGCCTCCACGAACTTCTTCCCGGCGTCCACGCCGCCGGCCAGCTCGAAGGAGACGATGGCGCCGACGCCCTTGGGTGCCAACTGTTTGCCCCGCTCGAACCACGGGGAGCTGGGAAGCCCTGCGTAGTAGACCTTCTCGACGCCGGGCTGCCCGGCCAGGAACTCGGCCACCGCCTGGGCATTGGCCACGTGCCGCTCGACGCGCAGGCTCAGCGTCTCGATGCCCTGCGCGATGAGGAAGGCGTTGAACGGCGACACCGCCGCGCCCAGATCGCGCAGCAGCTGCACCCGCGCCTTGAGCGCGTAGGCCGGCGCGCCGAGATCGGCGAACACGGCGCCGTGGTAGCTGGGATCCGGGATGGTGAAACCCGGGAAGCGGGACTCGCCCGCCGCGTCCCGCACGGTCCAGTCGAAGTTGCCGCCGTCCACGATCACGCCCGCGACCGCGGAGCCGTGCCCGCCCAGGTACTTGGTGGCCGAGTGCACGACGATGTCCGCGCCCAGCCGCAGCGGCTGGATCAGGTACGGCGTGGCGACGGTGTTGTCCACGATCAGCGGCACACCCGCGGCGTGCGCGACCTCGGCGATGCCCGGGATGTCGAGCACCGAGCTGCTCGGATTGGCGACCGTCTCCCCGTAGAACGCCTTGGTGTTGGGCCGCACGGCCGTGCGCCACTGCTCGAGATCGTCCGGATCCTCGACGAAGCTGACCTCGATGCCCAGCTTGGGCAGCGAGTAGTGCAGCAGGTTGTAGGTGCCGCCGTACAGGTGCGGGCTGGCCACGATGTGGTCGCCGGCCTGCGCCAGATTCAGGATCGCGTAGGTCTCCGCTGCCTGGCCGGAGGCCAGCAGCAGCGCGGCCACACCGCCCTCGAGCGCGGCGATGCGCTGCTCCACCGCGTCCTGGGTGGGGTTCATGATGCGGGTGTAGATATTGCCCGGCTCGGCGAGCCCGAACAGCGCGGCGGCGTGATCGGTGTCGCGGAAGGCGTAGGAGGTGGTCTGGTAGATAGGCAGGGCGCGGGCTCCGGTGGCCGGATCGGGAGCCTGTCCGGCGTGAATCTGCTTGGTCTCGAAGGACCAGCCGGCCGGATCCAGGGTGCCGTCAGCCGCAACGGCCGCGGGCGCGGTCGAGTCACTCATGTGTTCTGCTCCAAAAACAAGGTCGCCGAATGGCGGAAGTTTGACGTTATCGAGAGGCGAATGGGCTTCGACAACAACACATTTCGGTGGACCTCCTAGTTGCGCTTGCGTTCGGCCTTCGAACGCCCGGTCTGCACCCGGAGCACCCCACCGCAGCTGGAGGGTTGCCGATCAGCAAGCCGGGGCCTTATCGCTGATGCTCTTGACCTGTTGCGCGATTCTAGCGGGCGGACGCCGCTGTTTCGGAAGTGGGGCTGGCCACAGCGGGCTCCGCGCAGGTGCGCACGAATTCGTGGTACGCGGTGACCACGGCCTCCGCCATGCGGCGCGGTGACGCGATCAGACGCTCGTCGGCGAAGCCGGAATCGACGTCCGACTCGGTGCCGGCCCGCATGATGGCGTGGAAGGTGCCGAGCAGCAATCGGACTCGTAGATCCTCGACGGTGGTGCCGAGGCGTTCGGCCAGCACCTGCGCGGTCTGCTCGGTCTTGTTCTCGGTGGCGGCCATGCTGCACGCCCGCACCGCGGCGGTGGACCGGATGATGCGCTGCATCTGCTGGAACCAGCGGAAGGGCAGCGGTTCGTCGTGGTCGACGACGCGGTCCACGATGGCCAGGAAGCTGTCCAGCAGCGCTTTCAATTCGTTGCCGGTATTCGGCTGCTCGCGCAGCGCGTCCGCGTGTGCCCGCGCCCAGTCGGCGATGGGCGCGATGACGATGTCTTCCTTGCTGTCGAAGTACCGGTTCACGGTGCGCGGCGAGACGTCGGCCTCGTCGGCGATCTGTTCCACGGTGGTGGCGTCGAAGCCCTGCTCGTCGCACAGCCGCAGCGCGACGTCGATGATCCGCGCCCGGGTCTGTTCCTTCTTCCGCTCACGCAGACCCGGCCGGTGACGTGCGATCACGCCGAGGTGACTTGACAACTCCGACATGCCTCCATGGTAAGCGCTCGAGCGCTTCTCCTGTCCAATTATGCCAACTGTCGCAGTGCGACAAATTTCTCTTGACGCCAATTGGCCGCAGGGGCCAAGATTGTCGGGGGTGTCCCGGACCGTCCGTGAGGAGACGACATGACCGCAGCGACAACAACACTCGAAGACGAATCACAAAGCTCGGACCAGCGCGGACCTGCGCGCTGGTGGGCCCTGGGCGTACTCGCCATCGCCCAGTTGATGGTGGTGCTGGACGCCACCATCGTCACCATCTCCATGCCGTTCGCCCAGCGTGACCTGGGCATCAGCGACGGCGACCGGCAGTGGGTGCTCACCGCCTACACGCTGATCTTCGGCGGCCTGCTGCTGCTCGGCGGCCGTCTCGCCGACTACCTGGGCCGCCGCCGCATGTTCCTGATCGGCCTGGTCGGCTTCGCCGGGGCGTCGGCGCTGGCCGGGCTCGCGCAGAACGGCGCGGAACTCTTCGCCGGGCGCGGGCTGCAGGGCGCGTTCGCCGCCTTGCTCGCGCCGGCCGCGCTGTCACTGGTGTCGGTCACCTTCACCGAGGCCAGGGAGCGCGCTCGCGCGTTCGGCGTCTTCGCGGGTGTGTCCGCGGGTGGCGCGGCCATCGGCCTGATCGTGGGCGGCGCGCTCACCGAATACGCCAACTGGCGCTGGTGCCTGCTGGTCAACACCCCGATCGCGCTGATCGCCTTCCTGGGCGCGCTCGCCTTCGTGGCCCGGGACGTGCCCGCGCCGCGGACCGGCGGCTACGACCTGCCCGGCGCGGTGACCGCCACACTCGGCCTGGTCTCGGTGGTCTACGGCTTCAGCCGCGCGGCCTCCGACGGCTGGACCGCGAGCACCACCCTGGCCCTGCTGATCGCGGGTGTCGCGCTGCTGGCCGCCTTCGTCGCCATCGAGCGTCGGTCTTCGAATCCGCTTCTGCCGCTGCGTATTCCGGGGGAGATCAACCGGGGCGGCTCATTCCTCGTGGCGCTGCTGCTGCCGATCGCCATGTTCGCCATGTTCATCAACATGAGCTACTACTTCCAGATCACGCTGGGCTGGTCGGCGCTGAAGGCGGGGGTGGCGTTCCTGCCCTTCCCGATCGGCATCGTCGTCTCCGCGGGCGTCGCGAGCGGGCTGCTGCCGCGGATCGGACCGCGGCCGCTCATGATCACCGGTTCGGTGCTGGGCACGGCCGGGCTGCTGTACCTGTCGCGGCTGAGCTTCGGCGACAGCTATGCCGGGGGCGTGCTGCCGGCGGTGATTCTGATCGCACTCGGCATGGGCGGGCTGTTCGTGGCCATGCAGACCACGGCGCTGCACCAGGTCGAGGAGCGTGACTCCGGTGTCGCCAGCGCGCTGCTCAATGCCGCCCAGCAGGTGGGTGGCGCGATCGGCACCGCGCTGCTGTCGACGATCGCGGTGCAGGTGGCCGAGCGGTTCGCGCGGAACAATCCGGGCGTCGACCATGTGATGGCCCGGGCCGCGATTCATTCCTATGACATCGCGTTCCTGATCGGTGCCGGATTCTTCCTTGTGACCATTCCGATCATCGCGTTCATGGTGCGGGACAAGCCGGAGAATCTGCTCGAAGGCGCCGAGCACGTACACGTGGGCGTCTGACCGGCCGACTGTTCACCCGCGGGTCGCGACACCATATATCCCGCGGTCCGCGGGTTTGGGGGTTGCCGCGAGCCGCGGGTTTTCGCATCCTGGAAAGTGCGGAAAGTCACGCGAAAAGCTACTAATCGGTAACCGCACTGAATCCCGCACAGCGGGGGCCACCCGAGCGGTGAGATCGATAGCAGCAGTACGCTTGTCTTGCTTGACGCCACAGCGTACGTGGACTTGGCACCACAGGTCCCGTGCCGAGCGCCATGCGTATACGTTGTCTGTTGAACAGCTGGGGTCCGCTACAAGCGGTGCTCACCGGCCGTGCAATGGGAGCACCACCTTCCTAGGAGGACACGAAGATCCATGTCCAAGATCAAGGTTGAAGGGACCGTCGTCGAACTCGATGGCGACGAGATGACCCGGATCATCTGGCAGTTCATCAAGGACAAACTGATCAACCCGTATCTCGATGTGAACCTCGAGTATTACGACCTCGGCATCGAGTATCGCGACAAGACCGATGATCAGGTGACCATCGACGCCGCCAACGCCATCAAGAAGCACGGCGTGGGTGTGAAGTGCGCGACGATCACCCCCGATGAGGCCCGCGTCACGGAGTTCGGCCTGAAGAAGATGTGGCGGTCGCCGAACGGCACCATCCGCAACATCCTCGGCGGTACCATCTTCCGCGCGCCGATCATCATCTCCAATGTGCCGCGTCTGGTTCCGGGCTGGACCAAGCCGATCATCATCGGCCGCCACGCCTTCGGCGACCAGTACCGCGCCACCGATTTCAAGGTGCACCAGGCCGGCACCGTCACCCTGACCTTCACGCCCGAGGACGGCTCCGAGCCGATCCAGCACGAGGTCGTCCGCATGCCGGAAGACGGCGGCGTGATCATGGGCATGTACAACTTCAAGGACTCGATCCGGGACTTCGCGCGGGCCTCGCTGAACTACGGCCTGCAGCAGAACTACCCGGTGTACATGTCGACCAAGAACACCATCCTCAAGGCCTACGACGGCATGTTCAAGGACACCTTCCAGGAGGTGTACGAGACCGAGTTCAAGGACGAGTTCGACGCGGCCGGTCTCACCTACGAGCACCGCCTCATCGACGACATGGTCGCCTCCGCGCTCAAGTGGGAGGGCGGCTACGTCTGGGCCTGCAAGAACTACGACGGCGACGTGCAGTCCGACACCGTGGCGCAGGGCTTCGGCTCGCTGGGTCTGATGACCTCGGTGCTGCTCACCCCGGACGGCCGCACCTGTGAGGCCGAGGCGGCGCACGGCACCGTGACCCGGCACTACCGTCAGCACCAGCAGGGCAAGCCCACCTCCACCAACCCGATCGCCTCGATCTTCGCGTGGACGCGTGGCCTGGCTCACCGCGGCAAGCTGGACAACACCCCCGAGGTGATCGGCTTCGCCCAGACGCTCGAGGATGTCGTCATCAAGACGGTCGAGTCCGGCCAGATGACCAAGGACCTCGCGCTACTGGTCGGCGGCGACCAAGGCTACCTGACCACCGAGGAGTTCCTCGGCGTGCTGGACGCCAACCTGGCTCGCGAGCTGCGCTAGAAACCCAACTCCGGGTGGACGCTTCGACGTCCGAGGAGAGAACGCGCCGACGAACGTGAACAGCGCGAAGCGGTGGAGATGGTGGCCGGGACCACAGTCCCGGCCAGGACCATCCACCGCGCCACACGGGCACCTGCCCCCACCGGAACCGGTGGGTGGGCGGGTGCCCGAACTGTTTTCGGGGTTGTCCCGGCCGTGATCACGAAACGTTCATACGGTCCTTGCCAGCATGGCCGCGTGCCGACGGGTCAACGCACCCGACCGGACGGTCAATACCCCTGTGACAGAAGGGGTTCGGCTGCGGTACGCGCGGCGGCGAAGGAGGAGCGATGGCGGCGATCGGTGGTGAGCTGCGCACTGTGGTGCGGGGCCGGGTGCTGGTACCCGGGGACGAGGGTTTCGAACAGGCGAGCACCCCGTGGAATCTCGCCGTGCGGCAGCGGGTTTCGGCGGTGGTGGAGGTCGCGGACGCGGCGGACGCCGCGGCGCTGGTGCGGTTCGCGGCGGCGGCCGAGCTGCCGCTGAGCACGCGGGCGACCGGGCACAGTCCCTCCTCGGCGGCGGACGGGACCGTCCTGGTGACGACCCGGGCGTTGGACGGGATCGAGATCGACGCCGCGGCGCGGGTGGCACGGGTGCAGGCGGGGGTGGCCTGGCAGCCGGTGCTGGAGCGGGCCGCCGCGTACGGATTGGCCGGAGCCTGCGGCAGTTCCGCGGTGGTCGGGGTGACCGGGTACATGCTGGGCGGCGGTGTCGGCTGGTTCGCGCGCAGCCGCGGCTACGCCGCGCACGCGGTGCGAGCGCTGGAGGTGGTGACCGCGGACGGCGATCAGCGCCGGGTGACGGCGGACTCCGAGCCCGATCTGTTCTGGGCTCTGCGCGGCGGCGGCGGCGATTTCGCGCTGGTGACCGGCATGGAATTCGAATTGTTCGACGCGACCGGGCTTTTCGGCGGCCGCATATTGTGGCCGGCCGAGCGGACCGAGGCGGTGGTCGCGGCCTTCCGGCAGGCCACTGCGGAAGCCGAAGAGGGACTGAGCCTTTGGCTGACTCTCATTCAATTCCCGCCGTTCCCCGAGGTTCCCGAGATGCTGCGCGGCCGGGCGATGGTGGCCGTGGATGTGGTTGCGCTGGGCGCGGTCACCGGTCCGCTGCGGTTGTTCGAGGAGATTCCGGGCGCGGTGCTGGATACCCGGCGGCCGTTGGATGCCGCGCAGGTCGGCGGTGTCTGCATGGAGCCGACCGACCCCAGCCCGGCCCGGGTGCGCGGTGAGCTGCTCGCCGAGTTCTCCGGGCGGGTGAGCGATGCGCTGCTGGCCGCCGCCGCGCCGCAGGGCGGAGTGGGGCCGCTCGCGCTGGTCCAGGTCCGGCACCTGGGCGGCGCGCTGACCCGGCCGTGCGCCGACGCCGGCTGTGCGGGAGGGATCGCCGAGCCGTACCTGTTGTCGTTGCTCGGCCCCGCGCCGACCCCGGACTTCGAGGCGGCCGTCGCCGAGCGCAGCGATGCCGTGGTGGATGCGCTGCGTCCGTACCTGAGTGGCCGGAAACCGTTCACCTACTTGGATTCCGGTGAGACCCCGGCCGCGGTCTTCGATCCGGTCACCCTGGCGCGGTTGCTGGAGATCAAGGACCGGTACGACCCGGATGGCTTGTTCCGCAGTAACTTTCCCGTCATCCCGCCGCTCGGCGAGGAGGATCCCAGCCGGGTCGCCGCACCGGTCACGGTCTGACCGGGGTCGCGCGGGCAGCCCGCCGGGCCAGCGTCCCGGCGGTCGCGTGGCGTGGGCCGGCCCAGGATCCGGGCTGGTCGGTGAGTGAAATCACCAGACCGGGCGGTATCGGGACGGTTCGCCACTGTGTTGCGCTTGGTTGTGCCCGAATCCGTGTCCGCAGCCACCACCGCATCCGCTCCCGACGAGATGAACCCCGACGGGATGGACCGTCCCGTCGGGTCACGCGAGCGGTGGCATGTGCCCGCCATGCTGGCGCTGGCCCTGGGCGGGTTCGGGATCGGTACCACCGAATTCGTCACCATGGGTTTGCTGCCCGATATCGCCGACTCCATGAAGGTCTCCGAACCGACTGCCGGACATATTGTTTCGGCCTACGCGCTGGGCGTGGTGATCGGCGCGCCGGTGATCGCGGCGCTCTGTGCGCGGGTCCCGCGCAAGCGGCTGCTGATGGCGTTGATGGTGGCATTCACGCTGGGTAATGCGGCCAGTGTGATCGCACCCAGCTTCTCGACGCTGACCGTGGCGCGGTTCGTCTCGGGCCTGCCGCACGGCGCGTACTTCGGGGTGGCGTCGCTGGCGGCGGCCTCGCTGGCGCCGGTGGGGCAGCGCGCCAAGGCGATTGCCGCAGTTATGCTGGGCCTGAGCGCCGCCAATGTCGTCGGCGTTCCTGCAGCCACCTGGCTGGGCCAGAACCTCGGCTGGCGAAACGCTTTCGTCGTGGTCGCCGTGATCGGCATCGCGACCGTCACCGCCATCTCCCGCTTCGTGCCGGACCTGCACGGCATTCGCATGACCGACCCCCGCACCGAACTGACGGCCCTGCGTCGTCCCCAGGTGTTGCTGACGCTGCTGGTCGGGGCGGTGGGCTTCGGTGGCATGTTCGCGGTCTACACCTACATCACCACCACCCTCACCGATGTCGCCGGCCTGCGGGTGGGTCTGGTTCCGTTGGTGCTCATGCTCTTCGGCCTGGGCATGGTGGCGGGCAATATCGCCGGCGGCGTGCTCGCCGACCGCGGCGTCGACCGCGCGGTGTTCATCTCCCTGCTGGCCATGGTGGTGATCCTCGCCGGATACGTTGCGGCAGCGCACAACCCGTATACCGCGGCCCTCGGCGCGTTCCTGGTCGGCGCATCCGGCGCGGCCCTCGCCCCGGCGCTGCAGACCCGCCTCATGGATGTCGCCCACGACGCCCAGACCCTCGCCGCCGCCCTCAACCACGCGGCCTTGAACATCGCCAACGCGGCCGGCGCATGGCTCGGCGGCCTGGTGATCGCCGCGGGTCTCGGCTATACCGCCCCGGCGGCGATCGGCGCGGGCCTGGCGGTCGTCGGCACCGCACTCCTCGCGGTGACGGTCGTGGCGGGCCGTCGAAATGTGCACGGCACACCGGTGTAGACCTCACATTCAGGATCAAGGACTCACAGCGTTCATCTCACGGTGCGGGCCGGACTCCGCCCGCACCTCCGGCGCGAACATACACGAGTGTATGTAAGTGTAAGATCCTCCCATGACCAGCTCCGCCGTCTCGAAACCCCCGCGCCGCACCCAGGAACAGCGCAGCAGTGAGACCCGGACGCGACTGCTGGACGCCACCATCGACTGCCTCGTCGAGTACGGCTACACCGGGACGACGACGCCGCGGGTGGCCGAGCGCGCGGGCGTGACCCGGGGCGCCCAGGTGCACCATTTCGGTTCCAAGAGCGAGCTGGTGGTAGCGGCGATCAGTCATCTGGCGCAGCGGCGCACGGAGGCGGCGATGAAGGAGATCCGGCGGGTCCGCATCGGGGACGATCCGATCGGCGCCACCCTGGAGGCCATGTGGGAGTTGCATCAGGGCCCGCTGTTCATCGCGGCCATCGAATTGTGGGTGGCCAGCCGCACGGATCGGGTGCTCGCGGTCGAGATGGAGAAGGTCGAGCCGTTCGTGAACAACGCGGTGCTGCTGGCCGTCGCTCAGTTGGTGCCGAATGAGCTGGACCGCAAGAACGTTCGCGATTTCGCCTACACCGCGATGGATACGCTGCGCGGAATCCTGGTGACCAACTTCATTTCTCCCGATCCCGAGCGGGCGCACCGGCGCTGGCTGCGGGCCTCGGCGCAGTTGCGCCTGGCGGCCGAGGCTCGGATGCCCGACTTCCGGATCGCCGACGAATAGCTGATCGATTCGGCCCGAAGGCCCTCGTCGCTGTGTGCGGCGGGGGCCTTCGCCGTTTGCGCGGGTGGGGTCACCGCATCGGCGGTATGTCCGGGTATACCGGCCGGAGCTGCCGATCTTGTGCTCGATGCCGAGAACACCGTCGCCCTCTTGCCTAGTTACATACAGCTTTGTATGTTTGTTTTCATTCCCCTATGTGAGGAGTTCGATGACGAACAAGGCCCACCCGTCGCCCCACCCCCACCCCACATCGGGCCGCTTCGCGAACCGCGTTTTTATCGTCGGCGTCGGCATGACGAAGTTCGAGAAGCCGGGGCGGCGCAAGAACGAGGACGGCAGTGGCTGGGACTACCCGGACATGGCCCGGGAGTCGGGGACCACGGCCCTCGCCGATGCCGGGATCGACTACCGCGAGATCGAGCAGGCCTATGTCGGCTACGTCTACGGTGAATCCACCTCCGGCCAGCGCGCCGTCTATGAACTGGGCCTGACCGGCATTCCGGTGGTCAATGTCAACAACAACTGCTCCACCGGCTCGACCGCGCTCTACCTTGCGGCACAGGCGATCCGGGGCGGGCTGGCCGACTGCACGCTGGCGCTGGGCTTCGAGAAGATGCAGCCGGGCTCGCTCGGCTCCACGTGGGACGATCGCGAACAGCCCATGGCGCGCCACATCATGGCGCTCGCGGAGATCTCCGAGGTGCTCTTTCCGGTGGCGCCGTGGATGTTCGGCGCGGCCGGACGTGAACACATGAAGAAGTACGGCACCACCGCCGAGCACTTCGCCAAGATCGGATACAAGAACCACAAGCACTCTGTGAACAACCCGTATTCACAGTTCCAGGACGAGTACACGCTCGACGACATCCTGGGCTCGCGCATGATCTACGACCCGCTCACCAAGCTGCAGTGCTCGCCGACCTCGGACGGGTCCGGCGCGGTCGTCCTGGCCTCGGAGGAATTCGTGGACCGCCACGACCTGTCGCGGCAGGCGGTCGAGATCGTCGGCCAGGCCATGACCACCGACTTCCAGTCCACCTTCGACGGCAGCGCCAAGAACCTCATCGGCTACGACATGAATGTCCGGGCGGCGGAGAAGGTGTACGCGCAGGCCGGGCTCGGCCCCGAGGACTTCCAGGTCATCGAGTTGCACGACTGCTTCTCCGCCAACGAGCTGCTGCTGTACGAGGCGCTCGGCCTGGCGAAGGAGGGCGAGGCCGGGCACCTCATCGACTCCGGCGCGACCACCTACGGCGGCAAGTGGGTGGTGAACCCCTCCGGCGGGCTCATCTCCAAGGGACACCCTTTGGGCGCAACGGGTTTGGCGCAGTGCAGCGAGCTTACCTGGCAACTGCGCGGCGCCGCCGAGAAGCGGCAGGTCGGCAATGTCACCGCCGCCCTGCAGCACAACATCGGGCTCGGCGGCGCGGCCGTCGTCACCGCCTACCAGCGCGCCGACCGCTGATCCTCCCCCTCCATCCGCGACTACGAAGAGGTAATCCCGTGGGACACATCGAAGCTTCCAAGGATCTGACCGCCACCCCCGACGGCCTGTGGGCCGTGGTCTCCGATCCACAGACCTGGGACAGGTGGTTCTCCATCCACGAGCGCTGGATGGAGGAGCCGCCGGCCGTGCTGGCGCCGGGCGCGAAGCTGACCGCCAAGATCATGATGCTCGGCATGGCCAACAAGATCGAGTGGGTGGTCGAGAGCGTCGAGACCCCGAACAAGCTGGTGCTCAGCGGCACCGGCATGGCCGGTGTGAAGGTGCAGTTCGCCTTCGACATCACCCCGGAGGGCGCCGGCAGCCGCTTCTCGGTGTCCGGTGATTTCGAGGGCGCGCTGATCAAGGGAGCGCTGGGCAAGGCGGTGGAAAAGGATGGCCTCACGCAGCTGGACAAGACTCTCGCCGCGCTCGACGCGCTCGCCGCGGCGGCCTGACGGCGAGCGGGTACCCGAGATGGCTTCCACCGCTGTCGAATTCAACGAGTCGGGGCTGGGTTCCTGGTCCGACGAGGAGGCGTTCGAGGTCACGCGCGAGCGGATCGCCGAATACGCCGCGGCCACCAACGATCCCATTCCCGCGCACCTGAAAGGCGATGCGGCCCCGCCGGTCTTCGCCATCGTGCCCGTCTTCGAGGCCATGATGATGCCGGTCATCGAGGTGGCCCCGATGAACGTCTTCGGGCGGGTGGTGCACGGGGAGCAGGACTTCCATTTCCACCGGCCCATCCGGCCCGGCGACAAGCTGGTGTCGCGGGCCAAGGCCATCGGTTTCGAGGGCATGGACAACGGCTCGACCATCACCATCCTCATCGAATGCCGGTCCGAGGCCGGGGAACTGGTGAACGAGCAGTACCTGACCGCCTTCTTTCGCAATGTCGACGCGGGCAAGCAGGTGGGCGATCCGGCCCCGGCGCACCGGTTCGATCCGGCACTGCTGGAGCAGGAGCCGCTGGCCACGGTGGCCGCGCACGTGGACGCCGACCAGACGTACCGGTACTCCCCGGCCTCCGGTGATCCGGTGCCGCTGCATCTGGACGATCAGGTCGCCCGGGACGCCGGTCTGCCCGGCATCATCGCGCACGGGCTCTGCACCATGGCCATGTCGTCGTGGGGGGTGCTGACCCAGGTCGCGGGCTCGGATGTGGCTCGGCTGCAACGGTATGCGGTGCGCTTCGCCAAGATGGTGTTCCCGAACGACGACCTGGAGACGCAGATCTGGAAGGTCGGCTCGGCCGACGGGGTCACCACCTACGCCTTCCGCACGGTCCGCGGCGGCGACATCGTCCTCAGCGACGGCCTCGCCGAAATTTCCGACAACTCTTAGGGAGACATTCATGGGTGCACTCGACGGACGGGTCGCCATCATCACCGGAGCCGGCCGGGGGATTGGCCGGGAGCACGCGCTGCTGTTCGCGCGGGAGGGCGCGGCGGTCGTGGTGAACGACCTCGGCGGCAGTAATGCCGGTGAGGGCGCGGACACCGGCCCGGCGCACGAGGTCGCGGCCGAGATCGTCGCCGCAGGGGGGAGGGCGATCGCCAACACCGACAGTGTGGCCGACTGGCAGGGCGCGAAAAACCTGGTGGAGCAGGCGGTGTCGGAGTTCGGGCGGCTGGATGTCGTGGTGAACAACGCGGGCATCCTGCGCGACGCCTTCGTGGCGGGCATGGACGAGTCGCAGTGGGACGCGGTGCTGGCCGTGCACCTCAAGGGGCATGCGGCGGTGCTGCGGCACGCGGCCGGGTACTGGAAGGAGCAGTCCAAGGCGGGCAATCAGCCCGTTGCGGCGGTGATCAATACCGCGTCGGCGTCGGGCACCACGGTCCCCAATGCCGGGCAGGCGAATTACGGTGCCGCCAAGGCCGGTATCGCCGCGCTCACCCTGGTGGCGGCCGATGAGCTGGCCCGCTACGGGGTGCGTGTGAACGCCATCGCGCCGATCGCCCGCACCCGGCTCACGCTGGCCACGCCGGGCATGGGCGAGATGATGGCCGCGCAGCAGGCCGGACTGGAAGAAGGCGAGTTCGATGCCTTCAGTCCGGCCAATATTTCGCCGCTGGTGGCGTATCTTGCCACCGAGAAGTGCCCGATCACCGGCAAGGTGTTCGCGGTGCAGGGTGGCGCGATCTCCGAACTGGCGGGCTGGCACGACGTGAAGACCATCGAGACCGAGGGGCCCTGGTCCATCGACGATATCGCCGGGCGACTGCCGTAATCAGGAAGGCGGACAACGATGTTCGAATGGTCCGAGACCGATGAGCTGATCCGCGGCGCGGTGCGAAGCTTCATCGACAAGGAGGTGCGCCCGCACCTGGACGCCCTCGACAGCGGCGAGATGCTGCCCTATCCGATCATCCGGAAGCTGTTCGCCGAGTTCGGCATCGACGCGCTGGGTTCCGAGGCGGTCGCCAAACTGCTTGCCGGGCAGCGCAAGCGGGAGGAGGCGCTGGCCGCCGGGGAGTCGCTGCCGGAGAAGACGGCGAAGCCCGGCGGCGACGGCGGGCCCTTCTCCGGGCAGGAATCGCTGATGGCGGTGCTCGTCAGCGAGCTGTCCGGGGTGTGCATGGGGTTGGTCACGGCTCTGGGTGTGAGCATCGGGCTCGGTGCGACGACCATCCTCTCGCGCGGCACCCTCGCCCAGAAGGAGCGCTGGCTCGGCGACATCGTGACCATGAAAAAGGTTGCGGCGTGGGCGATCACGGAGCCGGACTCCGGGTCGGACGCCTTCGGCGGGATGAAGACCTACGTCCGCCGCGACGGTGACGACTACATTCTCAACGGGCAGAAGACCTTCATCACCAATGGTCCCTACGCCGACACCGTCATCGTCTACGCCAAGCTGGACGAGGGCGACGGCGCCCCGGAGTCCAAGACGATCGCGGCCAAACGCGACCGGAAGGTGCTGACCTTCGTGCTCGACAAGGGCATGGAGGGCTTCACCCAGGGCAAACCGTTCAAGAAGATGGGCCTGCACGCCTCACCCACCGGCGAATTGTTCTTCGACAATGTGCGATTGAGCCGGGACCGGCTGCTCGGCGAGACCGAGCAGCACGAGGGCGGCGACGGACGGGAGAGCGCCCGCTCGAGTTTCACCTCCGAGCGCATCGGCGTGGCCTTCATGGCGCTGGGCATCGTCAACGAATGCCACCGGCTCTGTGTGGATTACGCCAAGACGCGCAAGCTGTGGGGGCAGGAGATCGGCCGCTTCCAGCTGGTCCAGCTCAAACTGGCCAGGATGGAGATCGCACGAATCAATGTGCAGAACATGGTCTTCCACGCCCTGGAACGCTCCCGCGCCGGTAAGCCGCCGACGCTGGCCGAGGCCTCGGCCATGAAGCTGTACTGCTCGGAGATCGCCACCGAGGTCGCCATGGACGCCGTCCAGCTCTTCGGTGGCAACGGCTACATGTCCGAGTACCACGTCGAACAGCTGGCCCGCGACGCCAAGTCGCTGATGATCTACGCGGGCAGCAACGAGATCCAGGTGACCCACGTCGCCAAGGGACTGCTCGCCTACTAGGCGCGCGGGAAGGCCGGGGCCGCCACCAGTCGCCGGCGGCGGCCCCGGACGCCGGGGATCGGCACGGCGCCGTTCGACGTAACGATCTACGGGACGGAGACCGGGCGCAGGCAGCTCTCCAGGGGCAGGATGATCGAGCACAGGGCAGGTTTGCGGGTAGGGCGGTAGTCGGCGGGGACGCCGCCCTGGGCGGTGATGGATTTGAAGGCGGCTACGGCGTCGGTGGGGCGGCGGGTGAGGGTCGGGTCGGTCTTCGCGTCGACGGTGTAGAGGCCGAATCGCGGTGAGTAGCTGCCCCATTCGTAGTTGTCGGTGAGGCTCCAGTAGTTGTAGCCGATCACGTCGATGCCGTCGGCCTTGGCGCGTTGCAGCCAGTAGACGGTATCGCGCAGGTGGTCGGCGCGGTCGTAGCCGTCGCTGCGCGGGGCGGCATTGTCGGTGGGAAGTCCGTTCTCCACCACGTAGATCGGCAGGCCCGGGAACTTCTCGGTGTAGGTGCGCAGGTCGTAGTAGATGCCCTCGGGCTCGATGGCGTTCTTCCATAGTTCGTCGCCCAGCAGCGCGGTGCTCGGCAGATGCGTCAGCGAGGCGCCGTAATAGAAGTCGACGCCGATGAAGTCGAGCTTGCCGCGGATGCGGTCGGCGAACAGCAGGTCGGTGAGGTTCTGCACGATCGGGTACTGCGCGATATTGCTGGTCACCCGCGCGCCGGGCTGGCGGCTGTGGATGTAGTCGTAGATCGCGGTGTGCGCCTGCACCAGCCGGTCGAACATCGGCAGCGCGTCGAGCACACCGATGTCACCGATCTTGATCGACTGCGCGACATAGCCCATGGGCTCGTTGATGGTCACCCACATCGGGTCGTCGGGCGCGTATCGGTCGACCACCTTGCGCATATTGGTGAGCCAGTCCGACACCATGCCCTGGTTCTTCCAGCCCCCGCGATCCGCCTCCCACCCGGGGATCACCCAGTGGTCGAGGGTCAGCATGGGCCGCATCCCCGCCGCGCGGATCTTCTGGATGACCTGATCGTAGAAGCGGAACCCGTTCTCGTCCCAGGCATTCGGCTGCGGCTGCACCCGCGCCCATTCGATGCTGAGCCGGTACACCTTCAGGCCCATCCCGGCCGCCAGATCGATGTCCTCGGCGTAACGGTCGTAGAAGTCGACCGAATTGCCGTACGGGTCATGCGCCTTGCCGGAATTCGCGTACCGGCTCCAATTGCTGTCCGGCGCATGGCCTTCGGATTGGAATCCCGCCATGGCCACGCCCCACATGAAGTCGGGGCCGAGCGACGGCACGCTGGTCGGCGCACCGCCGGCGCTACCGGTCCCGGATCCGCTGGCGCTGCCCGACCCCGAGCCGCTGGAACTCCCCGACCCCGAGCCGCTGTCGGCCGGCGCCGCCCCGGCCGCGGCAGACCCGCTGGACACGATGGCCAGGGCCGACAGGACCGAACACAGAACCCGCGCAGTTCTCATCTCAGCGAAATCTCCCACTGTGCTTCGGACGCGGCCCCTTGCCGCGCGGCCGGGTGGCCCGTCCAGACTCTACTGGTCACATGTCCAACATAAGGGTGTTTCACTCAATATCGGTTTGTCGGGGGTCGTGGCTAGGGTTCGGGGCGTGACCGATCGTGAGAGTTTCGCTCCACTGATGTTCTTCGAATACGACCACAAGCCCGGGCACTACTGCCTGATGCTGTCCGACAACCACATGCTCACCACCGAACCCGTCTTCGCCGAATTCGGTTACGAAGGAAACGGTTACGGCTGGGCTGGAGTGGCGCGGTCGGCGGTGGCGACGCACGAGGCCGGGCTGGGGGAGCGGGTGAGCTTCGACCCCGAGGCGGGCATGTTCGTCGCGTACGGCCAGGACGCGCCGGCGCTACGGGCGCTCGGGGCGCTACTGCGGGACGCGTTCGCCGATCCGGCCGTTCTGCGCGAACTCATCGCCGCGGGCGATCCGGAGTGGTTCGACTGAACACCCGCTGATCGCGTGCTGCGATCAGCAGGCGGCGCAAGGGGTTTCGGGGCTCAGGGCTTGCGGGAGAGGGCGGCGGAGATCAGCTGCTCCCAGACGCTGAGGTCGTGGTGGTCGCTGCCGATGCGGGCCACGCCCTCGGCGGTGGGTTCGGGGCGCCAGAGGGAGCAGGGCACCAGGCCCGGCTCCAGGATTTCGAGATCGCCGAACAGGCCCAGGATCTCCTCGTCGGTGCGCCAGCGGCCGCGGCCGAAGGTGGACTGCAACTTCTGCTCGGCGACCCGCGTCTGCTCGTTGAAGCCGGACCGGAAGTGGGAGATGTAGAGCATGCTGCCGGAAGAGATCTGGTCGGCCCAGTAGCGGACCACCTGCTCGGGCTTCTCGTCATTGTTGAGGTGATGCAGGATGGCGCTGAAGATCACGGCCACCGGCTGCGAGAAGTCGATGAGCCGCTCCACTTCCGGATGGTGGCGGATGCCCTCGGAATCACGCAGATCGGCCTGGATGACGGTGGTGAACTCGTCGGTCTCCAGGATCGCGCGGCCGTGCGCCAGCACGATGGGGTCGTTGTCGACATAGACCACGTGCGGCTCGGACTGATGCCGCTGCGCCACCTGGTGCACATTGTCGGCGGTGGGCAGGCCGCTGCCGATGTCGACGAACTGCTTGATCCCGGCGCGCGAGATCTCGCCGATGGCGCGCACGAGGCAATTCCGATTCGCGTACGCGATATCCACCGAACCCGGCAGATCCTTGATGAAGAAGTCCCCGACCTCCCGGTCGGGCGCGTAATTGTCCTTGCCGCCCAGGAGATAGTCGTACACCCGGGCGATGCTGGGCTTGGACTGGTCCACCTGCGGTTGTTGCGTCATTTCTCCACACACCTGTCGATATCGAATTTGCCCTCCGCTTCGCTCCGGGCGGGTTCGCGGCCCTGGAGGTCTCGTTCTTCCTCCGTGCGTTCCCCCGCCTCGCTCCTCGGCTCCGCTCGGTCCAGAACGAGACGGGCCGCGAACCTGGCGACGTGGATTCGCCGTAATCCTATGTAACTGAACGAGTTCCGGTGCACGGTTCCAGGTAACGCCGAGCGTGCCGGAGAGCGTAGGTGATTCGGGCTCGTCAGACCGCCCGCAGGCGGGTGCGGCTGGCGTAGACGTGCTCGGCGATCAGCGTCGCGATGCGGTCGGGCGCCTCGAGCATGGGGACGTGGCCGACGTCGTGGACCAGGATGCGGTCCGCCGATTCCGGTAGTTCCTCCAGGAACCGCCGGGCGTACAGGCGATTCGGGATGATCCGGTCGTTCTCGCACATGAGCAGCCGCACCGGGGTGCGCAGCGTGGCCAGGTGCTCGAGGGCCGGGAATCGCAGGCCGCTCACCAGCATCGGCAGCATCGCCTTGCAGTGCATGGCCGAGGTGATGGCCGCCTCGATGCCCGCCCGCGAGGCCGCCTCGGTGTTCTTGGTGAGCAGCAGCGCCACCGCCTGCCGGACGAACCCGCTGTAGGCGATGGCGGCCGGCAGATGCTTGCCGATCTCCACGAACGGCACCATCGACAGGAACTTCAGCCCGACTCGGAGTTGCAGCGTGGAGGGGGTTTGCCAGCCGCCCGCGGGCGCGATAGCGGTGAGGGTGCGGGCGCGGCCCCGGCGGGCCAGCTCGAAGCCGACCCAGCCGCCGAGCGAATTGCCCGCGACATGGCAGGTGCGCCAGCCCATCTCGTCGAGCTGGTCCTCCACGCGGTCGGCAAGGGCACTGATGTCGAGGTACCAGCCCTCGAGCTCGGGACCGCCCCAGTGCCCGGTGAAGGCCGGAGCGAACACTTCGCAATGGCTCGACATGCGCTGTGCCACCTGCTCCCAGCAATGCGGGGACAGCATGAATCCGTGCAGCAGGAGCAGTGGTTCGCCGGAGCCGGTGTGGAGCGCCCGGATGGGCGCGGGCGGGGCGGTGGGCCGGGTGGTGCCTGACGTCATCGTCGTCACCCCTTCCTGGACCTCGATGTCCGTGAAGAGAGTCGGTAAGCCGCATTGTACGGTCGTAAAGTGGCGAAAATCATCAGTACGTGCAACGTGAACGGGGTGCGTGCCGCGGCGGGCAAGGGATTGCTCGAGTGGCTGGCCGCGACCGAGGCCGACATCGTCTGCCTGCAGGAGACTCGGGCGACCGATGAGCAAACGCGTAGCGCGCTGGCGCCCGCGCTGGACGCCGGATGGTTCCTCAGCCATGCCGAACCGGGCCTGAAGGGGCGGGCGGGCGTGGCGATCCTGTCCCGGCACCAGCCCGACGCGGTGCGTGTCGGCGTCGGCCTGTTCCAGGACGGAAGCTGGTCTCCCGTCGAGGAATTCGCCACGCTCGGCCGCTATGTCGAGGCCGACTTCAACGATCTGACCATCGCGAGCGTCTACGTCCACACCGGCGAGGCCGACACCCCGCTACAGGACGAGAAATACCGCTTCCTGGACGCCATCGGTGCGCGCATGCTGGCCCATCCGGGCGAGTTCGTGATCATGGGCGACTGGAATGTCGCGCACACCGAGCTCGACATCAAGAACTGGAAGGGCAACGTCAAGAACGCGGGCTTCCTGCCGCAGGAACGCGCCTGGGTGTCGTCCATGCTGGCCGCCGGCTACGCGGACGTGGTCCGCGAACTGCATCCCGGCGTGCCCGGCCCCTACAGCTGGCACTCCTACCGCGGCCGCGCCTTCGACAATGACGCGGGCTGGCGCATCGACTACCAGCTGGTGCGCGGCGAGATCGCGGCCCGTGCCAAGCAGGCCGTGGTGGAGAAGGCCGCGACCTACGCCGAACGCTGGTCCGACCACGCGCCGGTGACGGTGCAGTACCGATGAAGAAGCTTCATCGGATGCGTTCCGATCGCCTGGAGCTACCAACCGAGAGATACCCCTCCGAGGCAGTACGCCCGACCGTCCAACCGGGTTCCTGTATCAGCGCTGGTCCAGGTCTTCCCTGGGGACCTTGGTCCGCCAGTGATGACACGCAGCAGGGTCGACGGTCTGGAGTTCAGCGAAAGCTGTTACACGCCTTGGATTTCCACCGACATGAGCGAGTGACGGTGTGATCACCACAGCACAGTCGATCTGCCGAAGAAGCCGGTACAGCATCCCCATCCGATCCTGATCGGAGTTGTCCACCACCAGCACCCCGGAGACACGCAAGCCCAACTGCTGGGCTCTCTGCCGGGCGAAGAACTCCGCCCAATCCCGATCCGCTTTCGTGGTCAGCAACGGCCGGAAGATGTAGATCACTGCCTTGTCCGGCTCAGTCATGGCACGCGCCACGTCGATTGCTTCCGTTAGGGATTCAGGCAAGCCGTCTGGTTCCATCTCCGCCCCTTCCGTGGAGTGGCAGTCCAGGGCAGGGCCTCTCGTACCTACCCTGGACGCCAATCCCGACACTAAGCCTCGATCCACCGACGTAATTGGGAATCGAGAGTGCGGTGAAATAGCGAAAGTGCCCTCTGACCTGGAATGATTGGTGTTCTTGACGCAACAA
>NZ_JBIWMX010000035.1:0-106188 GCF_044766925.1 Nocardia sp. NPDC101769 | reverse complement strand
AGCTTTACGGGCACCCGGTCGAGACTACCCTCGGATGTTACGAGACTACCACGAGGGTATCCGATACGCCCGAATGATGGAGAACCTCCGCACCCACAAGATGAGCAGCGACGCCGCCGATCGGACGCCGACCTGAACTGATCGGGAGAACTGAGCACGTCAATTCAGATTGACATCGTCTGGTCTGCTGTGACCGATCGTCATATCTGTCGCCGGGGATGACGTCCGAGCTGGGGTTGATGCGGGGCTGATCACGGTATCTGTCACCAGATTTCCAACCTGGATGTCACCGGTCAGGGTTCGTCGATCGGAAGTCCGGTGTCGGGGTCTGTTCCATCCGTGTTTACGATGCCCCGCTGGATCATTCCTGCGATGACCCGTCCGAGAGTGGCGAGGTCGGTTTCGGCGAACAGGGCGAGGTCTTCGACGGGGTATGGTCCTCGGCCGTGGCGCTCGACAACGCGCCAGACGCGGCGGAATACTACGAGGTCCTGCGCCTGCTCGACGATCTGTTCCAGCTCCTGGATGCACAGATCGAGCTGAGATACATCGTGGTGCTGAGCGACTTCGTGGGCACGGCCGGCCCGGGCTGTCGCCAGCGCCTGTTCCAGGTGCGCGGCGATGTCGGCGAGTTGCGCACCGCGACGGTCGTCCACATCTCCAGCGTCGTCTTCGCATCGTGCGTCGTCCAGCTCTGCAGACGCTGGCGGTGCGCGCGGCTTCGTTGCTCGGTGACAGAAACCCTGCACAAGTGACAGATATGGCGATCAGTCACATCTGCGTGTGTGCGAGTGCGATTCGCCATCCCGACGTCAGTGCTCTGACCTGCAGATTCGTCATCGAATGTCAGTAGCTCTCGTCACCGGAATGCCAGTAACGGGTCGCGGTGACCTGCGGTCTTCCGAGCGAGAATCGTGCGCGCGCGGGATTCGTAAGTGCGGATGTCTGTTGGGATGCGGATTCGCCCTGTGGTGGCTGCGGCGGGGCGTCATCCAGGGGACTGCTCTGCTGCCCTAGCGTGTGCTCGCGTCACCGTCGGAGATGCGGATGCGCCGCCAACCACCTACCTTCCCTCGATACGCCGCATCCTGCTCGGGGCTGTGAGCTCTATCGCCCTTGTCGGCCCGCACCGCCCGCTGCGGCCAGCGTCTTCCTGCTGATCGAGCACGCCTCGCTCGGCTACAACTCGTTCAAGGCCGAAGTCGTGGGCGTGTTCGCGGTGCGACCTGACGCTCGCGTGCGGCCAACCCGACCGTTGTCCAGCAGTGAAACCGAACGCCCAAAATCCGACATCACCGCTGTTCCAGGCCATTTCGTTGTATTTCGCGCGATTACTACCGGGACCCCGATGAGGGAACACCAGCTCACCGAGTACAACGCATGGGAGGCCAACCAATGAGCGACCCGACCAACCAGGGCTACCCGCGCAACGACGAGGACGCCGCAGCATTCCTCAACGGCCTGACCTTCGACGACACCGCCCCCGTCCCGGAGCTGCCGCCGACCGCCGACGAGATCGAAACCGGCATGGTCACCACCTCCGTGAAGCTGCCCGCCGAACTGCGGCAACGCGTCAAGGCGACCGCCGCCGAGCACTGCATCACCGCGAGCATGCTGATCCGCCAGTACATCGAGATGGGTCTGGCCGCCGAGGACCCCAATCGCATGATCCGGTTCGCCGATGTGGTCCGGGTCCTGTCCAGCCTGCCCGAAACCGCATAAGCACCCGCGGTGAGCGGCGAACGTCTGGACCTCGCCCACGAAGACGAACGACTCCGCTTCGGAGTCGGCAAGACCGGCACCACGCTCGGGCATTGGGCCCGGTGGGGCAACTCGGCCAGCACCACTCCCTGAATAATGCCAACAGCGGCGGCGGATCCGGCAAGAAATAGACATAGTCACAACCATTTTCGTGATGCCCCGGGCCTACGCCTGGGGCGTCACTGCGTTAGCGCCGGATTCCGGCCGGTTGAGCCACTACCCCCGGATAGAACTAGTTGACCAAAATTGGAATCTGGTCATATAGTCAGAACATGCGTGATGTACAACGCCTCCGAGCGGGTTCCGACGCGCGGCAGGCGCGCGCCGAGCGGATCCTCGATGTCACCGCCGAGCTGTTGCAGGTGCACGGCTACCGCCGGGTCACCGTCGACGATGTGGCCAAGCGCGCAGGGATCGGCAAGGGAACGATCTATCTGCACTGGAGAACCAGGGAAGCGTTGCTGTGGGCGGTTCTTCAGCGCGAGACCGGACGGCTGATGGATCGGCTGATCACCGAGCTGTCCGATGATGCGGAGCTGGCACTGCCGCACCGGCTGATGACCGCGATATTCCTCGAGGTATCGCACCGGCCGCTGGTCAAGGCGCTGCTGCTCTCCGATGTCGAGATACTGGGAACGCTCGCACAGGACGAGGCTGTTGCCGCGGCCCAGCAGGAATTGGCGGGCAATAAGAACTACTTCGAGATGGTTCGTGATCAAGGCCTGCTGCGGGCGGACCTGGGCGTCGATGAAGCGGGATGCATTCTCGACGGTGTCATCCGAGGCTTCTTCGCGGCGACGGAATCCCCCGAGCACACCGGACTGTCGCTCGACGAGCGGGCCGGCCTGCTGGCCTACGTGCTGCGCCGCACGTTGGAGAACGACACGCCGCCACCAGTTCGAGCGGTCCAGGCACTGAGCGTCCAGGTCATCGAACTCTTCCGGGCCATCGCCGCGAGTCAGCACGCCGAGGTGCCCGGCGCCCATTGAGTTTGCCCCAACTGCTGGGGCGAAATACCCCCTGGGACCGGGAGTCCGGCAAGACAGGCCCGACCCAGGGGGATGTGTGATTGGCTGAAAGGAGCCAACCGTGTCCAACCCTAGGTCCGCGCTGTCGGATCGGACAACTATCGAATCACCGGCGAGGTCCGCGTCACCGAAGTCTCTGCGATCGGCGGCCCGCTGGTGGGGCCTGGCCGCGCTGACCCTGAGTTTCCTGGTCGTCGGCCTGGACAGCAATATCTTGATCACCGCGTTGCCGACACTGTCGACCAAGCTCGCGGCGTCCACCAGCCAGCTGCAATGGATCACAACGGCCTACAACCTGGTCTGGGCCGGACTGCTGCTGCCGATGGGCACGCTGGGCGACAAGTTCGGCCGCCGCAGGACGCTTCTGGCGGGCCTGGTCCTCTTCGGTGTCGCCTCGGCCGGGGCGAGCCTGGTCGACACCGCCGGCGGGTTGATCGCGATGCGTGCGCTGATGGGTGCCGGTGCGGCGGTGATCATGCCGATGGGCATGGCCATTCTGCCGGTGCTTTTCCCCGCCGACGCGGATCGACGGCGCGCGGTCACGGTCACCACCGTCGGTGCGGTGGTGGCGCTGCCCACCGGTCCGCTGTTGGCGGGCTGGATGCTCGAGCACTTCTCCTGGGGCTGGATCTTCCTGATCAATGCGCCGGTCGTGGTGCTGACCCTCATCGGCGTCCGGTTGTTCGTGCCCGAGAGCCGGAATCCGGCCAATCCGCGCCTGGACTGGCCGGGGGCGGTGCTGTCGGGAGCCGGAATTGTCGCGATGACCTACGCGATCATCCAAGAGCCGATCGATGGTTGGAACGGGCCGGTGCTCGGCTCGTTGCTCGCCGGAGTGGTCCTGGTGGCCGCATTCCTGTATCGGCAGCGCCGCACCGCGTCCCCCCTGATCGACTTGAAGCTCTTCAGTAATCGCCTATTCACCTGGGGCACTATTGCTTTCGCCGTCATCAGTTTCGCGATGGCTGGTGTGCTGTTCCTGCTCACGCCGTTCCTGCAGATCGTGCAGGGCAGCGATGCGCAGGGCACCGGGCTGCGATTGCTGCCGATGATCGGTGCGATGCTGGCCGGTGCGGGCCTGGGTGAGACGTTCGGCGCGAAAATCGGTGTGAAGTACGTGATTCCGGCCAGTATGACGATCGGCGCCTGCGGTCTGCTCGTGCTCGCTCAGGTGCACGTGGGCAGTGGATACGGCATCGTGGCCCTCGGATTGGCGCTATTCGGCGTGGGTCTGGGGCTGGGTCTGCCGCTCGCGGCGGATACGGTGCTGAGCACCCTCTCCGAACATCAGGCCGGGATGGGGAATGCCTTGTCCCGCACCCTGCAGAGCATCGGGGTTGTGCTGGGTACCGCGGTGCTGGGCAGTGTCCTCAACGATGAGTACCGATCCAGGCTCGGCGACATCCGCGTCGGGTTGCCCAACGACGCCGCAGCAGCAGTCGAGGAAAACGTTGCCGGAGCGCACGCGGTCGCCGATACCCTGCCCGCCAGGCTCGGCACGGCGCTCATGCACGCCGCCGACCACGCCTACACACACGGCATGACTCAGGCGGTCTTCACCTGCCTCGGTGTGCTGATCGTCGGCGCGATCCTCACCTTGCTGTTTCTACCCCGCCGGAGCGCAGCGCCGGCAGAAGCGGGGCTTCCGGGACACGATTGACCCGGCCGAACCGACCCCGGCATCGTCGGTCCACGACGGTTGCCGGGGCACCGGCCCCGGCACTCCGTCCTGTGACCACTGTCGGTGCACGCCAGGCCTTTTGCGGCCCTTCCCGCCGCGCCGCCCCTTCCGTCCACCATCCAGAGACGGTTCCGGCAGTGGCTTTCGACTCACGCCCCGCCGAACCGAGCATCGCAGTCAATGGCATAACCAGCTTCTGAAACCTGAGCAGAAGACAGTGGCGCAGTGGTTCGGGCCCCGCCCACTCGCGTCCTGCGTGAGACGGTTCAGCCGGAGCCGCGATCGCGGAGCCGATGCAGGGAGTCGGTGAAGCGGGGGGTGCGGTCGCCGAGGGGGGCGAAGAATTCGCGGTCGCAGGTTTCGACGGCGCCGATGGCCCGATTGACCAGGGCCGCACCGGATTCGGTGGGGATCAGGGATTTGGCGCGGCGGTCGGTGGGGTGGTCGCGCCGTTCCAGCAGGCCCTTGTGTTCCAGGGTGCGCAGCACCTGGGAGGTCATCATGGGGTCGGTGGCGGCGTGGTCGGCGAGGTCGCGCTGGGTGACCGGCTCGCCTGACCGGCTGGTGAGCCAGGTCAGGGAGGCGAGCAGGACGAACTGGACATGTGTGAGGCCGTAAGGGGTCAGCGCCGCGCGGTGTGCGGCCTGCCATCGGTTGGTCACCTGCCACAGCAATAGACCGGGGCTTTCGTCGGCATGCTCGAATTCGGTGCGAGCTACTTCTTCAACCGCCATTGGCCGACCATGTCGCGAGAGATGACGGGGAGCCAGTACCGGCTGCTCATACCAGCACCGCCTCGGCGGCCGCGACCAGCGCCTCGACATCGCCCTGCAGGGTCTTGGCGAGATTGCCGCCCATGATCTTGTTCCAGAGGCCGCGCAGCGGGCCCTCCATGGTGATGCGGACCTTCACGGTGGTGCGCTCACCGTCGGTGATGACCTGGTGGGCGAAGATCAGCCGCGCGCCGATCAGCTTGGACGAGTCGATGAATTCGGTGTCGGTGAGCTTGGTGACGACGAACTTGGTCTTGGGGCCGCCCTTGGGCTTGAGGGTGCCGGTCGCGCCCTGCTCGAACTTCCCATCGAGCCTGGCCCACTCGGTGTCCTGGTTCCACTCCTGCCACGTGCCCATGTCGGCCCACTTGGCGAAGAAGGCGGCGGGGGTGGCGGTCGAGGTGGCGGAGGCTTCAGCGATCAACGTCATGCAATTAGTATGCGCGCTTATTACTTCTTCGTCAACCCCTGATCTTCGATCGGCTTCTCGAGCGACTTCGAGGGTCGGGGGTAGTGGCGCATCCGGCCGAAATCCGGCGCTAGTGAACCGCCGAGATTGAGGGGATGGTCCAGGTGAGCATCATCTGGGCGCCCACATCCGGCCTGCCACCGTTCTCCAGCCACAGGGCCGGCGTCGGATACAGGCCCGGCCTCGGCTCGTAGCCCTGCCGCAGGTGTGCGGCCTCTGAGGAAAGGCCCTTGGTCGTGTTGGATTCCAGTCGATGCGCGCCCGATGCGACCGCGTACAGCTTGGCTGCGTCCATCAAGCTGGAGGCCAGGCTGCGGCCGACGTATCGAGTTGCGCGGGAAGAGTATTGCGGCTCGGTGACCCACGCCTCCATTTGGCCGTAAACGCCACCTCCCGCGTCGGCGCAGACGTCGAGCTGCGTGAAACCGGCCAGTTCCCCCTTGCCATCCATGGCGACGAAGATCTTACGGCGACCGTTTCCCTGCGCTATGTCGTCGAGGAATCGTCGAAAGTTCGCCAGATGGCGCGGCCGCATGTCCTCGATGACACCCCGCACCCATTCGACGCCGCCCTCGCCGCGCGGCAACCGCTCGAGCGACGCCCGCATCCCCCGCAACAGGGCGTCACGAAGGGCGGACGCATCGGCCGGAATCGCCTCCCGGAACGGAATCTCGCGCCGTCGAGGGTGACGATGTCGTCCAGGTCCTCGAGCATTCCCGGATGCCATACCTGCGTGGTGAACTCGGCTTTCCCGGAGCCGGTGGCCCTGCCCAGCATTGGCAATACCCCCGAATCGACTGTTTGTAGCCTGTTTTGATGGTGCAACCGACACCTTCCCAGCCCGCCAGCAGTTCTGCCAGCCCCGATCCCCAGCCGCCAACCGCGCGCCCACTCAGGGGTGTCTGGCCGTACGGCCTGACAGCGGTGGGGAATTCGATCCTGTTCTTCATGATGTTCCAGCCCTGGCTGAAGGCCTCGGGTTGGGACGGGAAGGGAACGGTCAATGCCTTCGGTCAGTTCACCCACACCACCAGCCACCTGAATCTGTGGTCGCAGGCCGCGCCCCCAGGTGTGAAGATCAGTGGCGGCTGGGCGATCTTCATCAGCGTCGCCATCTTCGTGGTCGTCGTCGGGGCGATTCAAGCGATCACCAATCGCAGTGACCTGGCCGGTGGTGTCACGGCCGTCGCTTCTGTAGTGGTCGCGATCCTGGTGCTCGTGGTCATTCTCAACCTCGACACCAACCTGCCGAAGGTGCAGGCAGCGATGGGCATAGGCAACGATTGGGGCCCGCAGGTGGGGCTGGCGATCAGTGCCCTGCGAGGGACGGGCTCCTACCCGTGGCCCGGAAAGAATGTCCCGCTGAGCACAGCCGGATTGACCTCCTGGGCGTTCAGCTCGGCCGGTGTGGCCTTCGGATGCGCAGCGCTCGCGGTGATCACCGCGTGGCGCAATGGATTACGCGAGATCCTCGCGTTCATCGGCAAGTTTCTCTGACGGCGCGAGCGAAATCGATTCGTGATGCAGGGTTCGAACATCTTCGACAACAAGAACTTCCTGTTGTTGTGGTCCGGCAATGCGGTCTCCCACGTCGGTCTGCACGGTGTGCGAATCGCCTACCCCCTGCTGGCATTGATCCTGACGGGTTCACCGGTCGCGGCCAGTGTCGTGTCCTTCGCGACCATGCTGCCCAGCCTGTTGTTCGAGGTACCGGCGGGAGTTGTGGCTGACACGTGGGATCGACGGCGAGTCCTGGTCATGTGTCAGCGTTCGGGTCTGGCGGCGACGCTGCTCGCCGCATTCATCGTCGCCGAGCGGCCACCGGGCCTGCCGGTGCTGCTGGCCGCGGCCGCGTTCATCGAGGGCGCCGCCTACGTTTTCTTCAACACCAGCGAACTGGGCCTGGTCCGCGATGTCGTCACCGCCGAGGAACGCCCGACCGCGCTCGCGTTCCTCGAGGCCGAGCAGCCCATAGCGAATATGATCGGCAGGCTCATCGGAGCGGCGACCCTCAGCATCGCCCGTACCCTGCCGTTCCTGGCGAACGCGGCCTCCTACCTGTACTGCCTGTGGACCCTGTCGAGAATCCGCGCGCGAATCAAGGGAAGCCCGAACATACGCGCCCGCAACGACATCCGCGTCTGGGATTGGAACCAGGCGTGGGCGGGAGTCCGCAGCCTGTGGTCCGAACCCTTCGTACGGGGCGCGACGGTGATCCTCGGAATCACCAACGCGATCTTTCAGATCCTCATCCTCTCGATGACGGTGGAGATCAGGCAGGGCGGCCACTCGACCTGGACGATCGGCGTAGTGCTGGGGGCCACGGGGTTGGGCGGTCTACTCGGAGCCGCCCCCGCCGCAGCGCTCGCCACTCGTTTCGCGCCGCGGGCCCTGCTCACCGCCATGGTGTGGGCGTGGGTCGTGCTCAGCCTCCCCATGGCGGTCGACGCGAGCCCGGCAGTGCTCGCGCTGTGCTGGATGGGGATGGGCTTCGTCGCCCCTATCGGGAACGTCGCGCTGGCCCTGCATCGGCTGCGCGCCTTCCCCGAGGACCTCGTCGGCCGAATCTTCGCCGCCACCAAACTCATCAGCCACGGCGGCACGGCCGCGGGATCACTGCTCGCCGGTATCCTGCTCTCGACACTCGGCGTCTCCACCACGGGGTGGGTGATCCTCCTCGGCATGGTCGTCATGGCCCGCAGCGCGCGGCGGCTGCCCGAGGCCCGTTCCGCACCTGGTGTGCCACCCCCGGCCGCGCCGCGTTCAACCACCTGGATCGCCCAGGTGTCCCGACAGAATCGAATTCCTGACCAGTGAGGTGTTTGTCGGTGCGTGCGGCACGGTCCGACCGGACCGGCTCAGCGCCGGGGTTTCCCATTCGTGGGGATTCTGCTCCGAAGCTGAGGCTCACCCGCCGAGCCATACACGCCGCATGCGTTTTGGCGTGCTCGTGACCGTAGACGTTGTGGTCGCTTCCACCGGGTTCGTCCTCGGCGGTGGGCCTACCTCCGTCGGCTCGGCGGAGGATCTGCCGCGTCAAGACGGCAATCCGGTTGGACGCATCGGCGGTTATACCGTGGCGGTCAGCACCGACGGAAAAGTATTCACCGACGTCGTGGCAGGGACATGGCAGGACGACGTGAACCGCAAAAGCGCTGCGTTCCAATCGATCATGGCCCGCTACGTGCGGCTGACCGCGTTGACCGAGGCCGGTAACCGCGCCCCGGTCGCGGCCGCGGCCGAAATCCGGGTGCAGGGGCGGCCAATCGAGCCGTCGGCGGCAGTTGGGGCCCGCTCATCCCGTTTCCGATCGTTCCCGTCGCTTCGGCCGTGCTGCCCGACGGAGATCCTCACCTGGTCCGCGTACGCCCCCGACGCCTACGGCACCGGTCGCGGCTTCACCATGACCGCGACCCTCGGTCCGAATACCGGCGTCATCAACCAGCAGCGCATGTCCGACACCGCCCACGAGATGTTCTGCCCCGGTACCGCCAGGCTGCCCGACGGTCGCCTACTCGTCACCGGCGGCAGCGACCCCGGTCAGACCAGCATCTACGATCCCGCTCACGACGTGTGGCAGCACGCCTCTCCGCTGACCATTCCCCGTGGGTACCAAGCCATGACAGCGCTGAGCGACGGCCGCGTCTTCGTGGGCGGTGGCGGGTTGTGCGCGGTGTGCGGAACAAACCACTTCGATGGCCAAATCTATACCCCTGCTTACCTTCTCAACGCCGATGGATCTGCGCGCTCTCGGCCCTCCATCGTTGCCGCGCCTACAGCAACGGAACCGGGTGCCGGTATCGCCGTCACCACCGACCGGCCAGTGAGTTGATTCAGCGTCTCTGATCGGCTGTGTGATCCTGTGTGATCCCACGGTTGTGGTGGGGTCGTGGAGGGTCGGTTCCCATCGGGGTGGGGTGGCGTGGGCGTTGCGGTGGAATCCCGCACCGAGTGCCGCTCCGCCCGGCTGATGCCGGGTGACGGGTTCACAGCTGATCGCATTCATGTCCTGGTTCCGGTGTGCCGCACGCGGCAGGCACCGGTCCGTGGAGACACGTCCCTCCGGACGCTGACCCATCCGAGACCGGCTGGGGGAGGGAACCCCGCGTCGCCTGGGCGCGGGGCGGGTGTTGGTGGGACCGGTCTTGGACCGGTTCCGGGACACGCGGCCAGTGACGACCGCGTGAGCTTCGAGGGTGTCGTCGACGGCGCGGACGATGAATGTCGGTGTGGCACGGTCGGTGACGGATCTGGACTGGTGGGTCAGCCCGCGGGCGGCGATGCGCTGCCAGGCGCCAGTGTCACGGTCGCCATGCCACCCGCAGTCGGGGTTGGGGCAGATCGCCCATTTCCAGCCGGGTTCGGTGACCCGGTCGGGGGCCTTGCGGTGCCGGAGCGGTGTCAGGCATGCCGGACACTGTTTGGAGGTGTTGCGGGCCGGGACGGTCACCACCGCGATCCCGACCTCGGCGGCCAGGTGGCGGATGCGGTCGGCGATCTTGCCCCTAACCTGTTGGGACAACCGAGTGTTCATGGTGCGGCCCATCCCGCGCGCTTCCATCGACCGCAAGTCTTCGAGGTAGATGACGGTCGCATCGGCGGTTATGGCTTGATCCACGGCCCACCGTGCCGCCGACCACGCCAGGGCGTCGTTGAGGTTCGAACGGCGGGCCGCGACGCGACCGATCTCGACATCGAGCTGGTCTCGTTTCCCGGCGAGGGGATGGTCAGGTCGGTCGCCGATCAGGCGGGTGTAGTGCTCGTGTTTGGCATGCAGAGCCTCGCCGAGGCGGCGCAGACGATGTTGTTTGGCCAGCACCCCGGCGGCCCGGTACTGGGCTCCGCCGCCGCGGGCGGTGATGGTGCCGTCCGGGTTTCGGGTCACCGCGCCGGCCGAGAGCAGGGTGTTCAAGCCCCAGTCCACTCCGAGAGCGACACAGTGACCGGTCCGGACGGGTTGGGGGACGATCTGGGTGAACGACAGGTCCAGCCAGGGTTGTCCTTCGTGGCAGCGGATCGTGGGCAGGTGCAGGGCCGCAGCATGAGGGATGGTGGGCGGCAACAGGATCGGGATCGCGACCCACGACCAATCCCTGTAGCCGGTCGGGTCCGGTCGCATCGGCAGCTGCAGGCGTAGCAGCGCCCGCCCCGATTCGCCGTCGACGCGTTCGATGCTGGCCTGCTGCCGGTCCACGGCCGCCAACACCAACAGCCGCGCCACGCGCGGGATGTCCTCGAGGTCGAACACGTCACCGGGCAGATGCCCGTGAGCGCGAACGAATTTGGTGATCTGGCGGGTCTTGGCACCGATCACGCTCGAGGGCAGATGCTCGCCACCATCGATCGCGGCCCGCACCGCGTCCCATTCCTCGAGAGTGCGTTTGCCGGGGTCGGCGGGCCAGGTCACGAGGATCGCGGCGGTCACCTGCGCCCGCCAGTGCGCCGAGCGCAGCGTGCGCCCGGCCTGTTCCTGGGCCATGCGCACGATCCGATCGTTGACCACCGCACCGGGTTTCACCGCCCACTCCAGCCGCCGCAACGCCATCCACGCACTCGACGGCAACGCCTTGCCCGCCGCATCGGTCCCGGCAGCCAACACCGCGACATCGGCGGCGTTCCAATGCTCGGCCAGCAGGCGAGTTGCCATGTCCGCGACCAGATCCACACACCACGAGATCCGTTCGGCCAGTCTCTTGGCCGCGAGAACTTCTCCGCTCACATCGTCGATGCCCCACCGCACCGGTATCCGAGCCGCCGCCGTCCGCGTCGTTTCCCCTTGCTCGGGAACAGGCTTCGACTTACGCGCCATCGGGCACCGCCCCGGCCGGGCATTGCCCGGACTCGGCCAGCAACCTCGCCCGCGCCGCAGCCGACCGCATCCCGTACAAGCGACCCGCGAACGTCGTCACCAGCGACACGAAATCCTCGAGCAACTCCTCACGCCCACCAGAACGCTTCGGATGCAACACCTCCAACTCGGCCCCGTACACCTGAAACAGCCGGGTCAGCCAGCCGACCCCGAACCGCGCCAACCGATCCTCATGCGTCACCCGCACCACCGTCACCGACCCATCGGCCACCGCCGCCAACAACCGGTTCAACCCCGGACGGTTCTCCCGCAACCCCGAGGCGCGATCCTTGAACACCCCCACCACCTCACCGGTCGCGGTAGCCCGCAACTCCGCCTCCTGCGCGGCCACCGAAGACTCCTGCCCGCTCGACCCCGACACCCGCACATACAAGCCCTCCAACCGGACCCGCGGCGCACCGCCACCCTCGGGAACTACGCGCATCGCCTCGACATCGGCCGCCGCGAACCGCCGCTCGCGCCCCACCCACGTCACCGGAATCTTGCCGGTATCAGCCCACAACCGCAGCGTCTGAGGATGAATCCCCAACCGCTGCGCCGCCCGAGCCAACCGCAGAAACTCTGCCACAATCCTTGAGGATACAACAGGATCACTAAGAATTCCTGTTAGCCTCGTCCGGGCCGGTGCCGCCACCCACACCATCGACAACGACCAGCGCAGGATCCCCCTGACCGTTACTGGCACCTCCGGCACGGCCTATCAACTGCTGAAATGCGAATGGCTCCGGGGATGCCGCCTTGTGCATATGAATCCATCAGGGAGGTAACGGGTTTCGTGTCGGCTCGAGCCTCCCAGCGCTGGGGACGGCCTACGCTCGAAACATCAGCAGGGGATCGGGGCGGGCGGCGGCCGGGGTTCGCGGCCACTGTGTCCGGGGCATCGAGGGCGTAGCTCGGGAGTTGACATGGCAGAGAAGACCGGCGTGGCCGGTGCGGTCCGAACGACGATACCGGCGCGTATCGACCGATTGCCCTGGTCGCGATTCCACACCCGGATAGTCATCGCCCTCGGCGTGGCATGGGTTCTCGACGGGCTTGAGATCACCGTGGCCGGAGCGGTCGCCGATACGCTCACCAAGCCGGAGACGCTGCACCTCTCGTCCGCCGCGGTCGGCCTGGTCGCGACCATCTACCTCGCCGGTGAAGTCTTCGGCGCACTGTTGTTCGGCAATCTCTCCGATCGCCTCGGCCGCCGCAAACTGTTCGTCATCACCCTCGCCGTCTACCTGCTCGGCAGCGGACTCACCGCGCTGACACTGGGATCCGGGCCAGGCTGGCTCGCGTTCCTCTACCTCACGCGCTTCGTGGCCGGGACCGGCATCGGTGGCGAGTACGCGGCGATCAACTCGGCCATCGACGAATTGATCCCTGCGCGTCACCGCGGCCGCGTGGATATTGCCGTAAACGGAACCTATTGGGCCGGAGCGATTCTCGGCACATTGGGAACGTATGTACTGCTCGAGTACGTGAATCTGTCCGTGGGCTGGCGTCTGGGCTTCTTGGCCGGCCCGGTACTCGGGCTGGTGATCCTGCTGGTGCGCCGCGACCTGCCGGAAAGCCCACGCTGGCAGATCATGCACGGCCACGCTGCCGAGGCCGAGGCCACGATCCGTGCGATCGAGGACCAGGTCCGGGCCGACGGTGTGGACCTGGTCGACGTCGACGAATCCCGTGCACTGCAACTCCAGCCCGCCGACCGTATGGGCTATGCGGCGCTGACCCGAATCCTGTTCCGCGAATATCCCTCTCGCGCCCTTCTCGGCGCGAGCTTGATGATCAGCCAATCGTTTCTCTACAACGCCATCTTCTTCACCTACACCCTGGTACTGGGCCGCTTCTACGGTGTCCCCGCCGCCACCACGCCGATCTACCTGATCGCCTTCGCGATAGGAAACCTGCTCGGCCCCTTCGCAATAGGCCATCTGTTCGACACCCTCGGCCGCCGCGTCATGATCTCGGGAACCTACATCCTCTCCGGCGCCGCCCTCGCGATCTCCGCCTGCCTGTTCGACCTCGGAGCCCTCAATGCCTACACCCAAACCCTGTGCTGGTGCGTGATCTTCTTCTTCGCCTCCGCCGGCGCCAGCGCCGCCTACCTCACCGTCAGCGAGATCTTCCCCCTCGAGGTCCGCGCCAAGGCGATCGCCGTATTCTTCGCCATCGCACAATGTTTCGGCGCCCTGGGCCCGGTCATCTATGGCGCGCTCATCGGCGACGGCACCCACCCCGGCCGCCTGTTCATCGGCTACCTGGTCGGCGCGATAGTCATGATCGGCGGCGGCCTGGTCGCCCGCGCCCTCGCCGTCGACGCCGAAGGCCGCTCCCTGGAAGACATCGCCCCACCCCTGGCGTCCACCGAACATCATCACGTCGACCTCGCCGATCGGCGAGACAATCGGTGAACCGTCGGTGACGATATTATGTGCACCTTCTTCCCACACTTGGGAACCGGGTGAGGGTGAGATTGGTCAGTGGCTGGCTAGAGTTCGCTCGCCTGGGTCGCATCTACGCGGACCTGCGGCCCAGGATCGCGACTTCGCTTCCGTGTCACCAGGTCACCCACTCCGGTCCCGGTGGACGGCAACGCGAAGCCCGGTGCGAAAAGCGGATATCGCATCGGGTGTCCGTCGTGATGTGCCTCGCCTTCCGGACGAGAATCTCGGACCACCCCGGGGTTGGGAGGCGGGGCCGCCGGGCTGCTCACTGCCGATTCGAGAGCATCCAGTTCCCACAACGGGGAACAATGCCCGAGCCGATCGCACGGCGGGGATCGTACGATTTGCTCGCGCGATCGCTGGCATGCTGCGGGTGCAAACACCCATGTGCCGCACCCGCCTTCACCGCTCCCCTAGCGGTTGGTTTCAGACGCAGACCAGCTGAATCGGATCGGTGGCACCGTATGAGCAGTCGATCACGCAGATCCACGACCGCGCGCGTGTAAGGGTCAGGGCCACCCGCGCGGTCGTGGAGCGGTCGGTAGGCCAGCGCCACTGCCGTTTCGACTCACTATTATCGAAACAGCCAGTGCGAAGACGGTTTTCCTTCTACTGCCGTTCGTCCCACAGCGCCCCGTAATGCATTCCCAGGACGTCGCCGTTGGTGAGGCCCGGCATATCGGAAGGCGCGTCGGCGATATCGTCCACGATGCGGTGGACCGCCCGCTCGCGCGCCAGCACGCTATGCTGAACATCATCGAATCGCCGCTCGGTCTTGCTGCCGAGATGCACGTGGACGTGAGGACCTCCCGCGGCGGCACTCTCACGACTCACCTGAACGGAGGTCAGACATCCGTCCGCGTGTGGTTCCAGGTGCGCGTCCACGCACTCCTGAATCCACGCTTCCCGGGACACACCGGGCCGGATTTCGGGGAGAGGGGTGGTGGGGAGTCCAATCGCCGGACGGCCCAACCGACCTCCCGGGTGAACATGCCTACGGTAATACTGCACTCGGTCTGGTGCGGCGCCACCGCGATCGTCTTCTGATCGAAATCGCCCAGAGACCAAGCAATGCCATCCTCGAGCAGCGGAGCGATATGGAAACTCCAACCGCGATCTTGTAACAGCGCACCAAGCTCGACAAGGTCGGCGGCAGTGCCACGACGGTGTCGATGTCGTCGCCGAGACCGGTCCGCGTTCGCGGACCGGTCGTTTCTCGAGCCATCGAATCCGTCTGGAGCGCTGCGACTCGAGATGGTTCCCGGCCGATGCCTTCCGGCGGGATCGGCCGATCGGCTCGGGTCCTATCCTCCCGGCGGAGGTGGCGGACACGATCAGGACCGCCCTCTCGCAAGGCTGGGTGCCGACCGCCAGCGGTCCGTCGTTCCATCTCGATCAGTCACAGGGGTTCGAGGCTCCCCTTCCGTAACACGGCAGGAGAATTCGAACCTCGGAAACTTCCCAGCCGGTGGGCCCGATCCAGTTGCCGAGGTGCGTGCGATCGGTTGTGACAACTAGGACCGAAACATTGAATTCAGCGAGCTCGACCGCGTACGCGCAGGGTGTCCAGCCAATGCCTTGGCTGTAGGTCGGCCTCCCCCGCAGTTTCCACCGGTAGGTAACGCCGTCGACGGTGATACGTCGAGAACCTTTGCGAGTAAGCGTCATTCGTGCTCCTTGCACGCGATCTTCGGGTGGGCATGCACTATGCCGCGACGAGACGATCTATGGGCAGTATCGCAGTCTTCGTACCCGATCTCGGCCTCGACGGAACCGGTGTGTAGAACTGACCGAGCGTACTGCACTCACGATGAGGAAAGACCCGGGAGGAAGATCGTGGCAAGAAAGGTAGTCGTCAGCATCGTCGACGACTTCGACGGCGAATCGGTGGCCGACGAAACCGTCAACTTCACCCTCGACGGTGTCGAGTACGAGATCGACCTCTCCCACTCGAACGCTGAGCAACTGCGATCGGTATTCGAGCCGTGGATTCTGTGTGCCCGCAAGGTGCGCGGAAGCCGCCGCAAGCCCGCGGTGGTCAATCAGCGATCGACCACCGACCGTCAGGAAAGTACGCAGGCTCGGGAGTGGGCCCGCGCCAACGGCCTTCAGGTATCGGCACGGGGCCGCATCCCGGTCGAGGTGCTCGAATCCTACCGTGCGGCAACGAACTAGCCGCCGACCAGACAGCGCCGGATCGGGCTACTGCCATCGATCAGGCGGTTCGTCAGCTGCGGGTAGCATGGTCCGCGTCCGATGCGCGATCGGCCCTCGTCGGTCACTCTCCGATCTTGGATGTAGTAGCCGAGTTTCAGAAAGAATCCGACCGGTGAATCGTGGTAGATGGTAATTCCCGTGACGGCGGCGGTGTCGGTATGGTCGGTGAGATGCTGTCGGATGACCTCCCCCCAGTCCGGATCCACCAGCGGCCGGGCGTGCCCATTTCTCATCCGTGGAAAAGTTTGACGATCGTACTACCGTCGGAAATTGGAATGGTCACGGTGTGAAAATCCTTGCCGGAAAAGCATTGCTATTCCCAGCCATGGGAATACGAGGCTGAATCGGCTGCCTGGGTCGCCTAGCCTCGGAATCGGATCCGGTGTCCTGAGCGGCCTCCCCTAGAGCGAAGCCCGGATTACCACGGATCGGTTTCACCGGTTGGACGCGCTTTCACTCGCGGGTCGCCCGACTCGGTAGACGTGATCAGAAATGCGTGACGCGGCTCAATCGAGCCCGTGCCACGTCGTGGTCCGTGTCCGCCTCTGGAGTCCTTGCCGATCTCGGACACCAGAGGCGGATCTGCCCGCAGATACTTCCAATTACGTTGCTGCGCTTCAGGTCTACCGACCGGCTTGGTCGGGGTGTTCGGTGGGTAGCAGCGGAATGATGTCCTTGCGGGAGCCGATCATCAACTTGGACAGAACCGATGCGACCTGGGCATCCACTGTGCGAGAAGATGTTCCGCGGCGCTCGGCGATCATGGTGTTCGTGAGCCCGGCGGCGGCCAACAAGGCGACCTCCTGCTCAGCATGGGTCAATCCATCCCATGGTCGCGATTCGCCGATGACAGCGACCACGCGGGTGCGGCCCGCTTCGGCGGAGTGCAGGGCCGAAGGGATCTGGTCGGCCCCTGGCCTGAACTCTCCCTCTCGCATGGCCGCTTCGAACACCGTGTGCCCCAATACCTTTGTCGCGACGTCGATCGCATCATCGGCTTGTTTCGCGACCGGGCGCAGGTTCGTCAGCTCGATGCCGAGTCGTCGGCGAATCGCCGCGGCGTTGCCGATCAGCCGGGCGACTTCCAGCGCCTGCCGGACCGCTTGGTCGTCGAATCCGCCGGTGGGCCGACTTGTGATCAGCCGCGAGAGGATTCGGGCACGAATGCTGAGTCCCCATACCCCGCCCCAGTGATCCCGCATCGGGATCTGCCAGGCCAGTGCCGAATCGCACAGGGCCAAGCCGGCGGTGGGATCGCCGTGCGCGGAAACCGCTATGGCACGGGCGAAGCGGGCCCACGAGAGCGCCCACTGCGGCCCGGCTGCGACGATCGCATCGAGATGTCGACGCGTCACCGTCAACGCGTCCTCCGCGGTGCCGAGGAGCGCTGCCGACAACGACTCGAACAGCTCGCTCATCGTCGCGGCACCCGTATCACCGGTGGCTTCGAACTTGCTCCGCCGAGTCCCCGCTGTCGCCTGCCGGATTCGACTGTGTTGACATGACACTTCCTGGCGTGGGAATCGGGTAACAGGGTGGACGCCGACAGCGAACCCGTCGGCGGTACCCGTTGTCAGCGGTGAATCAGAAGGAGCCGGAAGAGCTACCGGAGGAAGGCGGGTACGGGTACATGGGGGACGGCGGGTAGAACGGGTAGGGGGGGCAGAGCTCCGGCCGGTGCCGAGGGTGATCGAAGCCCGGATAGCCGCCCGGGAGCAGACCCGGGTAGCCGCCGGGGGCGAAGTCCCGCCATCCGGTGTCCTCGGCGCGGTCCGGTAGATCGCGCCATGTGCTTGCTCGCAAAGCGTCAGGGACGGACCAGTTGTCGGACGGCGACTGCGAATCACTCTGCCGATTCGGTGCCACGTTCTGTGAATTCGATGGTTCCAGCGCGATTTCAGCGGACGCGGGCGCCATGGAGGTAACCGGTGCGAGCACGATCGCGGCGGCTGTCGTGGCATAGGCGACGGCTCGGGACGGTGTTACTCGAAAAGCCAAGGCTTTCATGTCAGGAACTCTCCGGACTCGGTGGGTTGTCGTCCGCGTGATCACCCCCGATGACCGGACGGCGCCGCGGAGCGAAGGCCTATCGACCGGCTTCAATGTATCGCCGGACACCAGCGTATCGACTTGCCACTCATGGCAATAGGCAGGTATCGCATTCGGACGCCGAGAAGGCCATTCAGTGCGCGGGATGTGATCGGCGTCGGGCCTCACGGTCGGCCCGATCACGCTCCGCGACAGGCAGCAGCGGCATGATGTCCCTGCGAGAGGCGAGCATCAGTTTGGAAAGGACCGACGCAACCTGGGAATCCACCGTGCGAGAGGATGTCCCGCGGCGCACCGCGATTGCGGTGTTCGTCAGCCCGGCCGCAACCGGCACCGCCACCTCCTGCTCAGCGAAGGTGAGTTCATCCCATGCGGGCGACTCGCCAATCGTCAGGTTCAGGGCTGTGGCGTGTGCATCTTCGCGCGATGATTCGCCATCACGCGGAGCTGACACAGGCGGCCGCCCGACCTGCCCCCACTTGGCGAGAAACCCTGCAAGCAATGATCGCCGACCAACTCCAGGACGGCGATCCCAGCCTCGATGCAACGGCCCGAGAACTCACGATGAGTCCCCGCACGCTGCAGCGCCGCCTGCAAGCGATCGGAACCAGCTGGCGACAAGAAGCCGAATCAGTCAGACGCGAGAACGCGATGCGGCTGATTCGCGACACCGCCCTGCCCGTCCAATCGGTGGCCGCCCGGCTCGGGTACACCGACGCCCGGGCCTTGCGCCGCGCCCTCCGCCGCTGGACCGGTCACAGCGCGGCCGAATTCCGGCACCGACTCCTGGATCCAGGCCAAACCTGCGCCTAGGTCGACAACCGTGGAGCCCCGATTCCCAGAACGGGGAACAACTGGAGATTTACGCCACACAGTAACGTGCCGTTAAATGACGGTACGTTATTGAAGGTTCGTTCCTGAGGATCGTAGGAACGACCGTGAACGGAGAACCACATGACCACATACCTGGCGAAGAAGTTCCTCGCCGCCTCTCTCATTGCCACCGCCCTGACGGTGGCGACCGCCGCCGCGGCACCGCTCGCTCTCGCCGATCAAGGTTCTCACTCGAGCAGCCGGACCGAAGGCAGCAACTCCCTCGGCGAAGGCGCTCGCGGCAACTTCCGATTTCCCAACGGCGCGGTAACGCCGCTCGGATGCTTCCCCGGTTCCAGCGAACATCCCTGCGCACGGGGCAACCGCTGAGTTGCTGCGGGCCGGAGGCGTTCACCGGTTTCAGCACGAAGACCGTCTCTGATTGCAATCCGGCCGCCCACCCCGCCGCCGCGGATGATGCCCTTGTCGCCGCGCCGCGCCGTCGCCGACTCCCGGCGGCCCGAGATGACTTCCGCCCCTGCGCTTTCTGGAACCTACCGTCCTTCGCGCTGGGAACAGAGCCTATAGTGCGGGGCGGGCAACGCCGAACCTGTCCGTCCAGTGCGAGTGGTCCAACCACGCTTGAATGTAGTCTTCGGCAAAGATCGGGCCGGGTACGGCAGGGGTGTCGAAGGCAGCCACCATCGTCGACAGATTCTCGGCCAGAACCGTGTGGTGGAGACGTAGTTCCGCAGTGATTCTGACGGCATGATCGGCGGGCAGCAACGCGTGCTCCGCGTACCAGGTACCGCGGGCATGGATGCGGTCGAGAGCGTAAGCGGCGGCCAAGGTGGCGAGAAGGGGGCGGGCGAGGGGATCGGGGCAGTGCAGCGCATCGATGAGCAGTGCGGTCGTGGCGAGCCGTTCTGCGGTTGCCGTAGCCAGCTCGATCGCCGCGGCGTCGGGTCCCCGAGCGACACCGGCGGATCCGTAATCCTTCGTGTTCATGCCCTCCGCGATAATCCGTTCGCGTTCGACCAACATCTGGCCGTACCACGGCAACGAGATCAGCGGGTCGGAAAGCTGCGGCAGGCCGAGATCGGCAACCAGCCGTCCCGCTGCCGCCTGCATGATCGGGTTCTCACCTTCCGCAGTGGTGATCGCGGTAGTCGCGGCGATCCAGTCGACGAGATTGTCGATGCGCAGCGATCCGTGCGCTGCGGCATGCTGCCGGCACATGACCAAGACCTGGTGCGCGGTGTCGGACAGCAGCGGTTTCGTGAGCATCAACCACAGTGCCTGCTGCGTATCGGCGGGGCCCGCGGAGGTAGCGCTTGCTTCACGGAGACGCCTGCCCAAAGCTCCGATCGCGTAGACGGCGGCCACTCCGGTGATCAGGTCGTGTTGTACCGCGTCACGCTCGGCCACCAGCACCCCTGTGCCAGGCTGGCATTGCCGACCGGAGTTGACCAGTCCCGCCAGACCGGCACGCGCCATGGCTACGCTCGCGTTGGCCAGATCCAAGCGTCCGTTGCCGCGGATACCGATCGCCCGATGGAACCGTTTACGTTGCGGCAGTGCGCATTCGAATCGTCCGCGGCCGTCAATACGAGCCCAATCTCCGCCGAGCAGCGCCTCGCGTGGCAACCACACCCGGTCGAACCGAATCATGGCGTGATCCATGGGCATGCCGAGTTTCTCAGGCGGCCGCACCACGTTGACGCCGCGCGCCATCCCTTCGCCCGTGCACAGTTCCAGCACGAACGGAAATACCCCTTCGTCGCGGCCGTCGACGAGCACGAGCGCGGTGACAACGACGGTTTTGGGTGTTTGCACATCCGCGACATTGGCCATCATCTTGATCGATTCCGGTGTCGGCGATGTCAGCCAGAACCCATTCGCTTCGGGATCCCACGTAGCCGTCGTCTGCTGGTCCGCGCCATTCGGACCACCGAGTTCGGTCAGCATCGGAACGCCGACCGCCGCACCGGTATCCAGCGAGGCCAGACACCGCTGCTGGTACTCCGATCCGTTGCCCAGCGTCAAAATGGCCCCGACCGCCAGGTCGAAATGACCGGTCAACATCAACAGCGATCGTGGGGCCGCGACCGCCGCCCAGTCGATCAGGGCACCACGCAGATGCGTATCGGCGGCGATCTCCCGGGCGGGCCGACCGAGTGATGCGATCACAGTCCGCACAAGCGCAGATGCGGTGGCCGATTGTTCAGCGTGGGTGAGATCCGAACGAGGTGGATCGGGATGGTCGGCCATTGCTCCCCAGACGTGCGCGTGGACACCCTGGGAACCGAAGACCACCTCCTCGAGAGCATCGACTGTGGTGTCGGTCCGCCCGTGCGGTCCATGTGCAGCGGATCCCGTGGGAAGGTCCGTCGTAGTCATGTGAATTCTCCTGTGCCACAATCGATCACGGACCGATTGCCAGCCAGTACGCAGCGGCGATCGCGTCACGATTTCCGACGCTCGGGTGTCTCTCAGGGGGTTGGCCGGCCGGTCGGCCGGTCTTCGCGGAGGACTTCATCCGTCCGGGTACGGCAGTAGCGCAACGGAAATCGACGGTCTGGCGCTTCACGCACAATATCCCCGGGACCGACCTGGCACCGGTAGCCAGGCGGAATGAGCGAGACGGTATGTCGTGGGGAGGACCGTGAGATGGCGGGCATCATCGGTGTCGGTCCGATCCTCTCCCCGAGCGCCGACACCGGTTTACCAACGCTGGCGTAGCCAACGGTCGACCCGACATCGAACTTCCGATTAAATATCGTCCGCTGCAGCCTATTTCGAGCCACGAGTCAGTACGGCCCCGCATATCCCCAACCTTGAGAAGCCCTACCCGGGACATTCACCCGCAGGCTGCGTCGAACTACATGAGCGCCAACGGATTCGATCGATCGACCCAGGAACCGCGTCCTCCCATCCCTGGGGACGCCATAGAGTTCTCGGTGCAGGTGGGGACGGAAGTACAGGGTTCGGGGGGCCGGACCGAACTGCGCAATCGGGACAGACGAGTCGAACTCAGGAGTCGTGATGGCGGAGGTGGCTGGGCAAACCACTACCGTGAGGACATTGATACCGGCGCGGATCGATCGGCTGCCTTGGTCGAGTTTCCATACCCGCATGGTGACCGCCCTCGGGGTGGCGTGGATTCTCGATGGGCTGGAGATCACCGTCGCCAGCGCGGTCGCCGACCTGCTTACCAAACCCGAGACCCTGCATATGTCCTCCGCCGCAGTCGGTTTGATCGCCACTGTGTATCTGGCGGGTGAGGTCGCCGGGGCACTGGTCTTCGGAAGTCTCTCCGACCGGCTCGGCCGCCGCAACCTCTTCATGATCACACTGGGGATCTATCTGCTCGGTAGCGGCCTGACCGCATTCACCCTCGGCAGTGGCGGGGGGTGGCTGTTGTTCCTCTACGCGACGAGGTTCATCGCGGGCATGGGTATCGGCGGTGAGTACGCGGCCATCAATTCCGCGGTCGACGAGCTGATTCCGGCACGTTACCGCGGGCGCGTGGATATCGCGGTGAACGGAACCTATTGGGCCGGGGCGATACTCGGCACAATAGGCACTCTCATCCTGCTGAATGGCCTCGATCCACGCCTCGGCTGGCGGCTGGGTTTTCTCCTCGGCCCGGTGCTCGGCATGGTGATTCTGCTGGTACGACGAAATCTTCCGGAAAGTCCGCGCTGGCAGATCATGCACGGCCGGGCCGACGAGGCCGAGGCCTCCATTCGCGCGATCGAGCACGAGGTGGTGACGAGTGGTGCCATCCTGCCCGCGGTGGACGTATCGAAAACCATCGGAATCACACCCGCGGACCATATCGGCTACCTCGCGCTGACCCGAGTTCTCTTCCGCGAGTACCCTTCTCGCGCCATACTCGGTGCGAGCCTCATGATCAGCCAGTCCTTCCTCTACAACGCGATCTTCTTTACCTACACCCTGGTTCTCGGCAAGTTTTACGACGTCCCTTCGTCAGCGACCCCGATCTACCTGGTGGCCTTCGCGGTAGGGAACCTGGTGGGCCCGTTGGTCCTCGGCCGCTACTTCGACACCATCGGCCGTCGCATCATGATCTCGAGTACCTACATCCTGTCCGGTGTCCTATTGCTCGCCTCCGCCGCACTGTTCTACGGCGGCTTCCTGAACGCCGTAACCCAGACCGCCTGCTGGTGCCTGATCTTCTTCTTCGCCTCGGCCGGAGCGAGTTCCGCGTACCTCACCGTCAGCGAGATCTTCCCCCTGGAAGTACGGGCCAAGGCAATCGCCGTATTCTTCGCCGTCGCCCAGCTTTTCGGCGCCCTCGGGCCGGTGGTCTACGGCGGCTTGATCGGCGACGGTACCCGACCGGGCCGCCTGTTCATGGGGTACCTGCTGGGCGCAGCCGTGATGATCGCGGGCGGAATGGTCGCTCGCGCCCTGGCAGTCGACGCCGAGGGCCGCTCCCTGGAAGCCATCGCCCCACCACTGTCCACCGGTCGGGTGAACGACGATGTGAGCTCGAACCCCACGGCCTGAAACATCGTGGGTAACAAGCATTTCAAACCCAGCTAACGTCGTACATACGACATTGTCTACGACAATCCGTAAGACGGTATGACCGCTGTTCCGGCGGACAAATCTTCGAGGGGGGCAATCAGAGTGATGGACAGCGGTCTGGACGCAGTATGGCGGTCTGTGCTCGGCGCAGCGGCCCAGGGACGCCAGCTCCGCGTTCTCCGACCCGTCCGGCGGGATCGCCACCACCACAACGCCTTCCACCTACACACGCGGCCGCGATCTGATCGACGAGGCGGACTACAGCACCCTTCGGCAGACGCGGAAAACCAGGTCGCTGGGGACCCCACCAATACTCGAAGAGATCCAACGACTGCAAGGATCCGACGGCCGGACCACCATCGCGACACAAGACGAGATCGACGCGGCGATAGCAGCGGGCGGGCAAGAGCTGTTCCGAGGGTTCGATGAGGATCGCTACATCGACGCCTTCGTCACCGGCCCCGTGCGACCTGGCGGCGGCACCACTGGATCCGGCACGTATGTCTCGCCGCAGAAGGAGATAGCACTCCACTACACCGACCGCTTTCGCACACAAGACCTGGCCACCAGGCAGGCTCGAGTGGTGCGGATGGCGCTACACCCCGATGCCAAAACCATCACCCTCCGCGAACTCGAAGCGGAACGAAACCGCACCCTGGCCCAGGTCACCCGTGAACTGAAGGCCGTGCGCAACATAGCGAAACCCACGGCCGCGGACACGGCTCGCTACATCGCGCTATTGAACAAGGAGCTGACGTTCGCCGACATCGGCCACTACGGTGCCTTGCGCGACTGGGACGCCATCGACGTACCGATACCTGGTCGAACAAGGAGTGGGCGGTACTCAACCCGACCGCCCTGTTGGTTCAACGGTGAGCGCCCATCCTGCGAACCTTTTCTTCGGTATCGGCGGCGGTCACATCGGCGATCTCACTGATCTCGACCGGCACCATCGCGCCACCGAAATGCCTCAGCGATGGCACGAAGATCGCTTCGGCCCCGGTGCGGATAGCCACGGTGCGCAGCCGCTGCATCGGGCTATCGGTCGTCGGCCCGAACGCTACGACCTTGCACAGGTCGTATCCCGATCGTGCCGCGAGACTGCGGATCTGGGTCTCATCCCAATCCTGGCGCATTCCGGATACATCACGCCTGAGAAATCCGATCGCTTTCGGGATCATCTCGATATTTCCTCTCGCCCTTGTCGGCCTTTGTCTTTCGCTGCGCCGACGCCGGTTCTATATGGCTGTGAGTGCCCTCGAAACAGCTTTCCTATAGCACAGCACCAATCTCAATGAATTACCGCTCCGGCTATCCAGCAGTGGGGATACTCGGAGATCAGGGTGTCCGACGGGCCCCTACCCTGGCCGTCGTGAGATCACTCAACATGTTGATTGCCGCCGCGGCATGTCTGCTCGCGCTGTTCGCGCAGCCGCCCGTGGCCGCCGCACAGTCGCCGACCTCATAGGTTGTCTGGCAATGGAACGTGGCCGGAAACGCGATGAACAAGGATTCCACAACCAGGGGTTCCGGTAGTAATCGCCGAGAAAACAACGGATATGCGTAATCGGTTGGTAGATAGCTAGTTTCGTGCTCGTGATGCGGGTTTGGGCTGGTGGTGCTTGGCTGGGGTGTTGATGGGGTTCGTTGGCGTGGTGGAGGTCGGGGTTCGTGGCGACGCGGGTGTTCGCGGATGAGGAGTTGGCGCGGTTACGGGAGTTCCCGGAGATCAGTCGCGAGGAGTTGTACCGGTTTTTCACGCTGACCGGATCGGACTTGGCGTTCATCGCGCCCGGGCGCGGGCGTGGCCCGGCAGATCGGTTGGGCATTGCTGTTGCGCTGTGCACGCTGCCTTGGTTGGGGTTCGTGCCGGACAAGGTGTCGACGGCGCCGCCGGTGGCGGTGGCCCGGCTGGCTGCCGAGCTGAATGTGGATGCGGGCGAGATCGGTTCCTATGGCCGTCGAGCGCAGACGCGAACTGATCACCTGCGGTTGGTGGCTCAGTATCTGGGCTGGCGGGGGCCGGGGCCGATGGAGTTGAAGGAGCTGGACGAGTTTCTGTTGGCGCGGGCGATGGAGCACGATTCACCGACGTTGCTGTTTCGGCTGGCGTGTGAGTATCTGATCTCGGCGAAGGTGATCCGGCCGGGCCCGGTGGTCCTGGTCGAACGGGTGGCTCACGCCCGCGAGCAGGCGCAGCGCGAAACCTACGACCGGCTCGCGCATGAACTCACGCCCGAGCGGTGCACGCAGTTGGACGGGTTGCTGGTCACCGATGTCTCGCTGAAGATGTCTCGGTTGCGGTGGCTGTCGACCGGGCCGGTGGAGGCGTCCGCGGCGGCGGTGAAGGCCGAGGTCGACAAGCTCGGGTTCCTGCGCAGCCTGGGTGCTGATCGTTTGGACATGTCGGTGCTGCCGGCCGAGCGGCGCAGGTTCCTGGCGACGTTGGGTCGTCGGCTGACTCCGCAGGCGTTGGAGCGGCGGGAGCCGCAGCGGCGTCATCCGATCCTGCTCACGGTGCTGGCGCAGTCGGGCGCCGATGTGCTCGATGAGGTCGTCGGGTTGTTCGATCAGGCGATCTCGGCGAAATTCAGTGCCGCCGAGAAGCGGATGAAAGACGATCTGGCCGAACGCGGCCGCTCCGGTGAGGACCGGCAAGCCCTCCTCGATGAGCTGCTGGCGATCATCAATGATGCCGCGATCCCGGATGAGCAGGTCGGGGGCTTGGTGCGGGGAGAACAGATCGGGTGGGAGCGGTTGCGGGTCGCGGTCGCCCAGGCCAAGCCTCGGTTGCCGCGTGATCACGGGCATCTAGCCGCTCTGAACACGTCCTACAGTTATTTGCGGCAGTTCACTCCGCACGTGTTGTCGAGTGTGCGGTTCGCTGGCGGTACCGCGGCGACGGAGTTGCTGATCGCGGTGAACATGCTGCGGGAGTTGAACGCGACCGGTCGCCGCAAGGTGTTCGACGAGGCTCCGACCGGGTTCGTGCCGACCAAGTGGCGCGGCTACCTCGAGCAGGCCCGCAGATCCGGCAATCCGACTGCCTACCGGCACTATTGGGAGCTGTGTGTGCTGCTCGGCTTGCGGGACGGGCTACGCAGCGGGGACGTGTTTGTGCCCGGCTCGCGCCGCTACGCCGATCCGGCGGCGTATCTGCTCACCCCGGCCCAGTGGGAGCCGCAACGCGCCGAATTCTGCCGTCTGGTCGGCAAATCCGCCGATCCGGCCCGCGCGCTGGCCGACGCGGTCGATGAACTGCACGAATCGGTCGCAGAGCTGGAGAAGGTCCTGGCCGGCGGCGATGGCCCGGTCCGTCTCGATGACGAGGGTGACCTCGTGATATCTCCGCTGAGCGCCGAGGATGTACCGGCTGAGGCGGCCGAGCTCAAGGCGGAGCTGACCGAGATGTTGCCGTTCGCGCCGATCGTGTCGCTGTTGATCGAGCTGGACAAACGCACCGGCTACCTGGACTGTTTCACCCACGCGGGCGGCAAGCAGACCCGCAGCTCAGATCTGAAACGCAACCTCATAGCGGTCTTGCTGGCCAACGCGACCAACCTCGGGCTGCACAGCATGGCCGATGCCTGCGGCATCTCCTACGACATTCTGCGGTGGACCGAGGAATGGTATGTGCGGGAGGAAACGCTGCGCGCGGCGAACCTAGCGATCATCTCCTACCACCAAAAGTTGCCGCTCACCACGATTTTCGGCGGCGGCACCCTGTCTTCCAGCGACGGGCAACGGTTCCCGACCCGCGGCAAATCGACCACCGCTCGCACGGTCCCACAGTTCTTCGCTGACCAGGGACTTTCCACCTACACCCACATCACCGATCAGCACACCACCTACGGCACCAAGGTGATCGTCACCACCCGGCGCGAGGCCCACTACGTGCTCGACGAGATCCTGGGCAACGCCGAAGACCTGCCGATCACCGAGCATGCGACCGATACCCATGGCGTGACCCTGGTCAACTTCGCGTTGTTCGACCTGCTCGGGATGCAGCTCTCGCCCCGGATCCGGGATCTGGGCAAGATCACCCTGTACCGGCCGGGGTCGCGGGCCGAGGCCGAGTCGCGGTTCCCGTGCGCCGGGCCGCTGTTGACCCGCAAACTGAACCTGGACCTCATCAGCGAGCATTACGACGACCTGCTGCGGTTGAGCGGGTCGCTGAAGTTCGGGCACGCGACCGCGTCGCTGCAGGTGGGGAAGCTGTCGGCATCGAGCCGGCAGAACGCGCTGGCGGCGGCGTTGAAAGAGTATGGGGCGCTTCGCCGTACGATCTACGCCGCTCGCTATTTGTCGGATCCGGACTATCGGCGCAAGATCGCACGCCAGTTGAACCGGGGCGAGTCGGTCCACGCGCTCAAGCGGGACCTGCTCTACGCTCACGAGGGCACGATCCGGTCTCGGCATCTCGAGGACCAGTCCGAACAAATGTGGTGCCTGACCCTCGCGACGAACGCTGTGATCGCCTGGACCACAGAATATTTCGGTCTCGCGGTGGAGCAGATGCGGCGCGAAGGCCGCCGGGTCGATGACGAGGTGCTGGCACATGTGTCCCCGGCCCACTCGGAGAACATCAACTTCTTCGGCGCGATCGAGGTCGACATCGACGCCGAGTTGGCGCAGCTCGGGCCGACCGGCTATCGGCCCCTAAGCCTCGATCCACTGACGTAATTGGGAATCGAGGGTGCGGTGAAATAGCGAAAGTGCCCTCTGACCTGGAATGATTGGTGTTCTTGACGCAACAATCAGATCCAGTTCGGGAAGACACTTTCAGTGCGATTGTTCCACACGTTCGCCGAGGACTCGGCACGCTTCGATGACGACAACCTGGTGTCGGTGGCCGGGTTGGTGCCGGTGATGACCCTGGCCGAGCAAACCGGCCTGACCAGCATGTTGGCCGACAAGGTCGCGATCACCGCGCCGCGGATCAAGTCCGGATCGGCGAATCCAGGCCCGAAGTTGGCCACCTTGATCGCCGGGATGTGCGCCGGCGCGGACAGCATCGATGATCTCGACCTGCTGCGCAGCGGCGGCGGCAAGAACCTGTTCGGTGGGGTGTATGCGCCCTCGACGGTGGGAACATTGTTGCGGGAGTTCACCTTCGGGCACGGCAAGCAGTTGGAGTCGGTGCTGGGTGAGCACCTGTGTGCCTTGGTCGATCGGGTTGATCTGTTGCCCGGCAAGCAGGTGCGGTGTTTCGTCGATATCGACTCGTTGCTGCGTCCGGTCTACGGGCACCAGAAACAGGGTGCGTCCTACGGACACACCAAGATCGCGGGCAAACAGGTTCTCCGCAAAGGACTTTCACCGTTGGTCGCCACGATCAGCACCGACCTCGCGGCCCCGGTCGTCGCGGGGATGCGGTTGCGCGCGGGCAAGACCGGCTCCGGCAAGGGTGCCGCGTCGATGGTCACCGCCGCGATCAACACCGCCCGAGCAGCCGGGGCCACCGGGCAGATCCTGGTGCGCGGCGATTCCGCGTTCGGCAACCGGAAAGTGGTGCGGGCCGCGCTGCGCGCCGACGCGCGGTTCTCGGTGGTGATGACCAGAAACGCTGCCGTGGGGCGCGCGATCGACGCGATCGGCCCCGACGCGTGGACCCCGGTGAACTATCCCGGTGCGGTCCGCGATCCCGATACCGGGGACTGGATCTCCGATGCCGAGGTCGCCGAAATTGGTTACACCGCTTTCGCTTCCACCAAAGACAAAACCACCGCCCGCCTGATCGTGCGCCGTGTGAAAGACGCCCGCTATCCTGATGCATTGTTCCCGGTCTGGCGGTATCACCCGTTCTTCACCAATTCCACCGAGCCGACGGCCGACGCCGATATCACCCACCGTCGACACGCTGTCATCGAGACCGTGTTCGCCGACTTGATCGACGGACCGCTGGCCCACATCCCGTCGGGGAAATTCGGTGCGAATTCCGCCTGGGTCCTCGCCGCCGCGATCGCCCACAACCTGCTGCGCGCCACCGGCATCCTCGCCGGCGGAAACCACGCCCGCGCTCGCGCGGCCACCCTGCGCCGCAAGATCATCAACATCCCCGCCCGCCTGGCCCGCCCGCAACGCCGCCCGGTCCTGCACTTGCCCAGCCACTGGCCGTGGACCGATGCATGGCTCACCTTGTGGCACAACACCATCGGCTACACACCACCACAACCCGAAGCTCTCTGACCACCCCGGCTGCAACGGCCCGACCCGAGATTTACGTGGAAGAGCTGGGCAGACCAGCGGTTACCCCACACCTAAAACCGGTTGGTCTGCGCGCCTTCGGCGCGCAGACCAACCCGAAACCCGGGTCGGTGGATCGAGGCTTTAGCATGTGGCGTATCCGGGCGGTCGTCGAGGAAGAAGGTGAGCAATGAGCGCATTGACGCAAGACAACCTGCACCCTGTGCGACGGCAACTGACTCCCGAACAACTCGAAGCTCGCCAGCGCCAAGCCGAGAAGATCCTGGGTCGTGAGCTCCCTCGTAAGACGACAACGACCGTCGGCCGCCGCGACAAGTAGGACGAGTAAGCGATGCCTGGGAAGTGCCCCGGTCAGGAACTGCCCATTCCTTGGCGGCGTCAATCCGGCTGACTGAAGCCGGAGGTGGGGCGACTGGAATACGCCAGAAGCCAGCCGTGCGGGTCAGAAGTAGTCGACTGGGCGGGGTTGTTCAGCAGGTGGATCGAGGCCGGAGCCGTTGGGAGCCATTGGCTTTGATGACCTGCCGCGGCCTGGCCACATAGCCGAGCCCCGCATACTGACTGGACATCATCGCATCGAACGCAGGCCTCACGATCTCCCCTACCCTGACCGCTGCATCCGCCCTACGGTCACCGCGCCAATTCTGCTCTGACTCTGTAGTGTCGGGACGCTGACGGTTCCAGCGTATCGGGAGGTGATGTTCCCCAATCCTGGTGGCACCACCGCAGCGGTGACAAATTACTAGCACTACTGTAAAAAGTGTGGCAGTGACGGCGATTTCCAATGTCGAGCGGTATGCCTCCATCCCTTCCACGCCGATACAGGGGAACCGGAGTATATGAGCAGGCGCGACGAATACCGTGTCAGCCTCGCTGATGAGTTCACCGAACTGACAGACGCCACGCGTGCAGTCAGATCGGCGCTGGACAAGTGGGTAGACGGCGGTATCGCAGAGCGACTACCCCGCCCCGAACGCGCCAGTGCTGCCTCCAACGCATTGCTCGAGCTGGACAGACTGATCGGTAGGCTCAATACCTACCGACAGAGATTGTCGCATGCAATGGACGATCTCGGCGAGTGACGTCACGATCGCCAAGAATCCCCTCGGGGCGGGTCATGACCGTATCAATTCCCGTGGAATTGGAGGATGATCCCCGTACGCGCGCGGATGAAACTTGCCGACATCCGAGGCCCGGAATGGACCCACCATTTTCGTCAAGTCACAAGATGGCGGGTTCGTTGATTGCCTCCCGGCGTCAGTAGCCTGCCGACGGTCGGTTCGGATCCGCTTGCTGAACCCTTTCGGCCAGGTTGGACCCATCCATTTTGACGTAGTACTTGTGGACGGGGTCGTGCATTACATAGTTCATGCTCGCGACTATGTTAGCCACCGGATCGTTGATATCGGCGACCGATGCCCCCTTTGGCAGGTTCGCCAAGAAGACACTCGGAATCGTTTGAGTAAGACCTTGCGAAGGATGCCCGGCCCTAGCGTTGCTGTCGGTAGTGTTCACGCTGTCGGGGTCGCCACCAGATTCTCGGGATATGAGTGTTAAATAGCCTTTTGTCCAATTCTCACGGGCGATGGGATCCTTGATCCCCAGATAGTCGAGCGCCTTGCCGATCTCTATCGTCAATTCCGCTTTACTCAGCGTGATGTGTCTCCCCTTGCGCCCCGAGGTATCGTATCCCTCATCCTGATATGTGCCTGATCCTCCCGGATTGACAGGTGCATACGCTACATACTGATTGTCAGCATTGCCGGAATAGGACGGAGAATTGTAGCCGCTCGGAATGAAGGGCGAAGGCCCGTCCGTGGCGGGTGTTTCATTGCGAACGGCATCAGAATTCGCGTTGAGCTGCCCATAGGCTTGATCGAAATCGTTTTGAGCCTTCGTCACGATACCCTCGAGAGCCGCACTCGCACGGACTTGATCCGAAACCGGTGGGTTCTCGTCGGGCACTGTGGCGAGAGCGTCCTTGACTTGTTGGATATATCCCGAAGTCTGCATCGTGAAGTTGTTCGCGACGGTGGCCGACTTCGCGGTGACATCGGCGATGCTCGCGTCGATCGAACCCAGGTCGGTTTCGAGCTTGTCAGCCTGTGCCGCACTCAGCGAGTAGTTGGTTTGAAGTTCACCGGAACCTGGCATGACGGCGGGGGTCACATTCAAACTCCTGGCCGTTGGGGCTACGGCATTACCACCGCCGACTACCGCCAGTATCGTCCGGAAGAATTTTTGAGTTTTGTCGATGGCAGGATTCAGAATTGGTGCGTTTTGCTTGTAGTCAAGGGTGAATGGGGTTGTCATTGCTCACGTTCCGTCGCATTCTAGCGCGGTCAATGGGGCCCGGATATGGGCGAGCGCGAAACGTAGCCACCGGCTACGTTTCGCGCTCGCTGTACATCCTGCCAACAAATACTTCTACGCGTCGATGAATGAATTGAATGCGTGGATACCGGTATCGCTGCCGCCGTCGGTTCCGCGCTGCAGGGCCGATCGCAGGGCCGGTGTGGCCGAGTCGAGCAGTTCGGTGAGTTCCATCGTCGACAATTCGGACAACGATAGGGTACTGCGACTCATGAGGGCCTCCTCCTTGATCTCTGGTCAGCTCCGGTGTGCGCTGACTCTGATGTCTCCCAGTATGGGCTGCACCGCGATCGGCGCCCTCCCGCTCATGGGAAGGTGGGGGAACTCCCGTGCTATGGGCGCTCGGATCTCAGGCGGGTACCACACACCCTCGTCAGAATTGCTCGTGATGTGTGTGGTAGGCGGTGACTATCTCCGAGAGGATTCGGCCGCGGTTCTGTACGTCGTAGCCGTTGTCGCGAGCCCATTGGCGGATGACCGAATTCTGGCGAGTGTCCGCTGGTTTGGATCTGGTGCTCCTGCTGCGCGGGGAATGTCCAACCCTGCGGGCGTGTGTAGTCCATCGAGAAAGCGCAACACGCAAATCATTGGCGTTCGGGGCGGAAAGATCGAGTTCGTAGGACACTCCGTCGAGCCCGAATGATATGGTCTCTGCCGCCTCGGACTCGCCGTCGAGATCATCGATGAAGTTGACGACCAGCTTGCGTACCATGTACGGGATTTCCTTTCGGTTCGTTACGGAGATCAGAATATGTTTCCGGCGGAGGTGATCAGGGAGTCTGCCAAGAAATTCGACCGGCGAATGAACCGTATTCCCAATCATGGGAATCAAGGGATGACCGTCAGCTGAGAACGCCATCGATGCATAGACTGGCCGAGCGCCAGGTGGGCGCGGGACGAGTGGATTCGGCGTCGAATGCCCACTGCGAGACCGGGCCAACCGAACGCCACATGAGGAAGCCGCCGGTGGAAACGACCTCGAAGAGGTCTTCGGAGCCGTCGATGAGCTGACTGCCCGAACAGTAGTCGTTGTAGTCCGTGCCCGGTTGACGGGCGCCGGGGCTGAACTGCCCGGCCGGATTTCGAATGGACCCGGGGCTCACCACGGTGCTCGCATGCCCTTGCGCCGATCGCATGATCCAACGCGGTGCGCCGAAAGTGTCTGTCTGACAAGTGAATGCGAGGCCACCCGCATAGACGGATGCCCCCTGGCCGTAACTGGCACCGGCCCATAGGCAGTGTGCCCCCGGCATGTCCGCGGAGGCCGGGGTGGTGGCTGCGGCGATCCCGAAGGCGCCGAGGAGGATGGCGGTCGCTGCGGCGAGCCGGGCTCGTAGCCGGGAGACCGGGTTGAGGTGGTGGCTCTGATTGCGTTTCGCGTTCGTGAACATCGACGTCTCCGTTTCGTCACGTGTGTTCCGCGCTGGTGTTGGCCGGAATGTTGGCACGTTGACTGACGTAGTGAATGTACCGATAAACAACGGCACATTCGGACGATGCGTATCCACCGGTGGGAATAACCCGCGGGATCAAGCCTTGTGCAATACCTCGGAGATTTCGCTGTCCTGGTCGATCTGGCGCTCGATGAGGCGGTTCACCAGATCGCCCGTGGCCTCGCCCGGTACCCGCCGAATCGCTGCCACCTGCGCGGCGAGTTGCGCCAACTCGTCCGAGCCGCGATTGGACGTCGCGTAGGACTCCCACGCATGGCGATGCAGCAGGTCAACCAGACGGCGGGCGATCCGGTCGCAGTCGGCCTTCAATCGTTCCAGTTCGCGAAGTCCCTCCGCGCAGGGCACACCCAGGGCGGCGGAGCAATCGAACAGCGTGGCCAGCGCCGGATCGGCCACACGATAGGTCGTGGCGTTGACCGGCTCGAACACGCCGATGGCAACAACACGCGCGAGCCCGTTCGGGACGTCGCCGAACCGCGCCTGCAGTTCGGTCGCGGAGATGGTGGAGTCTTCGAGCTCGTCGACCGCCGCGGGCTCGGGCTCGACCACACCGAGCACGGCCCCCAGGTCGTCGCCGCGATCCCAGGCGGCAAGCAGTTCTTTGATCCCGTTGAGCTTGATGCCGCGGTCGAGGAGCCGGCTGATCGTGCGGACCCGGTTCAGGTGTTCGTCGCCGTAGTAGCCGGTTCGTCCGCGCAGCTGGGGTGGGGGCAGCACACCTCGCTCGTGATAGACGCGCACACTGCGCACGGTCGTCCCGGCGGCCTGCGCGAGTTCGTCGATGGTGTATTCGGCCGCTGCTGCCATGGGACAAGGAAACCACATCATTCGCGCGAGGTCCCACGCACCGTTGTGACGTCGATTATCGTGCCGATGGATCTTGATCTCGATTCGAGCAACACCCGGTGGGCCACGTGGACGCCGTCAGCGCTGGTCACCGACCCGGAAATTCTTCCCTCCCTTGGTGATTCGACAGATTTTTCTCCTCGTGCCCTGACCTATTCTTGGCCGATGAACGACTCATCGCACACCCGGGTGAGTTCCTCCGAACGTGACCGTGCACTCGACGAGCTGGCACAGCACTTCGCTCTGGGCCGGCTGTCGGTCGAAGAGCTGGAGGAACGCAGCTCTCGGGTGTGGCGGGCGATCACCGTCCGGCAACTGGCCGAGACATTCGCGGATCTTCCGGCGGCACCCGCCTCCGCTGAGGGTTCGTACCTGACCGATGGCGCACTGCCCCGGACGGTGGTTCGGGTCGGTGCGATCGTGGTGTCGGCCGTCGTGTGCCAATTCGTCTTCGGTAACGCGTGGTGGTTGTTGCTCCTGTTGGCCGTACCCGCGGTCATGACACTCGGCCTGCGCAGCCGGTGAACCGGGACTACCACAGCGTTCTGGGCCTGACCAGGTTGGCCAGATCGATCAATCGGTAGCGATGTAAGCGTTCCGGGGCCAATCGCGCCACGGCGCGCAGGCAGGCCTCGAGTCCCTGCCGGAGCGGCTTCTCGAGGAACGGATAGCCGAGGATCTCGAGGTCGGCCCGCTGCTGGTGGTATCCCTTGCGCAAGCACTCCAAGGCGGCGCCGACCACCAGCACTCGCACTTGTGGGGTGCGGGGTTCCTCGGTGAGTTCGTCCAGTCGCGCCGCGGCCGTGGCGAGTTCGTCCTGGGTGATGTGGGCGGGTGGCCGTGAGACGAGCAGCAGGCTCCCGGTGAGCCTGGTCAGTGCGAAGTGGCGCGATGAGGTAGGTACCTGGTCGAGAATCTCGACCGCGGTGAGCACGTCACCCGCGGCGACCAAGCCCCGGGCGAGGCCGACCGCGGCGCTGATAGCGCCGTGATTGACCTGCCACACAGCGCGGAAGTTGTCGAGCGCGACGGTCTGCCAGCGGTCCCGATCGCCGCCGGGTTCCTCCGAAGCCAGCTCCGCCGAGGCCGCCAATGCCAGCGCGGGGGCGATCTCACCCGGGAGCATGGCATGGACCGCGTCGAAGTGGCGATGCGCCCGGTCCGGATAGTGGTCGAGCAAAGCCGCGATTCCTATGTACCACTCGATCCGCCAGTCCTTGCGATATCGCGGGCGTAGTTCGGCCAAGAGCTCGCACGCCGGCACCGTCTGGCCGAGGTCGAGGTGCGCGCGGACGGCGGTGAGGGCGCCTTCGAGCTCATACGACGCCGGCGCCGGGATCGTCCCCGCGAGGATTCGACTGTGCGTGCGATACAGGGCGTCGAGTGCGTGGCGGGCTTCGCTGTGCAGCAGGGTCGACAGCAGTGGCGCGGCGGGATCGTCGGTGTCGATGAGCGGAATGGGCAGCGCGGCGGCGATGGCCTGCGGGTCGAGCTCGGCGGTGTGGTGGAGACCGGTGACCATGCCATCGGTCTTGGCCACGAAGGTGTCGATGCCGAAATCGCCACGCATGGAGCTGAATTCGACCGAGGCCTGGGGATGCTCGGTTCCGGTGTCGGTGGCCAGCACCATGCGGAGTACGCCGGCGAGCTGGCAGTACATGGCGTAGGCGGAGGGAAATCGGCGTTCGGGGTCGGGGTCGGTGGCCCGCTGGAGCAGCCGCCGCAGCGCGGGATAGCGGCGCAGCACCGGCTGTTCGGCCGGATCGGGGATGCCGGGCGGGAATCCGTCCGTGTCGTCTCGGCGTAGATCGAGAACGAGCGCGGCCAGTGTGCGGCCGACCGCGTGGATATCGGCGGCGATCGTGGGTCCGGTTTCGGTGAACTCGGGCGCCATGTACCCCGGCGTGCCGTAGATGCTGCCGTAGGAGTCCATGGCCGCGACCGCGCCGAGGTCGATGAGTTTGACCTCCTCGCCGGTGACCATGATGTTGTCGGGTTTGAGGTCGTTGTAGGCAAGACCGAATGAATGCAGGTAGTCCAGCGCCGGAAGGACTTCCATGACATAGGCGATGGCCTCGGCGACCGGCAGCACGGCGGGTTCGTGTTGCTCGACCATCGTCTTCAGGGAACGGCCGCCGACGTATTCCATCACGATGTAGCCGTGGGGCGATTCATCGGCGTTCGCGTGCTTGACGAAGTTGTAGATCTTGACGATGCCCGGATGCGCCATCTCGGAAAGGAATTGGCGTTCGGCGACCTCGACGATGTGCGCCTCGAAGTCGAGCGGGTTCTGCAAGCCCTTCAACACCACCCAGCGGTCGCTGACGTTGCGGTCGATGGCCAGGTATATCCAGCCGAGCCCGCCGTGCGCCAGACAGCCCTGTACCTCGTATTGGTCGGCAACGACATCCCCGGTGTGCAGGTGGGGGCGGAAGTTGAACGGCGATCGGCAGTGGGGGCACACCCCCGTGACGGCGCCGGGCCGTCCTTCTTCACCACGGCCGACCGGACGCGCACAGTTCCAGCAGAAGCGTTTGGCCTCGGGAACTTCGGGATCGGTGAGCACCACCTCGCGCGGATCGATGGGCATGGCCCTGGGCAGTTGCACCAGGCCACCGCCCAGACGGCGGACGCTGGGACGCGATCGAGAGCTGCGCCCGGACAGCGAATCGGAGTCGAGGTCCTCGTCATCGGGGTCTTCGATATCGATGAGGTCCACGGACGCGGGTTGCTGATTCGCTCGCTCGTCGGGCGAGAGTCGCCGGGTGACTTCGGTTTCCGCGGGTGCCGCGCGCAGTGATGTGGTGAATCGCTGCCCCGGTGTGACCGCGACCGATCGTCGGGTCGACCAGGGATTCGGCACCGGCCGGGGTATCTCGGTGCCGCGCATACGCCGGTTGGCCCAGGGGTGTGACTGTGGACCTCCGACTGCGCTGGGTTGGTCCGGCATGGAACCCTCTCGTGCCCACCGTGCAATCGAGGTCTCATTCTCGGGTTCACTGCACGACCGCGCAGCGGGGTGTTCTCTGCAGCGGGAAGGGCGCCCCAGCACCGAGTCCGCCCCGGTGTTCGGCACCGGGGCGGACCTTGTGGCCTGCTACTCCCCCGCCGATTGATCCAGCGTCGCACCGACCTCCGCGGCCGCGTCTTCCCGACCCGGGCCGGGCCGCGAGACGACGGGATACGCGAAGGCGCTGCCGTCGCCGGAGTCCGCGGAATCCTGCAGCCGAGGCGGCAGCTCGACCACCACGGGATACTGACCGGTGAATCCCTGGCGCTCGGCGGCGAGGCGGAGGACTCGGCCGCGAACCGCGAACCAGCCCACTACGAACGCCGGCGCCATGACGAACAGCATGGCCACCACCGCGTAGCGTTGCACGTGGTCCTTACTGCTGGCCATCAAGACGACCACGACGGCCAGGAACAACAGCGTCGCGTAGCTGGTATAGGGCGCACCCATCAACCGGAACGACGGTCGGTCGGTGCGACCATCGCGCCACCAGTAGTACAGCCGCAACTGGCAGAGCACGATGGCCGACCATGCGGTCACGGTTCCCATGGCCGCCATGTTCAGCACGATCTCGAAGGCCTGATCGGGTACGACCGCGTTGAGACCGACACCGAGCAGCGCGATGGCACCGGTGGCGAGGATTCCCACGTACGGGACACCGGTGCTCGACATCCGCGCGGCCACCTTCGGTGCGCTGCCGTTCATCGACATCGATCGCAACACGCGGCCCGTGGAATACAGACCGGCGTTGAGACTCGAGAAGGCGGCGGTGAGCACGACCAGGTTCATCACCGAACCCGCCGCGGGCACTCCGAGTGTGGAGAAGAACGTGACGAACGGGCTGACACCTGCCTTGTACGCGGTGTACGGCAGCAACAGCGCCAGCAGCACGAGCGAACCCACATAGAAGAGGGCGATTCGGGCGATGACCGAGTTGATGGCCCGCGGCATGATCTTCTCGGGGTTTTCCGTCTCACCGGCCGCCGTACCGACCAGTTCCACTGCGGCATAGGCGAATACGACACCGGTCGTGACCAAGACCAGTGGCGCGAGTCCGGTCGGGAAGAGTCCGCCGTGGGCGGTGATCACGCTGGGTCCGGTGTGGTGCCCACCGACCGTGAAACGCCCGACCAGGATGATGCTGCCGACGACCAGGAACAGGATCAGCGCCACGACCTTGATGAGCGCGGCCCAGAATTCCAGTTCTCCGAACCACTTCACCGAGATGAGATTGATGCTGACCACCACGGCGAGTGCGATGAGCGCGATCAGCCACTGCGGTACCGCCTGAAAGGCGTTCCAGTAGTGGATGTAGGTGGCGACCGCGGTGATGTCGACGATGCCGACCATGCACCAGTGGAAGAAGTACATCCAGCCGACCACGAAAGCCAGCTTCTCCCCGTAGAACTCGCGCGCATAGGAGACGAACGAGCCGGACGACGGGCGATGCAGGACCAGCTCGCCCAGTGCTCGTAGGACGAAGAACACGAAGATGCCGCAGACCCCGTATACGAGGAACAACCCCGGACCGGCGCTGGCCAGACGTCCGCCCGCGCCGAGGAACAATCCGGTGCCGATCGCGCCGCCGATGGCGATCATCTGCAGTTGGCGCGGGCGAAGTGCTTTGTGGTAGCCGGCGTCCTCTGCGGCTAAGGCCTCCGCAGGCGCATCGGGAGGTCGAACGGTTGTCATGACGGAAGACCTTTCACGTGACGCGTGCCATACCCGTGTCAATGTACCGTTACACAACGGGACGATCAATAGGTGTCTGTCCGTTGATCGGTCCGGCGGTCCGACAGCCAACAGGGGATCTCCACCCGTGAATACCCCTGATTGAGTGAGCCGCCAACTATCGATACGCTCAATGGGTCAGATAATGATGGAGTAGCCGGATGGCATGGTTCGAGCGCGAGTTCATCGCGGTGCCCGAACAAAAGAAGAACCAGTTGGTCTTCAAGTGGCCGGATGTCAATATCCGCCGCTTCTCGCGCGTCATCATCAATGCCGACGAGGTCGCCGTGTTCGTGCGAACCGGCCGTGTTCTCGCCACCCTCGGTCCCGGACGGCACCGCATCGACGCCGAGGAACTGCCCGTTCTCGGCGCGCTGATCGACACCTTGACCGGAGGCAATTACTACCGGGCGGAGCTGTACTTCGTTTCCACCAAGGAGTTTCCCCGGGTCAAGTTCGGAGGGCGGCTGTCGGATGTCCTGGATCCGGTCAGCGCGCAGGTGGTGACGCTGCGATCGTTCGGCGAATTCGCGCTGTCGGTGCGGGATCCCGCTCAGTTGATCACGGCGGTGACCGGCAGTGCGACTCCGACCGACCCGACGGCAACCCCGGCCTGGTGCGCCGAACAGCTGCTCAAGGTGATGAAAATCGCAGTGACGCAGGGGGTATCGCGAGGCGATTGGCCCATCCTCGGCCTGTCCGCGCATCTGGGCGACATCGAGGAGGCCGTACTGCGACCGGCGAATCTGCAGCTCTACGAGTACGGGCTCCGGGTTCCCCGGCTGGGCAACTTCGACATCACCGTTGCTCCCGAGGACGCGGAAAGGCTCAAGCGCCTGGCGAAGGACACCACCTACGTGCGGCTGGCCGGGGACTTCCAGCGGTACGCCGCCGGCGAGCTCGCGCTGGGGGCCGGCCAGGGATTGGCGCGCGGCGTCGGGGACACGGGGTTTCTGGGTGCGGCGCTGGGAATGAACGCGCTGCACCAGCACACGGCGCCACCGACCGCACGGGCGCCGATCGCCGCGGCCGTCGAATCGGCCTGTGCGGCCTGCGGCACATCCCATTCCCCGACTGCTCGGTTCTGTACGCACTGCGGCCTGGACCTCCAGCAGGTTCGGCGGTGCGGCCAATGTTCGGCGGAACTCTCCGAACACGCGAACTTCTGCGGTCGCTGCGGGGCCCCCGCCACCTGAAGGGCGGCAGTGGATTTCGTGGTGGCTCGTCGAAGACGCCCTTCACGATGGGGGCCGGGCTCGAAGCCCGGCCCCATCGCTCAGACCAGAGCGGTCGGTTCGACGCCACCAGCCAGGCTGCGCACCTGTCGTGCAGCGACCGAGAGAGTAGCCAGATCCATTGTCCCGGCGGCGAATATCTCGTCCAGGGCCACTCGGGCGCGGGCCAGTCGTGAGCTGTTGAGCGATTCCCAGAACAGAATCTTCTCCGCGACCGTGTCAGCGGGCGCGGTCACCCGCAGCACGTCGAGTGTGAGCGATTTCAGCGAATCGTAGAGATCGTCTCGGACCGCGAGCCGTGCGAGGGTGTGCCAGCGGTCGCCGCGCTCGAGGCGGACGACCGCATCCAGGAGGCGTTGAAAATCGAATTGCCGCTCGAGGTGGTAGTACAGGGCGACAACTTCACGCTGCTCGCGTTCGGCTACCTCGGCGATATCGACGATATCGAGCAGTGGGAATCGGTAGATCAGCAGATAGACCTCCTCGACCAGATCGCGCGGGCCGCCACGGTCGATGGCAGAACCGGCACGAGCGAGCAGCTCGTCGCTGATGACCCCCCGCCGCCACTCGGGCACCAATGTGCTCATCGCTCGTACGCCGTGCCGGTAGCGGGCGATATCGGTGCCGATCGCGAGGGGCTGTGGACGATTCGTCAGCAGCCATCGAGACGCACGGTCGAGGGTTCGTTTGGTCTCCAGTTCGAGTTCGTCGCGGACTGCGGTGGGCATCGGAGTGGTCCGGATGCGCAGCCACAGTTGGTGGAGATCGAAGATCTCGGTCACCGCCGCGAACGCGCGCACAGCGTCGTCCACGGTCACGCCCATCTCCTCGACGAGGCGGAACACGAATGTGGTGCCACCGTAGTCGACGACGCGGTTGACGACCGTCGTGGCGACGATCTCGTGACGCAGCGGGTGGTGGCGCATCGCACTGCCGAATCGTTCGCGTAGCGGCCCGGGAAAGTAGTTCGGCAACACCGACGCGAAGGCAGGGTTATCGGGCAGCTGCCCGGCGAGAAGTTCTTGCTTGAGTGAAAGTTTGACGTGGGCAAGAAGATTCGCCAACTCGGCCGATGTCAGCCCGGTTCCCGCAGCGATCCTTCGGGCCATTTCCGTGTCCGAGGGCAGCGCCTCGATGTCGCGGTCGAGGCCGTGCCGGTCCTCGAGATCGGCTATCAGACGACGATGGACGGCCGCCATGGCCGGGGCATGTGCGCGGGAAAGGCCGAGGCGGAAGTTCTGGGAGACGTTGTCACGCAAGACGTGTTCGGCGACCTCATCGGTCATCGAGGCCAGGACCGCATTGCGATCCGAGATCGACAGACTTCCTTCGGCGACCACTCTGTCGAGCAGGACCTTGATGTTGACCTCGTGGTCGGAGCAGTCCACGCCCGCGGAGTTGTCCAGGGCATCGGTGTTCATCTTGCCGCCGTACCGGCAGAACTCGATGCGGCCCAACGCGGTCACACCCAGGTTGCCGCCCTCACCGATCACCCGCAGCCGCAACTCGTTCGCGTTCACCCGCACCACATCGTTGGACTTGTCACCCACATCGGCATTGGTCTCGACCGACGCCTTGATATAGGTACCGATCCCGCCGTTCCACAACAACTGCACCGGAGATTTCAGGATCGCCCGGATCAACTCCGGCGGCGACAGCACCGTGACCTCGGGAGCCAGGCCGAGCGCCTCGCGCACCTGATCGCTGATCGGGACGGACTTGACGGTCCGGTCATGGACACCGCCGCCCTCGCTGATCAACGACCGGTCGTAATCGGCCCACGACGAACGCGGCAACGCGAACATACGCTCACGCTCGGCGAACGACGTCGCCGCATCGGGATTCGGGTCCAGGAAAATATGGCGGTGATCGAACGCCGCGACCAGCCGGATGTGACGTGAGAGCAGCATGCCGTTGCCGAACACGTCACCGGACATGTCACCGACACCGACCACCGTGAAATCCTCGGTCTGGGTATCGATGTCCATCTCGGCGAAATGCCGCTTCACCGACTCCCACGCGCCCTTGGCGGTGATACCCATCGCCTTGTGGTCGTAACCCACCGAACCACCCGAGGCGAACGCGTCACCGAGCCAGAAACCATAGGACTGGGCAACATCATTGGCGATATCGGAGAACGTCGCCGTACCCTTGTCCGCCGCCACCACCAGATAGGTGTCGTCGCCGTCGCGGCGGTGGACGTGCGGCGGCGGGATGACCTCACCTGTGATCCGATCGATGTTGTCGGTGATGTCGAGCAGACCGGAGATGAAGATGCGGTAGCAGGCGATTCCTTCGGCCTGCAAGGCCTGGCGGTCGACGACCGGGTCGGCGGTAGCCTCGGGAGGATTCTTGACCACGAAACCGCCCTTCGCGCCGACCGGCACGATGACCGCGTTCTTCACCGCCTGTGCCTTCGCCAGGCCCAGGATCTCGGTGCGGAAATCCTCCAGGCGATCCGACCACCGCAGGCCGCCACGCGCGACCGGGCCGAAGCGCAGGTGCACGCCCTCCACCCGCGGCGAGTAGACCCAGATCTCGAATTGCGGTCTGGGCTTGGGCAATTCGGCGATCGCGCGAGGGTCGAACTTGAACGACAGGAACTCACGCGGACCGCCCGTATCGTCGACTCGGAAGTAGTTGGTGCGCAGGGTCGCACGGATCAGCCCATGGATCGCGCGCAGGATGCGGTCGGTGTCGAGACCGACCACCGATTCGATGTCGGCGAGGAGCCGCTCGTCGAGCGTGCGGGCGTCCTCGATGGCGATATCGGTGGGCTCGCAACGGGCGGTGAAGAACTCCATGAACGCGGAGGCGGTGGCCGGTTGGCTCAGGAGGACCTTGCTGATACTTGCGAAGGAGTACGAGAATCCCGCTTGCTGTAGGTATTTCGCATAGGCGCGCAGGACCGAGATCTCGCGCCAGTTCAGTCCGGCGCTCAGGACGAGTTCGTTGAGTGAGTCGATTTCCGCGCGGCCGAACCACATTGCCTCGACGGCTTGCGCGAAGAGTGTCCGAGCCTGGGTCTCCTCCGACCTCGATGCCTTCGCCGGTGTGGAGGGGATGCGCAATCCGAAGTCGTAGATCCATCGGTGGGTGCCGTCGGGCAGCGTCAGCGGGTAGGGGCGTTCGTCGACGACCTCCGCACCGACGCTGTGCAGTATCGGCAGAATCCGGCTCAGCGAAATCCCCGCGCCATGGACATAGAGAGTGAATCGCCACTCGCCGTCCGGGGCGTCGACCTCCCGGTGCAGGTCGGTGTCGATCGTGCCGTCGTCGAGGCGATTGAGCCGCCACAGATCGGCCAGCGCTCGCGTCGGCGTGAATTCCTGCTGGTAGGTGGCAGGGAACGCGGCCGCGTAGTCCCTGGCCAGTTCGCCTGGAACAGCGCGGGTGACAGCGGCCTGGGTGATCAGCAGGTCGGCCCAGGTCCGGGTCGTGGCGAACAGCAGGTCCTGGACCCGCTCGAGATTGGCCGCGGACGTGTCGACAGGCGCGGCGTCCGCGCGGCGGTGGACCGTGAAGTAGACGACAGCGAGTTCGGATTCGCTGGCGCGCGCGGAGTAATCGATCTGTTCGGCGTCGAACTCGTCCCGGAGGATGTCGCGCATGCGGAGTCGGACATCGGTGGAGTAGCGGTCGCGCGGGAGGTAGACCAGGCAGTAGAGTGCCGTGCTGCGCGCGTCCGGCCGCAGGAACAGCCGTACCTGTCGACGCGGACCGAGATCCATGATCGCTGAGACGGTTTCGAACAGTCGGCGGGTGTCCGCACAGAACAGTTCGGCCCGCGGCAGCGTCTGAAGTGTCTGGAGCATGGCCTGGCCGGAGAAGGAGTTCGCTCCGAATCCGGCCCACTCGATCACCTGACGTATGCGTCGGGAGATGACGGGGATGTCAAGGATGTTCTCGTGCTGGCCCGTGACGGTGAAGGACCCGATGAAGATGTGTTCGCCCCGCACGGTATCTCCGAAATCGGACACTGTGACGACGTAACCATCCGCCGCGCCCGGCAGCAGTGGATCCAAGGAGATGTTGGACAGGCGCAGCACCGGCCGGCGGGGACCGGACAGCGGAATGTCGATCTCGTTGTCGAGGCGTTGGTGCAGGATTCCCAGGCCCGCGGTCGGCCGCAGCTCCGTCGTCGCGACCGTGTCGGAGCTCCCGGCTTCGAGTGCATGATCGGAATCGATGGCGTGATAGCCGTATCCGAGCAGTGTGAAGCGACCGTCGGCGAGCCAGTTCAGCAGATTGGCATTGTCCACGGATTCGGAGTCCGCTCCGGCGCCGCGGCCGAGGGCGGCGGCAACGGCAAGCAGTGTGGTCGTCATCGCCGGGGTATCGCCGGCGATGCTGCGGAGCGTGGCCAGCAACTGCGGGAGCGCCTGCTCGATGTGGCGGAGTTGGTCGGCGCCAACGGATTCCGCCAGTTGTATGTGGATCCATGATTCGGCGACGGTATGGTCACCGGGGCTCGGCTCGGCGCTGCGCGAGGGAGCGATGGCGCGTAACACTCCCCGGTTGTCTCGAAGCGCGTCGATGATCGGGTGGACGATATCGGTCACCACGACACCGACCCGCCGCAGCATGGACGACACCGATTCGACCAGGTGTGGCATATCGTCGTTGACGATCTGGATGGCCGGTCCCAGCCCGGTGGGGTCGTCCGGCCGGTAGACCCGCAGCCTCGCCGCGCCCGGTCGGCGCAGAGTCGCCAGCTCCAGGTGGCACTCGAAGATCCGGCTCGCTCGCGTACTGACCGCGGGCGTCGTCGCCGCGGGCTGGGTCCAGCGGTAGTAGACGGCCTCGAAGGCCTTGGGATCCTCGCGGAGTCGTTGCAATGTAATCGTCTGAAGCGTGGTTGTCGCCATCGCCCGAACCTTCCCCGGATCTGGGCCGTATCCCACAGCCACAGTCACCTATTTAACGTACCGTTAAATAGCGGCACATTATCCAATGTAGCAAACTGACGCGGTCTGGGCGACCACGCCGAATCAGAACCGGCTTGTGATGTCGGCCCGCGTCATCCGGACAGCCCGGCCCGTTGCAGGAAGGTCCGGGCGGACGACTGATCGTTGAAAGCCGCCGTCTCGATACGCAAACCACTGCGGAGGTCGGCGTACCAGACAACGAAGCGTGGGCCGATCGCGGCGAACACCGCACTGTCGGAACGGATCGACGGCCCCGCGGCGCGCCACCGGCGAATGTCGTCACCGAGTTTGTCCTGCTCGACCACTCGAATGCTCAGGGTCAGATCGCGACCACCGCTGAGTCCGCCCGCCAGCAACGAGGCGCGAGCGGGAATCACGCACTGATCGCCGTTGATCGAGGCACTGCCCGGGCACGAGACCGCCGCCCGCAGCGTCGCGGGCAGCGAGTCGGCCGGATCGGCCGTGCCCAGTGACGGCAGTCCTGGCAATCCGGGTAACCATCGCAGCACCACGAACGCGAGCACGGCCAGCACGATCAGTCCGCCGAGAACAGTGCTGAACCGCGCGAGCAGCGGCCGAGCCGCGTGCTCGGTGCCCGTTACGGCCGCCATGCCCACCTTGGCGACGGCCTTTCCCACGGCGACCGCCGTCTTCTCGGCTCCGGCGAGCACTTCACCCGGCAGTGATGATCCCGCAGGCACGGCAGGCGCCAGTGGGGCGCCGCAGTGCGAACATGTCGATCCCGCACCGGAATCGCGGTGCTGGCAGTACGCGCACAGAGAATGAGAAGCGCTCAATGTCCGGTGATCACAATCGATGAGAGGGCCGTGATGTTCTGCGCCGGATCACCTTTGGACTGCAAGACGGTGAGGACGATCTTCGACGCGTTCACCGGCGGATTCATCCTGGTGACCACCGGACCGCGCTGATCGAGGGTCTGTTGGATACAGGTGGTGGCACCGGCATCGTCGAACCGATACGAAACTCGGCTGGCGGTACGGTATTTCGTCCACTGATCGGTACCGTCCGCGCCGATGGCGTCCCATCCGGGTACCAGTCCGATCGACTCGACCGTGTAGGAACCACCCAGGTCGATGCTGAGGATCTGCCCGTCGACCCGGTGTGCCCGCGAACACGACCAGGCTTTGCCGGGACCAGCGAAGGCGTCCATACCCGGCGTCCCGCCGGGCGGGCAGTGCGATACCGCGGACTTGACCTGGATCGTGCCGCCCGCCGGAGCGGTCGGCGTGACACTGGTTTGCGCGGTGGCCGGAACGGGGCTCGGCGTCATCGAGGCCTGCGCGGATTCCCGCTCCGAGCCGTGGTCACCGGTCGTCATCACCAGGGCAAGGATGACCACCATGATGACGGCGGCGCCGATGACCAACGCCACCTTGGGGTTTCGCACGACGGTGAGCAGGTCTCGCGCTCGCTCGGCCAGTGGTGTGGCCGGTGGTCGCGACGTCTCGGGTTCGGCTCGGGTGTCGGGCTCCGGTGCGGATTCCTTCGAGGCGAGCGAGGACAGTTTGCCCGAGAGATCGAGACCGGCGGATTCCGCACCCGCTCCGCCGTTGAGCAGTGCCAGGATGCGCTCGCTGGCCTTCGGGCCGCTCGAACCCGCCCCGGCGGGCGGCGGCGCGGCGGGGGCGGAGCTCGGGGTGATGGCCTCGAGGCCGGCGTCCGGTTCGAGGCTGAAATCCGTTCCGCTGAACGATTGTTCGGCCTCGGGTGGGGCGGATCGCCCCAGTGCCGGATCGGCGAGCAGCGCGTCCAGGACCGCTGCTCTGTGACGGAGGAAGCCATCCCCCGGATCCTCGTCGGGCACAGCCGGAATCGTATCCGGGTGTCCACGAATATCGATGCTTCGTTGTTCCCCGCGATGGGAACCGGAGGTCGCGGTATTCGCTACTTTCTTTCGCCGGTGACGAAATAGTCTGGGGGAACGTCGAATACCCGGGCCAGTGCGATGATCAGGTCCAATCGGGGAATCGCGTCTCCATGGATGAGCCGATAGAGACCGGATTGCGAAACGGGAACATCCGGATAAGCCAGCTCGAGATGCTGGGCCAGTGAGTAGAGGGTCAGCGAGCGAGTCGCTCCGTCTTCGGTCGAGACCATCGACTCCGAGATCAAGGCCGACAAGCGCCGTGAGAATATGGCGGCCGCCGCCTGGCGTGGCGTGAGTTCGTCTCCGTCGCCGAGCGGTTGGACCTGATCGCTGTACGGCTCGGAATCGGCTACCACATTCGCAGACATTACCGTCCCCTCTCTAGCTGACCTCAAAACCCTGCCGTCGGAACCGAAGGCGGCGCGGGTAACGATGGCGGCCGGTGTCTTTCGCCATTGACGGCCGCGGTGTTGATCGGTTCAAAGTAGCGGGTTTCGCCGCGAGGCTCGATGAGATCGACTCGGACGGTCCGCATCGGGATACCGATGTCGACGGTGTGCGCGTCGACCTGTTCGATCGCGAGGTCGACGGCACGGCTTCGAGGCTCGCCGGGCTCGTTGATCGTCAACGTGGTCGGGGCGTCGGAACGCCCGGGCGGCAACTGGTCGTACACCGCGATGGTCGCGTTCGGCGTGACGGCGACGTCTTCACTCGCCTCACCGGGGCCCGGCGCCAACCGCAGCGAGTCCGGGTCACCGACCGCCGCGACCAGTTGCCGCCAGCGGTCCGGGCGGGCGGAGTGGATCACCACATCCGCGCCTACGACCACGGCCCGCAGGATGATCTGCTGGGCGACAGGCAATTCCGCGCGGATATCGACGCTGCGGCGCTGCGGGTTGTAGCGGGTCGGATCGAACAGCGGTAGCGCGAAGGTATGCATGGGCTGTCCGCTGATGACCCCCAGGATCTGCCCGTTGGGGCCGATGGGTACGGCCAACTGGGACATCACATCCGCAGGGGCGGTGTCCAGACCGGGCGCGGTCGGCAGGTCTCGGGCCGACGCCGTGCTGGGCAGGGTGGCCAGCAGCGCGGCCGACTGGCGGCCGACCAGCGGACGCAGGAAGACGGGTGGGGTCTCGTCGACCGTGGGACCGATGAACCGTACGAGACCGCGCGGGCCCGCGGCCCGGCCCGACAAGGAGATCACCACGGTCGTCCGGCCTCGATCCCAGCTCCAGCAGTCGTCGAGTCCGCCGGCGCCCAGTCGGCTCCAATCGACGGCGAAACTACTGACACCGCGACCGGGATTGGTCGATTCGAGTCGAGTCCAGGTTTCCCGCAGATCCGACAATTCGACTCCGGCGTGCAGCATCCGCAGGGCGTCGCGCATCGCGGCGGCGGGCAGCACGTGGGCGGCGACACCGTATGCCCGCAGCCGGGTGGCGATCCGGTACGCCGCGGCGGCCAGGGCGCGTGGGGCCGCTGCCGCACAGCTCCCGCGCCGGGTCAGCCGAGCCAGATTGTGTTCCTGGTCCATTCGCACGACGAGCCAGGTCAACCTGTCCCCCACGACCGGTTGGGAGCCGATGAGCTGGTCGTAGAGCATGCTGTAGCCGCTGGACGCGCGGGCCCGCCGGCCGGTGGTGACGATGTCGATGTCGAATTCGATGCCGTACTGCTCGAGCATCGGCAGCAGCGCGTTCACCGCGACCTTGTCTTCGGTGTACACCGTCCGATCGGCAATGACGGTGGGCAGGTCCAGATCCGGGGCGAGCTGGATCATCGCGACCAGGATCGGATCGCCGAATTGGATGCCACAGATTCCGTTGGTGGTTTCGAAGTCACGGATGTCGGTGGGCGCGTTGAGTTCCCGGGCTCGGGACCCCCTGCCCACGCGGTATCGACCCCAGTCGAGGCACCATCGCACCGGCGTTCGCTCACCGACCCGCACGACCACCATCGCGACCGAGAACGACGCGGTCAACGCGATACCCCACCAGGGAATCCGCCCGAGCATCACGGCCGCGAGCGGAGCACCGCCCAGCACCAGAACCGCGAACGGTCCACGATCGATGCCGCCGAGCCGGATCTGCGGCCCGCTCACCGTTTCCTCCGAATCACGTGGTGCCCAAAGATAATTCCCGATCCGATCAGCGTGGATATCAGCAGGACGGCCGCCGCGGCAGCACCCGGTTTCCCATCCGCGGGGCGCGGCGGTGCGGGCAGCGCCAGGGGTATCGCACCGTAGGGGCCGGTCGGTGACTGTGGGGGTGTACGAAAGCTCAAGGCCGCCAACGGATCCACCAGGCCGGTGCCGACGATATTGTTCACACCGCGTGCGGGCGCGTGAGCGGAGGCCTGCAAGCGTGCGGCGATCTGGGCCGGTGACTCGTTGGGGAATCGGGAACGCAACAGCGCGGCGGTCCCGCTGACATACGCGGCCGCGAACGACGCGCCGCCGACGGGGACCAGTTTGTCGGACGCTCCGACCCCGTTGACGAGACCTCCACCGCCCGGGCCCACCGATTCGATGCCCGTGCCCGGCGCGGCGATCGACACCCACGGCCCGGCCAGGGATTCACTCATCGGATCCCCGGCGACGGTGGTGAAGCCGACCGTCAGCACATCGTTGGCGAAGCATCCCGGCGCGGCGAGCGTCTTGACCCCGTCCCAGTTGCGTGGGTCGTTGGGCCGCCCGGGGTCGATGTCGGGGTTCTGGTCGCATCCCGCTCCCGAGGAGGCGCCGGCACCGGCGACGATGAGCGCGCCCTTGACGTGAACGGCATAGCCGATCGCCGCCGCCAACGGCGACTGATCGACACCGAGACCGACCGGCAGGCACAGGGGCAGCGCCACCGTGATCACGTCGGCGCCGAGGTTGGCGGCGTGCGTGATAGCGCGCGCGAGTCTTCTGAGGTCGACGGCGGCCTGCGCCGCGGCATCGAGGTTCAACACGCCGTCGGCGCTGAAAGCCCCGGATCGGTAACGGACGGAGATGATCCGCGCGTCGGGCGCGACGCCCAGGAATCCGTCGCCGGTAGCGGCGGTCGCACCGATGATTCCCGCGATCAACGTCCCGTGCGCATCACAATCGGACAAGCCGTCACCACCCGATTGCAGATAGTCACCGCCACCGACCAGATTCGGCAGCCGCGAATTGGGGCTGACACCGGTATCGAGCACCGCGACCGTGACGCCCGCGCCGCGGGTGAGCGCGCGCGCTCTCGGCAGGTCCAGGGCGTGGTCGGCCGGCGGGCTCTGGGAGACGTCGGTGTCGGGCAGGACACCGACGCCGAGGCAGCCCTTGTCCTGCTTCATCGGAAACTCGGGCCCGGGCGCGTCGTCCGGCGGCGGCGCACCGACCACCGCGACCGGGGGCTGCACGGCCGCGGCCGGACCCCCCGCCAGCACGGCCGCGAGGATGGCCGTCAGCATTGCCACACCGTGGCGGGCACCCATCAGATCCCCCGGACCGCGGTGTAGATGCCCATGATCCAGCAGGCGAGAACCGGTACCGCGAGGATGAGCGCGTATTCGATCAGGTCGATGATCCTGCGCACCACCGGAGACAGCCGCACTCCGGGCAGCCGGGTGCCGGCGAAACATCCGGCCACCGCGACCCCGGTGCCGAGCAGCACGACGACCGCTCGCGCCGGGGCGGTGGCGTAGGCGGCGGTCAGCACGAACCCGACGCCGATCTGGACGACGACCGCGCCGACGACCAGCATGATCGCCTGAACTCGATCGGGGTACCAGCGTGGCCGCATCAGCAGCAGGCCGGAAACCGCTGCGGCCAGCACGATTTCGCGTACCCCGCCTGGGCTCGCGGAGGTGGCGGCGATGATCGAGCAGGCCAGGACGACCACGGTCGCGATGATCAGCCCGCGCAAGGTGGTCACCGCGAGACGGGCGCGCGCTTCGATGCCGGTGCGGTAACGGCGGCGTTGGGCTTCCTCGTCCTCGGATTCGTCGTTGCCGGCCGATTCGGCGTCGAAGATGTCGGTCAGGGTGGCCTGTTCGACCGCACGCCCGGGATCGGGCAGGTCCGGCGGACGGATACGGGCGGCCACGACGGCCAGCCGCGGCGCCGCGGACAGCAGGATCAGCCCGATGAGAACGCCGCCACCCGCCGCCTGACGTACGGAGAGGTCGAAATAGGTCATCGCGCCGGCGGTGACCGCGCAGACCAGGCTCGAGACCGCAGCCGCGACCAGGACGGTCGTCCCGCCCCGGATCGAGCGCAGTAACGAGCCGGCCGCGACGGCGGTGAGCGCGGAGCCGGCGGCGATGTTCGCGGGCGTGAAGAATCCGGGTTCGCCGTACGGCCGCGGAACGATCATCGCGGCCGCGGCGAATATCAGGGGCAGCGCGGACAGGGCCAGCCCGACACAGGTTGGGGCCGAACAGTTTCGGCGAGGCGCGAGGATGGCCGCGAGCCAGCTGCTCGCCGCGAGGACGAGCGCGGGCGCGGTGCACCACACCGGCGACGCGGTGCGGGTCCACGACCACACCAGCATCGCCGCGATGGCCGTGGTGGCGCCGCCGAACGCGGCCAGACTCGTCAATGTCGCGGTCCGCGCATCGAATTCCGTGAATTCCCGCTCGTTGGTCAGCGCGAGCGCGTCGGTGATGTCCTCGACGACCGGTTCGAACAGCTCCGAGGATTCGACGGTGGTGAGCATGAGCAGCGCGCCGTCGGTGATCTCGTGGTCGGCGAGGGTGCGCCAGCGCGGGATCGGGGTCTGACCCGGGCGCGCCAGCGTCCACTGCCCCGTCCGCGGCGTGAAATCGACCGTCTCGTCGTCGATCACGCCGGCCAGCACGGCGAGCAGATCCTCGATGAAGGTCTCGATACTGAATTTCGTCGGCACCACGACATCCACCTGGTAGGTGGCGATCATGATCGCGACCCGGGCAAGCGCGACCTCCGCCGAGGGCCCGGCCCCGGCGGCGCTCGGCGCCGGGGCGAATGCTGTGCTCACGGCCGACCACCTCGATCGGCGTGGGCGATGCCACCGGTCATGTGACTCGGAAAGCAATCGGCGAGCGTGGCGGCGAGTTCCTCGAAGGCCAAGACGGTCTCCTTCTCGAGCAGGCGAAGATCGATCTCGCCGCCCTCGGCGAGATGGTCGTCGTACGGGATCACCACGGAAGGACGGTGCGCGGCGGCGAAGAGTTCCTCGATCCGTTCGATCGCGACCGTCGGTTTCATCGGGTACTGGTGGGTGATGGCGATGATCGACTCGGCCGCCAGGCGGTGCATACCGTGCGAATCGAGCCACTCGAGGGTGGCCACGGCACCGGTGACGCCCCGGACCGTGGCCGGAGTCGCCAGCACGATCGCGTGGCTGGTCTGCAGGACGCCTGCGGTGGCGGAGTCGAGAAGGCCGGTGCCGCAGTCGATCAGCATCAGGTTGAAGTGCCGCCGCAGTACATCCGCGGCGGCGAGATACTCACGCCCCGACAGCGACTCGATGGCAGTCGAGGACCACGGCGACGCCACCACCGCCAGGTCCGCATTATTGATCGTGGTGAAGGATTGGACCGCGGCGAACGAGTCGAGACCGCGGGCTTGGACCAGATCGCGCAACGTCAGACCGTACTGATGCCGCCCGGTACGACCGGACAGGTCACCGAAATCCGGGTTCGCGTCCACCGCGGCGACCCGATCCGGGCGGAAGGCCGCGAAGATCGAACCCAGCCCGGCGACGGTGGTCGTGCGGCCCACGCCGCCCTTCACATTGACCACCGCGATCTGATAGGCGCTCGTGAGCTGACGGCGGATCCGGGCACGCCGTTGCTCGGTCCGCTGTTCGTCCGGCGACAGACCGAGATTGAACCCCACCTTGTTCAGGGCTCCGCGCATGCCGGTGGTCGAACGCAGATGCGCCGAACGATTCGGGGTGAGCTGGCCGAGCAGTTCGGCCGGGGTCAGCGCGATCGACAGGCCCGCCGCGTGATCCGGGACGGCCGGAGCCAGGTCGCCCGACGTGGGGGCGGCCGGGCCGGATTGTTGATTCGGTTGCCGGACAATGAGATCGGTGCGGGCCCCCGGTACGGGCGGCGGCCCGTATCCGGCCTGCGGCCGCGGGCGCGGCGGGAGGTAGACATTGGCCGGTCCTGCCGGATCGGCCCCGGGGTAGGCGGCCACCGGCCGAGCCTGGTGTCCGAGCGCCGCGGGGCCGGGCGGAGCGGGCGGAGCGGGCGTGACCGACGGTGCGATCGAGTTCTCCTGCCGCCCAACGGGTGCCGTGAACGACGGAGCAGGCGAAGGAGCGGGCGGCGGAGCGGGATTGTCCTGCCGCACAGGTGGAGACATGAACGGTGAGGCGGGCTGCGGTACCGGGTTCTCCGGCCGCCCGACATGACCCGCGGACGGCGCGACGGGACCTTCCGGCGAACCGAACGGACCCGCGAACAGCGGGGCGGAGGCAGCCGGGCGAGGCTGCGGGGCAGGCGACGGATCCGGGCTCTGCGCGCGGCCGGGCGGCACTCGGTCCGCGAGAGGGCCTGGTGTAGGCGGGGTTTCGGGCTCCGGCGGCGACACTTGTTCCGACGGAGCGGGAGGTTGCGGCGACGGAGGCGCGGACTCCGGGGACTTCGGCGGCGGCGCGGACTCCGGCGGCTTCGGCGGCGCGGCGGGCTCTTCGACCGGCGCCGGCTCCGGCGGCGGCCGGTGGGCGCGACCGGTCACGGTATCGCGCCAGCTCCTGGCGGAGGCGTCGCTCTCGGCCGAGGGTTCGACGAAGAACACGTCGTAGCCGCCTCGTGGCCGCACCGACCCGGCCGTATCACCGTTGGTGCTCGGTGCTCGGTTCATCTCCCTCATCCTTCTCGAAAATCCGTGAGGCGCACTCACTCCCGGCTGTGGTCGAACCAGCTGCCGCCGGGCAGCAGATCGACCAGGGCGCGGACCGCCGCGGTGAGGTTGGCCGTGTCACCGGGCAGCACGCTCAACCGGGCCTGTCCGTCGAGCGCCCGCTGTGGCACCACGACGATGCGCCCGGACTGGGTGTCCAGCACCCGCACGTACAGCTCCGGCAGCGGGACATCGCCGTGGTGGTGTTCGAGCATGTACACCTCGGCGCGCCGCACCACGGTGCCGAACGCCGCGCCGAGCACGCCCGCGCTGCGCGGCGACGCACCCAATTCGATCAGGGCCGAACGTCTTTCGACCGGATCGACCGGGACTGTGTCGAACCGATCCGCGTCCACCCGCAACGGGTCGAAACGCGCCCCGGGCAGCGATCCCAGGACGGTGAGCAGTGCATCCGTCACGGCATCCAGCCGTTTGTCCTGGGGAAAGATCGGCTGGATGACGACGTGGTCGTCGTAGCGCAGCGCGAGCACGTGGGTCGCGCCGCTGCGGACGAGGGAGAAGCGCAGCATGCCCCGGGGGGCGCTGTGCAACTCCGTCTCCGCGACGTATGCCACCAGTTCCACGTCCGGCCGGTACAGGCACCGCAACCAGTGCTCGACCGCCGGGTGGACCAGGCCGTCCTCGATGATGCCCGCCCGGGTGAGCTGTTCGAAGACCACCGCGCGGACACGGTCGAGGTCCTCGGGGCGGAACACGTTGGGCATCAGAGCGAGTACGTCGGGGTAGGAGTCGATGCCGGCCATATCCTGCAGGAGTAGCGCGGCATCGACGTTCAAGTCGATCGCGGTGGGATCGTTGTTCAATATTTCACCGGATAGTTGCCGCTACAGCCTCGTCAAATTTCGACCGAAAACGACTAGAACGTAGCAGCCGACGCGGCGTCCTGGTGGAGTAGGGCTTTTGCCGCATTGTCGATGGTGTTGTTCAAAGTGGCCAGTTCACCCTGAAGGTTGGTCGAGTCGGTATCGAATTTATTCATTCGGGTGGTGTATCCCGACGAAGTATCGCCTTCGAATCCGGAGCCCAAGAGTTTATTCTTGAGATCTTGCAGCGCGGTGGAGGTGTGCTGCATACGCCCAACAACCGCATGGACCTCACCGACTGCTGCCTCTAGTTTGCCTTTATCTACAAAGATATGCTTGCCGGACATTTCCATATTCCTTTCTGAATTCAGATCGCGGAGAGGTCGACCTTGGAAGGCGCCAGTTTGTCGACGCCGCCGTGGCGCCTGAGTTCATCCAGGCCCGTCTGATCGACCGCACCGATCTTGTAACCGGCCTGGTCCAGGTGATCGATGATCTGCTCGAGATCCTTGGCTGTGTTTTTCGCGGTTTCGATGGTCTGCGCCAACGCCTGGACGGCGGCGTCACCCGCTTCTCCCTGGAAACTTGACATGAAGTCGGTCTGCGCCGTTTCGAGCTGACTGATCTCGGCAATCAGCGCCGTGTGATCCTCACCCGAACTCTTGGCGATAGCCCTCATTTGTTCGGGTGTAGCCAACAAAGCCATCTGCGAATCCTTTCCTATCGAGTCGACAGTTTCGTCCCGGCCGATTCTCCGGGTACGTATTCATCAGACCTGTCATTCGGTCGTCGAATGCAGGTCCTGGTCCAGCAGGCCGAACGCGAGCACTTTCTCCGATTCGGATATGGGTTCGGCGTCGGCGGCCTCGTATTCGATGAGATACGGGAGGTCGGCCGCGGGCGCCTCGATACCGTCGCCGGCCACGAAGGTCGCCGAGCGCTTCCGCTGGTCCTTACGCTCGCGCCGACGCTGCGCTTCGGGCGCGCTCGCCCCTCGCGGCGGCTGCCGCGGCGAGACCGGTTGCGGGGCAGGGCTTTCCGTCGCGGCGCCGAAAGTCTGTGCGGTGGCGGGTCGCCACGCAGTGGGCAGCCGGACCCCGGACGAAACCACGGATCCGGTACCCCCGGTCATGGCGGGAGTCACGGTGCTGCCGGGACCGACGCCCAGCAGACCGGCCAGGGTCGGCGAGTACGGGGAGGCGCCGTAGAGGCCCTGATCGTCCGGCCCGGCGGTGCCGTCGCCGAAGTTCGGGAGCGAGTCGGAAGGCGAATCCGGGGCCTGCCACTCCGAACTCGGCTGCTGAGGATCGGGCAGCCCGGATCCCGGATCCACGCCGCCAGGTTGGCCACCTCCGGGCTGACCACCGCCGGGCTGACCGCCGCCAGGTTGGCCACCTCCGGGCTGACCACCGCCGGGCTGACCGCCGCCAGGTTGGCCACCTCCGGGCTGACCACCACCGGGCTGACCGCCACTCGGCTGTCCGGAGATCGGAGAGGAACCACCGGGACCGGACACCGGACTGCCACCGGTACCGACGGGGCTGGTGCCGCCACCGCGGCTGCGGTGGCCACCTGTGCCCGGCAACCCGAGCGGATCACCGAATCCGATCGGCGAAACCCCGGCTTCCATAAGGGCGGTAGGTGTCTTGGCGATGAGCGGCGGCACGGTGGAGACCGGCAGCGTGTTCAACGCCAGGCCCGCGGCCCCTGCGTAAGTGGTCATCACCCCTGCCGCTTCGGCCCACAGAGCTTTGTGCGCCGCCTCGCCAGCGCCAATCGACATCGTGCCCGTGGCCTCGGCCATCCTGATCAGGCCGGCTGCCAACATCACTTGCGCCATGGCCATCTCCGCGGCCGCGGCCGCGGCCTGCACCTGCCCGATCACCGTCGCGGTGCGCATGGCGTTATCGGCCTGACCGTGCAGCCAGTCCGAAAAAAGGCTGAGCGCCTGGCACGCGGCATCTCCGGCGGGTCCGTTCCAGCACACCCTCGTCGAGGCGGTGTTGGCATAGGACGCCGTGGCTGCGGTGTAGAGCCCGGTCGCGAACACGGTGTATGCCCCGGCAGAGACTCCCAGTAAGTCCGAGGTCCGTGCCTGGAGCACCCGCCGGGCATTCTCCTCCGGCGGCAGCGAGGTGAAGGAGGCAAAGAAAAGAGGCCACATGGGCGTAACTCCGACCGCTCGGACGGCGAAACCGAATCAGGGAATCAGACGTTGACGCCCGCCGCCTGGACCGCGGCCGCACCGGTGGAATCGGTCATTTCGTAGCTGCGGCTCGCGACGATCATTGCTTCCGAGCCCTGACCCCAGTTCGTGTGCGCCGTCTCGGTGTGACCGAAGATGGTGTCGCCCTGAATTTTCAGCATCGTACATATGGTCTGGTGGACGAGGTCGCCGCCCACGACGTGCACCGGGGCGGCGGGCGCCTTTGTCGCGGCGGTAATCTGCCACAGTGCGTTCTGGTAGTTGGCCTGCTGGGCGCTCAGAAACCTGAGTTGGTCGGGAACGACACGGAAAGACATGGATCGTCTCCTCACGACGTATTTGTCGGCTCGATTCGAGCGACGTTGCGCGTAACGCTATTTCATTCCCAATAATGGGAAGGCTCGAGTGGTTTCGACTCCCCGGGGACCGGGTAGGACGGACGTCATTGCTGGTCCGGGCCCACCGATGCTTGCACCAGATCACGCCTGGAATGCAGTGGCTCGACCAGATATCCGCGCCCCACCGGCTGTTTCGTGGCCTTCATGTCGCCGATGAGGGTGCCGTCCAATCTGGAGCCGTCCATGATGAACCCGGGTGAGTTCACGTTCTTGATCTGGCCCAGCACATTGTCGTAGAGCGCCGTGTCGGCTTGCGCGATATTGCGGGCGGCGATGATGTGCAGGCCGGTGTCGCGGGCATCGACGATGAGGCTCTTGAGCGGATCCAACGGATTGCCTTGCCCACGTTGCGCGACCATGTGGTAGTCGTCGATGACCACGAAGATCTCCGGGCCGTTCCACCAGGAGCGCTCCCGCAGCTGCTGGGTCGTCACCTGGTCGGGCGCGCGCCGGGTGCTCATGGTCTGCGCGAATGCGGGCAGTTCCGCGAGCAGGTCCCGCTCACTGGTCAGGTATCCCAGCAGCAATTCCGCGGGCAGCGCGTCCATGTGCTGGCGGCGGTAGTCGATGAGCAGCACGCGGGCCTGGGCGGGTGTGAAGCGCCGCCGGATGGATTCCAGCAGGCCCCCGATGACCGTGGACTTTCCGCATCCGGAGGAGCCCAGCACGATCAGATGGTTCGAGACGCCGAAATCGACGGTGGCGGGAGCCAGATCGGACTCGCGGATACCGAACGGCAGCACCAGGCGTTCGGCGAGGGTGGCCGGTGGCCGCCCCAGCGCGGCCACCTCGTCGTGGGTGACCCGGGCGGGCAGCAGCCGCACCGCGGGCGCCTGCCGGCCCGCATATCGACCGCGCAACGCCTCGATCGCGGCATTCGTCCCGGCCGCAACCGATTCGGCGTCGCCCACGCCGTCGATGCGCGGCAGCGCGGTCAGCATGTGCAGGGCTTCGGCCGACATACAGCGGCCGGGTCGGTTGGGGGGGATGGCGGCGACCATCTGCCGGTGTCCGGAGAACACCGTGTCGGTGAGGTCACCGAGGCGCATCTCGAGGCGGGTCTGGATCTGGTCCTTGATCGCGGGCCGCACGGCCATCCAGCGCGAACTGCTGATGATCAGGTGGATGCCATAGCCGAGGCCCTGCAGCGCAAGGGCTTCCACGGTCGGATGGTAGTCGTCGTAGTAGGGGCCGCTCGTGGCGAATCCGATGTCCCAACCGTCGACCACCAGGAAGACGTCGCCATGGCGGTCTCCGTGCGCGTCGAGCTGGGCGGATTCATGGGGCACCGAACGGCGGCGACGGAACTCCCGCATCGAGTCGATCCCCAGTTCGGCGAACATCGCCTGACGCCGGGCCAGCAGGGCGTTGAGCAGGGCGAAGGTGCGTCGGACCCGATCAACGTCGCGGGCGGCCGCGACCGAGCCGACGTGCGGCAGGGTTCGCAATCCGGACAGACCGCCGGCGAAGTCGAGGCAATAGAACTGCGCCTGCTCCGGCGTATGGGTCAGCGCCGTCGCCATGACCAGGGTCTGCAGCGCCGTCGACTTGCCCGACTGCGGACCGCCGACGATGGCCATGTGCCCGCCCGCACCCGCCAGATCCACCGACCACACGTCCTGGCGTTGCAGGCGCGGCTGGTCGATGACCGCCATCGGGATGCGCAGGGTGCCCGGTTGCACCGCACGCACCAGCACGTCGAGGGTCTGTGGAACATTCAAGGGCGGCAACCACATTCGATGGGCCTGCCGACCGTGACCGGCCAGCTGCTGCAGCACGGTCTCCATGATCGTCACCGGTTCGGTCTCGGGCGTGACGGGCGCGGCGATCTCCGGTTCGGGCGCGGGGCGTCGTTGATCCTGGATGGCGGCCGCAGTGAATGCCCGCGGCGGCCGATAGCCGCCGCCGCGTCGGGCGCGTTGCGCGCCGGCGGCGCCGGCCTGGGCCGGTGCGGCGTAGTTCGCGCCGACGTAGGCGGCCTGGAATCGTTGCAGGTCTCCGGCGCCGACCCGCAGGTAGCCCGCGCCGGGCTTCTTGGGCAGGTGGTAGGCGTCGGCGGTGCCGATGGCATCGCGGGAATCGCTGGTCTGGTTGGTGCGCAAGGCGATTCGATACGACAGGTGCGCCTCGAGCTCGCCCATGCGGCTGGCGGGCACCTTCTGCGAGGCCAGCAGCAGGTGGATGCGCAGCGAGCGGCCCAGGCGGCCGATGGCGGCGAACAGTTTCGCGAAATTGGGATGCTGTTCGAGCAGTTCGGCGAATTCGTCGAGGATGACCAGCAGGGTGGGCAGCGGGTCGAGCTGGGCGCCCTGCTCCCGGGCTCGCTCGTAATCGGCGACGCTGGCGAAGTTTCCCGCGTCACGCAGAACCCTCTGGCGGCGTGTCATTTCGCCGTTGATCACGTCCTCCATACGGGTGACGAGATCGGCTTCCTCCTCCATATTGGTGACGACGGCGGTGACGTGGGAGAGGCGGTCGAAGCCGAGGAAGGTCGCGCCACCCTTGAAGTCGACGAGCAGCAGGTTCAGCACGTCCGGTGAGTGCGTTGTCACCGCCGAGAGGACCAGGGTGCGAAGGAATTCCGACTTGCCCGAACCGGTGGCGCCGATGCACATGCCGTGCGGGCCCATACCGTCCTCGGCGGATTCCTTGATGTCGAGGTGCACGACCGCACCGACCGGGTCGTAGCCGAAGGGAATATTGAGCCGGGAGCGGTCGACGTCACGCCTGGCGACCCAGGTGCGGGCGGTGCGGATGTCGCCGGGATCGGTGATACCGACCAGGTCCTCCCACGAGGTGCCACCCGCCTGTTCGGCGGCGACCACCTCGACGACGGTCGAGAGCCGGTAGGGCGAGATCGCGCGCGCCAGGGCGGTCATGCTGGGTACGGGCAGGGCATCGGCGTCGCCCACCTGGCGCTTGCCGCGCGCGGTCAGTTCGTACAGCGAACGGTCGGCGCCGACCGTGAACCGCAGGGCGCGCGCCAGCGGCGCTTCGGTGGCGCCCAGCCGCAGCCAGGTGCAGCCGTCGATGCCGGAGATGTCACGGTCGTTGACCGGGCCGCCGACGGCGACGATCAGCAGGAAATGCTTGCGGTCCATCGAGGGTTGGCTATTGGCCGAGAACGGGCCCCGGTTCAGTCCCGCCAGGACCTTCATCCGGAGCTCGGCGACACTGCGATACACCATTCGGCTCGAGCCGATCGCGTCGGTCTCGGAGGGGTGCTGCGCGTGGGGCAGCCATTTCAGCCACCCCCATTCGGGAGCATCGGGATCGGGCAGGACCGCGGCCACGCCGACCTGGTCCGGGCCGTGTAGCACAACGACTTCCGCGACCATGGCCCGCGCCAAGGCGGCGACGGCGGCGGTGTCGCCGTCCAATCCGACCTCGGGGGTGGAGAGCAGATTGATCGCGACGGGCATGCCGCCGACCGTCGAGTAGGCCTTGGCGAAGCGGGTCACCTCGACCACGCCGACCGGGTCGAGGTCGGCCAGCGGCGCCGCCTCCGGGACGATCACCCGCACCTGGTTGGCGATCCGGCCCAGACCCACCCGCACCCGCAGGAACTGCTGGCTGGCGACCTGTACCTCCCACATGCGCGGACCGCCGACCAATCGCGCGATCCCGGCCGGTCCGGGATGGGTGTACTGCAGGTAGCCATGCAGCTCAGCCTCGGAGGTGAGGACCGCTCTGCGATGCTCGGCGATGCTGCGCAGGTAGTCCTTGCGTTCCTCGTTGAGTGCGGCGGCACCGCCCTGCCCGCCGCCGAGTGTGCCACCGGCCAGGCCGAACACCGAGACGAGCATCATCAGGGGGAAGAACAGCGAGGTCGGTGAGAGGTTGCCGCCACCGCGGAAGGTCATGACCATCATGCCGACCATCCCGGCCACCATGACGACCGGCATGATCATCCGGATCCGGGACGGCGGAACAGGTTTGGGCAGCTCGGTCGGCGGCTGCAGCCGTAGCTCGGTGACCGCCGGCGCCTTCGGGCCCCGAATCGTTCTGGCGGGCCGCACGAACCGGCGGGTACTGGTCACGGTTGTCCTCCCGGCATCGCCGCGGCCGCCTTGTCCGAGGCGATGCCGTCGTGCTGGATTCGCGCGTCCTTTTGCGACAGGGTGGGTCCGACCGCGAAGAGCGAGACGATGCTCCACGGCGCGGTGATCGGATCGTGCAGCGCCAGCGCGGTCAAGGTGGGGTCCATCCTGTTGCCGTTGAGTTCTGCGTCGATGCCGTAGCGGATGCCACTGTCGGATATCCAGAACAGGGCCTCACGCAGGGGCGAGGCCGGTTCGGATCCGGTCACCCGGATGAAACGGCCGGTGTCCCGCGGCATGTACGCGGCATCGGCGGTGGTTCCGTGCGATCCGGCGGCTGTGACCAATGGAACGGAGCGGTTGAGTTCCTCGGTGGTGAGCGGCAATTGGCGTCCGATGAGTAGTTCGGTGGCCGCGGTCGAGTCGGTCTCGGCGCGGGACCAGTGATAGCAGGTGACCGAATCCCGTTGTGGGTCGAGGAGACGCACTTCCGCGGTCGGATAGTCCGCGGTACCGGGCCAGCCGCCGGCCCGCAGATTGGCCGCGATGACATCGGGTCCGACCGGGGTCGTCGAGATCGCGCCGTGCGAGTTCGCGTTGCGGAACATCGCCGCCAGGACCGGGGTGATCTGCACGAAGCCGGACTGCGACACCAGGTAGTACAGCGTGCTGCGGTCGACAGCCGTTGTGGTCAGGACCGCACCGACCGGAACAGTCGAACCCGAAGCGAGAGTGATTGTTTGGCCGGATCCCGGTACATCGGGTACGCGCAGCGGCGGCGCTTCGGGGATCGCGCCGAGCAGCCCCTTGGACGCGGGTGCCACCGGAGCGGTCGCATCGATGCCGAGGGCGAGAGCGACGGCCGAGTCGGCGAGATCGATGGCCGACCGCACGACGGTGTGGTCGTGGCCGGTGTACACGAGCCAGGTGGTGATTCCCTCACGGAACAGCCGGGCCTCACCGACGGCCAGCAGCCGCGTGGTGTCGCCATCGGAACTCAGCGGGCTCCCGATGACGATCGTCCGCACCGGTGACCGGCTGATCGTCGGCAGTCCGGTGGCCGGGTCGACCGTGGCCCCCGCACCCACGCTGGTGCTGTCGCAGACCGCCCAGCTCGAGGAGCGATTTCCGGTTTCGGCGATGCTCCCGGGCGCGCCCGGGATGCCGACGATCGGGCCCCGCGGGTACTTGGCGAGCTCGCTCCCGGAAACTTGCACCGGGTTCTCGGCCGCACCGACGATCAAGCGGGCCGAGGTCAGGTTCAAGGCCGGATACAGCCGGTCACCCACATGCACGAAGAGCGCGCCGCTCTCGCGATCGGCGATGACGTGGGCATTGCCGACCTGCCGGGCCGGCTTGAAGAAGGCCAGGACAGCCGACCCCGCGACGACCACGCAGGCCAGCGCGATGCCGACCGACAGCGCGGTGACCCGGCCGCGCTGGGGGTCGTCGATCATCGACACGTCGCGCCGGACCAAAGCGTGTTCGATGCGGCGAAACAGAAAGCGCCAGCCGGAGATCTGGTACTTGGTCACCACGCGGAAGCGCGCCACCGTGTTCGTTCCTTCCGTGGCGGGCGTCAGACCGTCGCGGTCGGCGCCAATCCTTCGAGGGCCGCGGTGATGTCGTCCACGGAGATGGTCATCAGTTCTTCATCGGACATGAGCGCGACATCGACGTGCTCCCGGGTGAACCGGTAGTCGCGTTCGGATTCCGCGGATTCGACCACATTGCGCACGAAACGGCCGTTACCCGCCAGGTCGATGAGGCTGCGACCGTTGCGCGTCGCCTGCGACAGGTGCTCGCATCGGTGCCGCAGGGCCTCCCGCGCTTCCGGCGCAAGGATCGAATCCTTGTTGTGCGCAATATGATCGGCGATCTGCACCAGTTCGTCGGGGTCATAGCTCGAGAACCGGATGCGTTTGGTGAATCGCGAGGCAAGACCGTCATTGGAGGCCAGGAAGCGGTCGATCTGGTCCTCGTATCCGGCGATGACGACGACGAGCTTGTCGCGGTCGTTCTCCATGCGGGCGAGCAGGGTGTCGACGGCCTCCTTGCCGAAGGCATCGCCGCCGGACAGGCCCTCCTGGATGAGGGTGTACGCCTCATCGATGAACAGCACACCACCGAGCGCGGAATCGATCAGCGCGTTCGTCTTGGGTGCGGTGTGGCCCAGATGTGTGCCGACCATGTCGTTGCGGGACGCCTCGATCACCTCGGCATTCTCGACAACTCCCAGACCGGCGAAGATTTTCGCGATGACCCGCGCGACGGTGGTCTTACCGGTGCCGGGCGGGCCGGAGAAGATCAGGTGGTGGGAGCGGGAGTCGACGGTGAGCCCGCGCTCGACGCGGACCTGGTCCATGAGCACACCGGATTTGAGCCGGTCGACCTGCTCCTTGACCGAGTCCATCCCGATCTGCGCCCGCAGCAGATCCGAGGCCTCGGACACCAGCGTCTCGCGTTCGGAACGGGCCGCGGTCGCCGCCAGCTCGGCCGGGTCGTCGCCGGACTTGGGATCCCAGCGATCGGTGCGGGTTTCGATCATCGCGGCACTGGTGATCTGGAGGCGGTAGGCCTTGTCCGCGACGGCTCGCTGCCACTGCGGGCGCTGCGACCACAGCGAGGAACCCTGCAGTCCCTTCAGGATTCGATCGGCCGCATCGTGATCGCCGTTGTGGCGCAACACCATCCCGAGCAGAAAATGTGCGTCGGCCCAGATGAACGACAGGCTCCCGGAGGTGCTGTCCTCCACGATGCGCTGGGCGCGCGGCAGCGCCTCACCGAACCGGCCGAGCTGCGCCATCGCCTGCGCGGTCATGAGTTCGGCCGCGATGTCGAGCAGTCCGTCCTCGATCAGCGGGTTCGCCGCGCGGGCCGCGATGACGTCGAGCCATCGCTGGGTTCTGAAGTATATGGACAGACTGGTGAACTGCGCGACGCTGTCATGCGGGAGCTGGTCGAGGATGATCATGGCCTCGTCCCATTCGCCACCGTCGGCGTATTGGCACGCCTGGGCGATGGCGATCTGATCGCGGTCGGCCAAGGCGATCCGCAGGCCGTAGACGCCGATCTCGATCTGGCACCACAGAGATCGGTCGGACAGACCCGCGCGCTGCTGGTCCCGGTAGAGATTGTGGACGGATCGATATGCGCCGTAGATGACTTCACCGGTGACTTCACCGGCCATGGCCCGCCCCAGCCAAGCATCACATGCGTCGGGGTCGAGGTCGGTTGCCGCCCGGAACGCGGCCAGCGCATGTCCGTCGTTGCGTGCACCGCCTCCGACGATTCCGAGACTTTGAACTCCGGTGTAGAACGCGTCCTCGGCCGCTGACAACTCGGGCTTTCCTTCCGCCGATCCGGTCTGCACGAAGGTTAGACACGTCAGCGGCAAGCAACCTTCCCACGAGCGGGAAGAATCTTCGCCACATACGCAGGTTGAATGCCTCAGGCCACCACTCCATCACCGAATCCGGACGGCGAAAAGCATGGCGATTCCATCGCAGATCGAGCGCTTTCACGCGACCACGACCGCGCTCTCCTCGATTGCCGGGCCACTGACCACCGAATCGATCGAGTTCGCGTGTTCGGTCCGGCTGCGCGAGGTCGGCTGCCTCACTCCGGGCACGCGAGAGTTCCAGGGCTATCCGCAGGAGGGGCCGTTTTCCATTGTGTCGCTGCGGATTCCGCACGGAGACCTCGACAGGGCACCGTCGCTGATCCTGACTCCGCGCGCGAGTGTGCGCATCTATCAGTCGGATCTGGAGCAAGGCACCCGATTCTCCCGCGAGTTGATCGAGATCGATCCGCGGATGCCGCCCGAGGGCACCGTGTCGTTTCGCGAGCGACGCGGTGACTGGACGCTCGTCCATGAATTCACCGCGCAGTCGAGGCTGCTGCGGAAACTGATCATGCGAGGCGAAGGCCGGACCGGCGCGGTCAGGCAGTCTCCCACGGTTGGGAACAGCTCGCGCTGAGCGCGACGGAATTATTTGCCATTATCTAACGAGCCGTTATATAGCGGCCAATACGGTGGAAGGCACGGCTCCCTCATCCCGTGTCTTCGATCGTGTGGTCGGATCCCTGAGCTCCGGATCCGGCCACATCCGGAGTTCGCCTCGACCACACTTATTACGGCGGCTTCGACAGCGGTCGGCGGCTAGGGACAGCCGCCGACCGCACTCCGGTTCGGCGATTACGCTCCGACTGGCGCCGAGGTCGGCGATCCCTCCCAAAATCGCTGCGCCGCGGGTACATCCAACACCGCGACGATCCGTCCCGCGACCATCGGATCACCACCTGCGAGTTGAATCGATCGCTGGCCGAACGCGCCGCTCAACACGTCGGCCCGGGCGCGGATATGCCATCCGAACGGCATCACGTGGACATCGTCGTTACCGCGCGAGAGCTGAGCATTGATATCGGTGAGCAGATCGAGGGCATCGGCGAGATCGGTGAGTAGGTCGGCGTCCTGGGATTCGCGTTCACTCAGGGAGGGTGGGCGCAGGTAGCCGTCGATGACGATCATCGCGGCGTCGCTATGGGTCGCGATGCGCCGAATCGCTCTCGCCACCGCGCTTCCCAGCACCCGATCACCGTGCTCCATCTCGATCGTCGCGACGAGACAGTCGGAGAAGCGATAGGTCGACCCGAGCTGGACGGCGCCCAGGCCGACGGCGCACGGACTCGGCCTGGTGACGGTGTAATCGAAGCTGCGGCAACGGCTGGTGGTGATCCGCATGAAAGTCGAACTTCCTTCCGAATATTGACTCATCCCGAACTCGACGTGCGGCAATCCTGCCGGTTTGTCGTCGTGCTGTCAGGTGGGCCCGATTCTCCGAGCCGTCCATCCCGACCTCGTCATCCGACGATGCACACTCACGCGGGGCTCTGCCGCGATGAGCATTCCAGTGAGGCTAGGGGATGGCGCCAGCAAATTCTGCTGCAAATTGGCGCCAACAAGCTGCAAATTGGTGCCAATAAGAGGACAGTTGACGACACCCGGTGGCGTCCGCGCGCCAATGGGGTCAGCGCTGGCTGGAGCAACTATTCCGCCAACTCAGCTTCCCAAAGATGGGGATTCCTGATCGTCGCCACGCCCTCGCGGACGCTTCAATGGACGCGAGGAGAGAGTGAGCGCGGAAATGGGACCGACAACCGTAACGCCGACCCTGGTCGCGGTCTATGAGCTCGATGGCCGCGACGCGTGGCAGCGGGTGGCCGAGTTCCGGCTGTCGGAAACCGGGACGGTCGAATTGACTGTGACCGAAGACCCCGGATGCCCGTTGGCCCTGCACTGGTACCGGGAAGGGATAGAGACCCCGGCGGTATTACCTCCCGTCACGATTTCGGATGGCCCCGCGTTCATGCGCGCACTTTTACGCCCCTACCGAATGAACTATTGCCGCCTGGTGGACGAGAGCGCCGCGGAGACACCTCACCACAGCGCGAACGCGTAGAGCGTGAGCACGACAGCGACGCTGCCGAGCGTCCCGCCGATGGCCTCGATCGCGAGGTAGCGGCCCGAGTACGCCCCTTGCAGCCACAGTGCCCAGATCGGGGCGAAAGTCCGCAATACAGTGAACAGCAAGGCCAGCAAGAACGCACCGAGCAGGCCGTCGAGTGGCAGGAGCGGATGAATCCACGCGAACCCGATGGTTATCGCATAGATCTCGATCTGGGTACCGAGGAGCTTCATCCCGAGACCTCGGCGACCACCGTCGGACAGCTTCCCATCGCTCCCGCTCGGGGTTCCGCGATTCCTCGAGACCCAAGGGATCCCGTACAAGATGGCCACTGCGACGGTGTGGACGATTCCCGCGGCAGCGCCCCCCACCACGATCGGTACGACCATCATGATCATGCTCGATCACAGCACCCGCACGACGACGGCGTTGCGCGGCATGCGCGACCATTTGACCGTCGAACCCGAGTTGGGTGCTTCGATGACCATGCCGTTGCCGGCGGCCAGCTGCACGTGTTCGGGACCGTGCCTGCCGAACGAGCTGGCCGGAAAGACCAGGTCGCCAGGGCGCACGTCGTGCACGGGAACCCGTGAGCCGCTGTAGATCTGCTCGTAGGTGGTGCGCGGCAATACCACCCGGCCGTCGGAGGCCTGCGCGATCGCGTACTGGGTCAGCCCTGAACAGTCGAATCCACCGCTGCTGGGCCCACCGATTCCGCCGCCGCCCCAGACGTACGGTGTGCCGAGCCACCCGGTGGCGGCCCGCACGGCATTGCCGCCCGAGGTCGCGTCCGACAGCACCGTGGGGCGGCGGCGTGACCGGAGGCGAGAGCGGGGGCGCCGCGCCGCGGTTCGTGAGGTCATGATCATCTTCGGCAGCGACGGGGGAGCTATTCGTGCCGCCAGCGCGCGGGCGGCGACGGTGTCCGCGTCGACCTGCTTGGCGGCGTTCGTTATTGCGATCTGCGCCGCGTCGAGTAACGCCGGGCCGCCGAAGCGAGTGTCGCCCACCGCGGCGATCGCTTGTACCCGAGACTGCAGATCGGCGATCTGATTGGTCAGCCGGTTGCGCCCCTCGAGCGTATTGTCACCGGACTGGGTGACGGCCTGCTGGACGATTTCCTCGCGTCTGGCATGGGTGTCGGCGATCAGCAACGGGATCGCGTGGGCGTCGGTGTATCCGACCGACGTAGCTCCCGTGAATGCACCCGAGTCGGCGATGGTTTTCGACGCAGGAATCGACTGCGAGCCCTCCGGCCGGCCCGATCCGTAGAGGCCGAGTAGCGCACCGAGCACGTCGTGTAGATCTCCGGTGAGAGCGGTCGTCATTCGCACCACCCGTTGTCGAACATCGTTGATCGCCTCCAAGAGCAGCAGTTGCTTTGTGGCTCAGCCAATGTGGAACCCCCCTGCATCGCCGGCCGGCTGCGCTCGCTTCGACTATGCCCGAAGATCCCCGGTGTGGCTTCCCAGCTGCGGGAACCTCGGACAATGAAGCTCAATCGAGTAGGAGGCGGTACCGGCAGACATGGCGAATCACCAGAACCAACCTGTTCGGCCGCCCGGAAACCAGATTCCGGAATTGCCGTGCCCCAGTGGGGCATCGGTGGGGTTGAAGACATTTATCTCGACGGCGGCCGTCGAGATACAGACGGCGGTGGATTTACTCGGCATCGGTACGACCGAACCGCCGCCGACCGTCGATTCACCCTCGACCGATATGATCATCGCCGATTTCGGTGAAGGTGAGACGAGCGCGGATTATCAACAGGTCCTCAAGTTGCTGCAAGATCGCCAGGCGGCGCTGACCCAACTGGATGACACCGTGTTGCAAGTGTCGAATACCGTAGCGGCGGCGAATAATCAAACATTTGCGACGATCATGCGGAGCGTTGGCCGGCTGGCCGACAACCTGAAAACAGCGTGCGCCACATTGGGTTCACAAACGTTGAAGCCCGCGCAGGAAAGCCCCCTCATACTCGAGGTCTCCGATACCGTCGACGCCGTGTACGCGCAGGTCGCTCAGGCCGCCGAGCAGAACCGGCAGATGGCCGGTGGCGGGCAGGGCGGCGGATCGACCGGTACCGGTTCCAGCGGTGGCTCCGGAACCGGGGCGAACTCGGGGTCGGGCGGCGACGGAATGATGAGCGGCCTGATGCAGATGCTGACAATGCTGCCGATGATGGGCATCTCGATGCTGCCGTCGCTGCTCGAAATGCTGAGACAAAACCAGCAGAACACGGACAACCAGAACGCCAAGAATCCGAACGGCCAGCCCCCCACACCGGCGCCCACGCCCCAACCCGACCCGAACACTCCCGCGGCCACCGCACCCAATCCCGCCGGACCCGCACCCGCGAGCACCGATCCGAACGCGCCCCAGCCGAACAGCCCCCAGCCGAACAGCCCGCAGGCGAACGTCCCCGCTTGACGATCACGGCCCGGCAGCCGAAACATGCTGTGGCGCACGGGGTCCGGTCCGTCACCGGGATCCCCGTCCCACACCTGCGCTGTCGGCCGCCGGGTGCGCATCGCCGGGCTCCGGCGCGGATTCCGCCGGAGTTGGCATCGGCGGTCAACGACTTGTCGGTCCCTCGATGGCGTGGGATCGTCCACGATCCCACGCCATCGTCTCTTTACCCCCGGTCGTTCACTGTCCATCCGTCGGTACGGGCGCTGCCGGTGCATCGGACGGGCCGACGATGGCACCGCGGGGCGGGCCGGTGGGGGTGGGCGGGGTCGTCGCGCCGTCGGTGTGAACGACTGCCCGCTCGGCCGGAGTCCGGACGGAACTGGTCGGAATAGCGAGGTAGCGGGGGTGGGACATGATCTGTTCACTGGCGTACAACGCGTCTCGCAGCGTTTGCCGGGTCGGTTCGTCTGCCAGCAGCAGTGCGAGTTCGGTGCAGCGACGCTCGAACACCATGGTGCGCAGTACTTCCGCCTCGTCGTCGATGCGCAGCCTGCCGAGTTCGACCCGCCCGGCGTCGACGCGCCTGGACAGCATAGCGGCGGCCAGCAGGTCGTCGGCGTCGCGGAGGTCTTGCCACAGTTGCGCGGGCACCGGGTGCCCGGCCTCGATGGCGTCGAGCACCCGGCCGCGCAGGGTGCGGGCGCTCAGGGCCTCGGGCGGCGTGGCGAGGGCCCGGCCGACACCGGCGTGTGCGGCGGTCGCCAGCTCGACGCGGCGTCGGCGGATCGCCGAATCGGGCACGGCGGCACTGTCTTCCAGGGCGGTGGCCGATCCGGAGAGGGCGAGTCGGTCGAGGGTGTCGGGCGTCGGGTTGCGCAGGTCGACGTCGTAGACGGGTGCCACCATGTCCTCGACGACCACATCGGGGAACGCGCCGCGCAGGCTCGCGTCGATGGGTGCGGACGAGACGAGCGCCGACAGCCCGGTGTCGGACTTCGACCCCCACGCGAGCGCGAATTCGGCGAGGATCCGGGCGGGGTCGGCGACGCCCTCCCACGGGGATCCACCGTCGGCGGCGAGCATGTCGTCCCAGGCCCACGGTGTCGACACCTCGCGCGGAAGGTAGATGCCCGCGGGCAGCCAGCCGCGGCCCTCGTTGGAGGTGATGAACACCCGGGTCCCGGCCGGCCCGCGCATGACCGACACCGCCCAGGCCAGTCCGACGGCGGGCGAATCCGCGGCGGCCAGTACCGCCCCCAGCAGTGTGCGGGCCAGGACCAGGTCCTCGTTGGTCGTTTCGTTCACGACGAAGGCGGGCGCGGCGGCCTTGTCCTTGGCCGCGGCGACGGCCGCGGCGAACGGAGTGAGCAGCGGGGCGGATGCCGCGTCGTCACCGTCGGCCGTCGGAGCATCCGCGGACTGGTTCGACGAGGGATCGCCTGCCGAAGGCAGGACCGGTCCCATCGTGGACGGGTCGGAGGACGCGTCGACCGGGCCGGCGAACGGCGCGCCGGTCACAGTGCTGCCGCCGACGGGTGAGCCGGAGCCGGGCTCGGACCCCTGTTCCATCGATGCGGCTGAGAGGTCGGGCGTGACGGCCGACGTCGAGGATCCGGGTCCGTGGCCTCCGGCGGGTGCTCCGGAGTCGGAAGGCGCGGTGGGGTGTGAGCCGACCGGGTGCTGGGCATCGACGGGTGCGGTGGGGTGTGAGCCGACCGGGGGTTGTCCCTCGACCGGGGTAACGGGACCCGAGACAGGCCCGGCCGGGAGGGAGGGGCCGCCCGTCGGGATGGGGACGTGGGTCGGTGAGCCGTTGCCGGACCCGACCCCTCGGATCGCCGCCGCGCCGGCGCCGCTGACGTCATCCAATTTTTTCGCGGCAGTGCGCAGGTTGTCGGCCAGTTTCTGATGATGGTCCGCGAGCGCTTGCCCGGCCGTGTAACGGGCGTCGTAGTAATTGTGCAGGGAATCGTGGACCTTGTAGGCGATGTTGCCGTACGTGGCGAGGAACGTGTCGAGCCAGTCGTGCGGCTTCTGCGACCAGTCGGAGATCTCTTTCTTACGCGCTTCGTGGTGCAGCGCGAGCTGCTCCATCGCAGCGAGGTCATAGCTGACGTTGTCTGCCATGCGGTCCTCGATCTCCTTCCATCACCAACTGGTCGATTGTCGCGGCATCGGGTGCCGGTGAGCTCAGCCGAATTCCCACCGGCGGGAAGCATGTGCCCGCGACGACGGTCACAGTCGTTCCGCCGCCTCGAATATCAGGTCCCGGGCGGTGCGGTGGTCACCCGGCGCCGATCGGGCCCGTCCTCGCCCGCGGTGGGACCCGATCGGTCGAAGAAGGGGTGGTCGGCGAGATGCGCGTGGACGTAGACCGCGTCTCGCAGGCACGAACGATCGGGCGCCCGCGCGAGCAGGAGCACCAGCTCGTTGCCGAGCCGTTGAAAAGACAAGGCGCGCAGCGCGGTCAGCTCATCGATCCGATCGTTGCGCAGTCCGCCCAGGGGAATACGAGCGACGTCGACGCGCTGCGCCACGACCGTGGCCGCGAGGAGGTCGTCGATATCGCGGAGTTGGGTCCACAGATCGTCGGGCACCGCTCGGCGACTTCGTACGGCGGTCAGGATGCGGTCCCGAAGTGCGCTGGCCCCCATGGGGTCACCGGCCGCGGCCGTCACACCCGCCAGGCGGCCCTGCACGTCGTGGGCGAGGTCGAGACATCGATCGCCGATCTCGGCCGTGTCGATCCCGGCGACCCGCTCCAGCAGCCGCCGGGAGGCGGTCGTCTCCAGCCGATCGATCAAACCCGGCCCGGGCGCGGACAGGACCAGTTCGGGTGCGGCGCCGACCTGCCCCTCGCACGAAACGTCGCCCAGCGCGGCGCGCAATCGCGGGTCGATCGGGGACGAGGAAGCGATCGCCGAGAGTCGCGTGCCCGATGTCGATCCCCAGGCGAGCCCGAATTCGGCCAGGGTGCGCGCGGGATCGGAAAAACCCTCCCAGGGGGCTTCGCGCGAGATCTTCCAGCTCCACGGTGTGGAGAGCTCGCGGGGTAGAAAGAGCCCGGACGGGAGCCAGCCGCGGCCCTCGTTCGAGGTGAGGAAGACACTGACCCCGGCGGGTTGCCGCATGACCGAGACCGCCCATGCGGGCGCGATCGGCGACAGATCGACCGCCGCCAGGATGCTGCGCAGCAAGGTCCGCGCGAGTACCAGATCGCCGTCCACCGGCTCCCCGAGAACGAAGCGGGGGCCGGCGGCGGCCGCGATCGCGGTTCCGACGGCATCGCGCACCGATTCCGCCGCGCCGTCATCGGTTTCGTCGGGGGTAGCGGCCGCGGTGTGGGTGCCGCGCGGTTGATTGCGCTGCTCGGTGTGCGGGGCCGGCAGCGTCGAGCCGATACCGCCGCCGGCCGAACCGGACTGACCGGTCTGCGCAGTCGATGCGGTGACCCGGGGAATCGTCCCCGGACCCCGCGCATCGGTCGATGACGGCGACGGCGACTGCGCGGCCGGAATTGATTGCGACGCAACGACTTGTGCACCTGCGGGCGCCGCCGCGGCGGCGGTCTGCGGGAGCGCTGCCTGCGAGAGCGGGGAGAACGCCGGCATGAACGCGCTCACGTCACCGATCGGGCCGGCGCCCGGCTCGGCGGTCCCCGCGGGGGCCGGATCGGATGCGGCCGTGAGCGGGTCGGCAGTCCGCGCGGACTCGCGGGCCGGAGTCGGGGCCGGCGCCGATTGGCTGCCGGCCGCGGGATCGCCGGTGGCCGTCGATTCGCTGTGGGAGGGATCCGGCCGCACCGGGTCCGGCGCGCCGTCGGTTCGCTGATAGCCGGGGCTGTTCGACTGTGCCGCAACGGTACTCGGCGCGGTCAGCGACTGTTGTGCAGTGACGGCGGCGGCGCCGCGCGGTGCGGTCGCCGCCGGGGAGTGGTCGGCGGAATCGGGCGAGTGGCCGGTGGAATGGTCTGCCGCGTCGCCCGCGAATCCGGGGCCGGTGCCATGGACGGTGTTCGGATCGATCGACGGACCCCGTCCGGTGAACTGGTCGGGGCCGAGGGCAGCGATGCCCGGAGTCCTCGTATCCGGCAGCGTGCCGAACGGGCCGGCGGGTGACTCCGGCCCTGGCGTGGGTGTGGTGCCGAGGGCCGGGGAGCCGACGCCATTCGGCCCAGGGGTTGCCGGTGTCGCGGGTCCGAGGACCGGAACGACCGGAGCTGCCGGAGCGACCGGTGCTGTCGGAGCGGTCGCCGGGCTGGATCCAGGTGAATCGCCCTGGCCGGTGGGCGGGTGTCCCGGTGATCGGTGGCCGGGACCACCGCCTTCCCCGGTTCTCGTGTGCCCGAGCAGTTCGGCGATCACCGCGAAGCCCGGAATGGTCTGCGGCCCAACCAGGTCCGCGGCCTGCCTCACCAATCCGGCCACCTCGGCACGGGCCTGGCTGAGGATTTCGCCGATCTGTTGATCCCGCTGCCGGTTGTCACCGTCGGAGGTGTCCTCGGAGTGTGCCGGGGGAATCTCGTCGAGCCGCGCCTTCGCTTCGTGGACGGTGTTGATGATCTTGTGTTGGGTCCGGTGCACCAGGTCCGCGATCTGTCCGAAGGCGTCGGCTGCCGCGTCCAGCGCACCGCCGAGGTCCCGGGTTCGGCCCGCTTGGGCGCGCATGGCGTCCTTCGCCGATTGCAGTCCGGCACTCGCCCGGACCTTCTCGTCGAAATCCCGGCGAGCCTGTTCGAAGCCGGTGCTGTCCAGCGTGGCCGCCGCATCGCGGGCGGCCGCGGCCAGTGCGCCCCACTCTCGCGGTCCGTTGTCGGGCCAGTTGTCGCCGACGATCTCTTTCCAGTGCGGATCTTCCCGATCAGGTTCCATACGTCCATCGGATCGGTCGACCGGCCCGGCCGATCGCGGTGGCTCCGGTATCGTCCACGACCCGGTAGACCGGCGCGATCTCCGCTACCCGGTCGCCGGTGGCGGCCGAATCGGCGCGCAATGCCGACGCGGCCCCTTCCAGGGGGGTCGAGACGTAGGTGTGGGTCGCGGCGACGAGTGCCCGGTCCAGCGGGGACACCGGCTTGCGCGGTAGGTCGAGGCCCCGCACCGTGTCGGACACCTGCCCGGCGATGGCCGCGGCTACCGAGGCAAGGTGGTGTGCGGCCGCGACGATCTCGTCCGGGTCATCGATGTCGAACGTGTCGACCATGGTGGTTCCTGTCGTCTCACTGGCCTTGCGCGCCGAATTCGGCCGCTTCCATGGCCCGGTAGGAAGCCTCGGTCGGGAGGTCGAAGGAGTCGATGGTATGACCCCGGGTTCCGTTGTGCTCCATCTCGGTGCGCAGACCCAGCCGGGACTTCTGGTGCGCGAGCCGCGCGAGGCGCACCAGTTCGGCGGCGAGCCAGGTCTCGCCGTTGTCGCGGGCGTCGTCGGTGAGATGCAGGCCGATGATCTCGCCGTCGCGGTTGCAGGCGACACCGACGGTGTGATCGGGGTTGAACACCTCGTAACTGAGGGCGCGCCAGTCCGGTGCGGCGGGGTCGAGGTCGTCGTGATCGTCGCTCATCGATACTCCTGAATTAATGGCCGGCTCGGCCGGATACCAGCGAATCGTGTTCTTCCGCGGGCAGTTCCAGCTCAGCGGTGAGTGCCGCCCAGGTGAGGTTGTTGACGCTCAGCACGTGCTGCAGCTGCCAGAAGCGGGTGCCGAGATACAGTTCCGCTGATCCGTCGTCGGCCACGTCGAGATGGTCGGGCCCGTCGATGGCGGGGTTGAGGGTCACCGTGGTGACCGGTGGCTGCCCGTCATCGATGGTGAACAGGGTGGCACCGCCGGGAATGAAGGCGTGCCGGCAGCGCGCCCCCGCCGGGGCGTCCAGTTCGGGGCTGTTGGTGACGATGGTGATCTGCGGACCGAGCAGTAATTGCGCGACCCAGGACCGGGCGGTGGCTTCGGGCCGCTCGGCGTTGATGCCCAGCGCCGCGATGACGGCCAGGTCGAGCACCAGGACCGATTCGGTGGCGGTCACCCCGACCACGATCAGGCGTTTGGATGTCGGGCCGGGGACCGGCAGGTCGTCGGCGGGCATGGCCACCACGTCGGTGCCGGGTCCGGTGACCGCCGCGGGAAACGCGGTGATGGTCCCGGTGGCGACGTCCACGGTGTAGGCGACGATCGGGCTCATCGCGCGTTCGCCGATGCCGCTCAGCCGCGCCAATCCCTCGTCATGCAGCCAGCGCACCGTATCCGCGACCGTGACGTCGTTCTCGTCGTTCACGAGCTCGTCGCTCACGAGGCGTGTTCCGTGGTCGCCGAGGCGGGTTCGGAGTCGTGCCACGGATCGGAGTCCATCAGGGCCTGGTACTGCCGACCGGCGTCGGCGGTGCTCTCGGTGATGGCCGCCATGATCTCGGCGACGAGTTCTTCGCAGTCGAACTGCCCGGTGCTGCCCGGGGCGAGGTAGAGATCGGTCAGGCGGCCCATGGCATCGATCTCGGGCACCACCGCGCCGGTCGGTGACGGGCGGCGGGCGCGGATGGCATCGATGCGCCCGCGTATGTCGGCGATTCGATTGCGCAGATCGCGTGCGGCCTCGAGGGCGGCTTGCACGTCGGGATGCATCTCACTCATACGGAACCTCCGTTCTTCGTGGCCGCCTGATTGGCGGGAGCCGGTGTGGCTGGTGTCGGGGTGGGCGCGATCGTCGGCTTCTCGCCGATCACGGCCTCCACATGCGGGGTGTGGTCGACGAACATCTTCTGGTCGGGGTGCCAGGCGACGACCCGGGAGCGTTCGCTGCCACCGGCACCGCCGCCCATGCCCGGTGTCACCGGCATATAGGGCCCCATCGGCGAGGTGCCGACGCCGGCGGCGGCGGACCGGGCGTTCGCCGCCGTGGGCAGCGGCTCGATGACGGCCGTGGGAGTCGTGGACGGGGAAGAGACGGTGCTGGCCAGCGCGGGCGCGCCCACGACCGGCAGAGGTCCCGGGTCGGTCGACACCGTCGGCACGCTCGGTCCACCCGGGTCGCCGACGGGGAAGCCGGGACCACCGCCGCCACCGAAGTCGGACAACGTCGGAACGGACGGCAATGGGGTGTCGAGGTAGGGGGACGGGTCCAGCGACGGTTGGTTGGACAGATTGTTTTGCGACAGTTGGCTGTTCGCGCCAGACATCGCGCTGCTCAGCAACGCCGGCAGCACCTCGGCCATCATGCTGTTCTGGTTGCCGTTGTTGCCGTTGGACGTGCCGGTGCCGCTCGGGACGGGCTGACCGCCGCTCGTCGTGGGTTTCGACGGGTCACCGCCGGTGTCACCCGGGTTCGCCGAGGTTCCCGCCTTGGCGGTGTACTCGGTGAACGTCTGAACCGATCGCGCGTTGTGCTCGTTGAATTCGGCGAGCGCCTGCGCGACGGCGACGGGGTCCTGCGGCCGCGTTTTCATCGCGGCGAGCAGCTTCTTGCGGGTGGACTGGATCTCCTGGGGCGTCGGATGCCGGTTCTTGGCGGTATCGAACGCGTCGGCGTAATTGTCGAGCGCCGAGGCGTGCCCGTCGAGCGCGTCGCCGAGGTCGCTCAGCTGTTGCTGAACAGTCCCCAGATGGGCCGCGATGGCCGTCCCCACCGGTGTCCAGTCGGCGATCACCGGGAGCAGCCCCTGGAGTTCGTCGAGCCCGGAACTGTAAGGGCCGGAACGATACTGGCGAAGCGAGTTCGCGAGGTCGCGGGTCGGCCCGGTGCCCGGACCCGCGTGCAGTTGCTGGGCGAAGATGAGTGGATCGACCGCCGTAGCGGTAGGCGGCGTCGGCACGGGTGCCGAGTGCGGGGCATAGGTGGTCGGTGGCTCGATCGGATTCGGGCGTCCTTCTCCCCCACTGCCGCCGATCGACCACGCGCCGTCTCCATCGGTCTGAGTCAGGTCGGCCATCGCAGCGCCCATCAGATGGGGATGGCGTGCCAGCTCGTTGAAATGTGCGATGGCCTGGTTTCGCGAATCCTGTATTCCCGCATTGATGCCGGTGGTCACGGCGTGCGAGTTCACGTCATGCCCCGCGGGCTGCGCCCAGGTCGAGGGCAGCCCGGCGTGCAGGCGGCGGTGCAGTTCGTCCAGCGCCTGCGCCGCCCGCAACTGCTCATCGGGGTTGACGCTCAGGTCCACAGTCGATTCCTCCGGCGGTAGGTGGTCAGATCGTCGTCGGCAGCGCCGCGGCGTTCAGCGCCGCCGACGGGTCGTCGGTGGGCAGACCGGTGGGGGTGGACGAGTCGGAATCGGCGGTCTTCCCGGGCTCGGTGATGCCGCGCGGGCGCGCGAAGCCACCGAATCCCTTGAAACTGCCGGTGCTGTCGGACATCTCCTCGGCGTAGGTCTGCACGCGCTTGTCGACGATGACCTCGATCTGATCGTCGTCGCCGGCCCCGCCGAGTCGCCGCACGATGGCGGTCTTCGGCGGGTCCTGCCAGACGACGACATCTCCGGTGATCAGTTCGTACGGGTCCTTCGGATCACCGATGTGCTTGTCATCCGACCAACTCGACGAGGTCTTGTCGTAGGCCTGACGCGCGTCGAGCACCGTCGGGTTGTGGAACGCGGCATCGAGCGCCTTCCACACGGTGACACAGACCCGTTGCGACTTCCCGTCGGGATAGGTGTAGAGCACACCCCCGTCGGCGTCCGGCGCCGGCATGACCGAGGCCGCCGACGGCGGTGTCCCCGGATTGTGGCCGTCCGGTGACACCGACTGCGGAGCCAACGACGCGGCGATCGGCGCGGTGGGGGTGGTGCCCGGTTGCGGAGTCAACGGCGCGGCAGGCAAGGGCGACTGCGGCATCCGGTACGCGGCGTTCAGGGCCGGGTCGGGCCCGAAGCCCTGGTTCATGGAACTCAGCAAATTCGGGATCGTCGAGAGCATCTCCAGCGACGCCAGGTCCGGCATCGACGATGCGTTGTACCCGTCCTGGGTCGAGCCCACCTGAGTAGGAATATTGCCCGTACCGCCGGTCGAATCACCAATCGGATCATTCGGTCCGCCATTGCCCGTTGTTCCCGAGCTATTACCGGTGGTATCCGAGCCATTACCGAGGGTGCTCGAATTTCCATCATTGCCGTTCGGCGAGTTCGAGCCACCGATTTTCCCGGAGTCCGAACCTCCGGGCTGACTCAACCCCAGATCCTTGAGCAGATCCGCTGCACTGTTACCGACCGAACCGTTCCCCGTATTTCCGTTCCCCGCTCCGCCCCCGGCACCCAGTAGCGATTTGAGCGCGGCGGTATCACTCGCTTCCTGCAGTTTCCCCGCCGTTATTTGATCCGCCAGAGCGCTCACCTGGTTCGTCAGCGCCTGCGTCCCGTTCGCGTTGTCCGACAGATCCGTGCGTGCTTGGTCCATGGCCGTTGAAAGGTCACCGGTTGCCATGCCGACGAACGTCATAACCCAGGTATTTTCATCCTGATCCGCAGACTGCGGAGTCATTGTTGCATTCGCACTCATCGTGTTGATGATATGGTTTATCGACTGTCGTGCATTCTGCGCAATTTCTGCCGTAGCGGCAGTAATGGGCGGGATCTTCTTCTCGAGCGCGGTGAGTTCGGTCTGGAGACTATTCAGTTTCGTCGCAAACGCTTGATATCCCGCCAATGCCTGACCTGCCATGCCGGCAGCTGTCGCTGACGCATCGGAGGTAGAGAGATTCGGGGGCGTCGGAGGCGGCATCGTATTACCGCTACCGAGAGAGTTGTACGCAGGTATGAACACCTGGTCAGGTAAATTCAGATAACGCTTGACCAGATTCGGGTCCAGAATAAACCTCTTTTCCCCCTTCGCCTTGAGGTAATTCGGTTCGGGCATCATGATACGTGCCATACTGGAATCAGACATAGGTGTACTGACCATGCAGATCTGTAATATCTACCGGCACGACATCGCCCGACTGAACATATGGAGCCGGACCACCAGGCGATACGGTGCCAGGCGGTAGGGGCGGTACAGGCGGAGGGTCGTCCGCCTGGTTGTGATGACGCCCAGGTATGAAGTTTGTCAGGAAATCTCCAAGCTTCGGGAGGCCGAACGCCGTGCCCACGCCGGTCAACCCCTTAGCTATCGTAACGGCGTCGCCGGCTGACGCGATCCCGATTCCCCCCCTACCACCCACGCCGACGGCCACTCCGTCGATGGCGGCAGTTGCAATGACATTCCAGGGACTTCCGCCGTCTTCTATAGCAGCTCCCGCACCGATTACGGCACCCAAGCCGCCTGTGACGACAGCGAGTGGTGGCCAGACTTTCGACGCCATTCCTATCACTCCCAGCGTTGGGAGTGCCCACCCTTTGATCGAATTGAAGAAACCCATCGTGCCTCACCCAGTCACAGATCGATGCAGGAGCATGGTGGCCCGTCGCTCCGCTCCGGACGATCACCACAGTCGTCCGAAAGGAGAGAAGCCCGAGGCTACTGCGTTCATTTTCGGCGATTCCCACTCTTGGGAAGTCGGTGCGAACAAGACCGCGTCCGGGCTATGACCGGAAACCTGAAGAGCGCAACCTTTCCGATATGTCAGCCGCCACGGTTCATGCCAGCCAGCGCAGTAGGGCCGCGATGTCGGTGTCCGGGCCCGTGGCGTCGTACAGGTGGGCCGCGACCTCGGGCCGCAGACCGAGAATCGTGCCGTGCCGGGTGCCGTCGATCTTCGGCACGATCAAAGCCAATCCGGCCCACACTTGCGGGCGCAGTGGATCGGTGCGCAGTTCGCGGGTGTAGAGGGCGAGCGCTTCGCTGCGGTATCCGGCCAGGTAGGCGCTATCGCCGTCCGGTTGTCCGGGCAGGCGGCCGGGGGTGGCCGCGCGGTCCGTCGTTTTCAGTTGGGCGGCGAGCGGAAGCCGCCGGTGGTGTTCGGGGATCGATCGCTGGTCGAGGTAGGTCACGGCGGGGACCTCGGCGCTGGGCGGGCGGCCCGCGGCCCAGCGGGCGGCCAGGTCGGTGATCCAGGCCGGGTCCGGGGCGAGATTGCGGACGCGCCAGAAGGTCCGGTGCGCGGTCATCGCCTCCGCGACGGCGTGTTTCGCGGCCGGCGGCAGCGTCTCCTCGGCCCACGGGCGCATGGCGTCGGCGAGGGCGTCGACGAATCGGTGTCCCTGCGCGGTCAGCAGTCCCGAGGTCTGCGCCTGGGCGGTGGCCGTACTCACCTGCCGGCGCCACAGTTCGAAGTCGGCGTGGGCCTGCTGTGAGCCGTGGCAGTCCGAATGCCGGTGCACCCGCCAGAAGTCGGTGACGCCGAAGAAGGCGTAGATACCGTGCAGCAGACCGAGGATCGGGCGCGGGTCGTCACGCCAGGGAGCGTAGAACCGGCAGGCGGGGTCGGCGTCGAACAGCTGCACCTGGTCGATCAGTAGATTGAACTTGGAGTGCTGGATTTCGTGGATCAGGGTCAGTGCCAGCTGACAGCCGTCGGCGGGCGCGGTGGTGTAGACGCAGCCGGGGCCCTCGGCGGCGGTGTGACTGGTGCTGGCCACCAAGGGATTCGCGCTGAGCGGGACCAGACTGCGCAGGGTCTCGCGCATGGGCGGCACGCAGTTCTCCAGATTGTCGCGCAGCAGTCGCCAGGCGTCGGCGAAGTCGCGCTGCCAATGCCGGGCCTGTTCGGTGTCCAGCCTCGGCGGCTCGGCCGAGGTCGCCGCCAGCTGCCGGAACGGGTCGAGGTCGTCGAGCCACACCTTCGTTTCGCCGTCGGCCGCGCGCACCCAGCGCAGCGGCGACCAATTCGGATGCGATTCGCTTGTCACCGTATCGATTTCGACGCTGCCCGCCTCCCAGGTGAAGGTCAGTGCACCGCTGGCGGTCCACCGTAGTTCACAGTGCCCGTGGTAGTCCGGGGATTCGAGCCGGGCCAGCCCGAGCATGGGAAGCATGACCACCCCGTTACGGACCACCAGCCGCACGGCGCCTTCGAGCCGGCAGCTAAGGCCGGCGGCTGCCGCGAGCCATCCGAGATAGCCGCAGTCGGCCCACAGCGGAATCTGCGAGTCGCCCGGATCGGCGATGCGGGCGAGCGTGTGGCTCAGCCACGGGCCGGTGTGCGGATAACACAGCAGGGCCGCGACTGTTTCCGGGTGTTCGGATTGCAGTTCCGCGAGCGTGCGGTATGCCGCGGGGATTCCGGCCTCGGCGGCCGTCTCCGCGTCGAGGCCGCCGATCAGGGTGCGCAGCAATATCATTCGTATGTCGAGCATGCCGCTGTTGAGCGCCGCGACGCTGTCCTCGGAGCCGTACCCGGAGCTCAGGTCCATGACGATGTCGCCGAGGTCGTGCGCCGTTGCGGGCATGGTGCGTCTCCTGTGTCTTCGGGGTTGCGAGCGGCACGTCATGTCGTGGTCCGGTCGAGGGCAGTGCCGAGGTCCTCGCGCACCCGGGTTTCGATGTGGGTGATCAGGGCGATCAGGTCGGGGCAGTACACCGAGGGATTGCGGAAGCCCACGCCTTCGCGGTAGCGGTGTACGTAATGCCCGCCGCCGCACACGGTGTGCAGCGTGCAGGCGCGGCAGGTGTCGCCGAGCGCGGCGACACCTATCTGGCGGGCCGCCATCGCCGGCTCCCACAGTGCCGCGTCGAGCGGGTTGCCGTCGCCGCGAATCGCCAGTGTGGCGGCGCCTTCGAAGGCCGACTTCAGCTCGTCGACCTGTTCCAGGGAGCCATCGGTTTCGAACACGGCGACCCGGATGGGTTCCAGGCCGATGGCTTCCGAACCGGCCCGGCGCCCGAACAGCCGTTGAATGATGGTGTCGAACAGGCGCACCCGGGTTTCCAGCTCCGGCGCGCCGTACCAGCGGTCGAAGATCGGGATCAGCCAGTCGGCGTAGGGCGTCGCGGTGGAGTCCGGTACACGGCCGGGCGGTGGTGTGGTCCAGTTTCCGTGCGGCAGTAGGAAATCGACGGTGGGCGGATCATGCCGAATCAGCGCCTCATAGGTCCGCACCGGATCGTTGGCGAGGTCGATGGTGCACAACAGCCCGGAGTACAGGTGGCGGTACGCGGGTGCCAGCAATCGGTCCAGTCCGGCCACGACCTTGTCGTGGCTGCCGCGGCCCGCGTGGTCGAGCCTGTGCCGGTCGTGGTCGTGCTCACCGCCGTCGAGGCTGACTCCGACGCGGATGTTCCACCGCTCGCAGACGCGCAGGACGTTGTCGTCGATCAGCACGCCGTTGGTTTGAATTCCCAAGCGCACCTTGCTGTTCGAACCGATGATCGTGGTCGCGGTGCGCGCGAAGTATTCCAGCTCGGTCGGCCCGACCAGCAGGGGTTCACCACCGTGGAAGACGAGCCCGATCGTGGGCAGGGCGTGCCGAGCGGCATGATCGGCGATCATCCGGCAGGACTCGGCGAAGATCTCCCGGCTCATGACCTTGGGCTTGGAACGCCAACTCTGGTCGGCCATTTCGTAGATGTAGCAGTAGTCGCACGCCAGGTTGCAACGGCCGTGGACCTTCACGATGAACTCGTGGAATCCCAGTGGCCGCCAGCCCCCGCGGCGCACCTCGGCGAAGTCCAGTCCCCAAGTGGGCCACGGCAATTCGCTGGCCAGCTGCTCCATCGATCCGGTCCTCTCGCCGTCGGAGTCGAGCGGCGACGAGTTCGAGACCGCTGCCCACCCGCCGCCCTGAATCTATTGACGGGTGAACAGACGGTGCGCACGACCATACCGATCAGCGGCAGCGGTCGCAGCGACCGCTCCCCACGCGTGAGAATTCGCTGGTGACGAGATTTCCCGAGCCGCGAGTGGTCCCGCGCACCACACGAATGACGCAGCGGCACAGGCGATTACCGGTCGTACGGCCGCGGCGTCACTAGGGCAGTCGCCGGGCGTCGAAGCTGGCGGGCAACGGAGTCAGCCTGACATTCGCGCCGGTGTGCGGAGCCTCGACACACAGCCCGTTACCGAGGTACATCATGACGTGGTTGGGACCGTCGGCCTTGAACTCGAGGAAGATCAGATCCCCGGGGCGGATGTCGGCCGGGTTCACCGGGGGCAGCTGCGCGTATTGCTCCTGGGAGGTGCGCGGGATCGAGATCCCGGCGGTCGCCGCGGCGTACTGCATCAATCCGGAACAGTCGAAGGAATCGGGCCCGGTGGCGCCCCAGACATACGGTTTTCCCAGTTCCGACAGCGCTACCGAGATCGTCTGTTGGACGGCGGCGGGTGTGCTCGACTGTGTGTATGCGGCTTGCCGCAGTGCGGCGGCGGGCGCGTTGGGAAGCGTGACTCCGCCGTGCTGCTTTCCGGCGATGTTGTCGAGGAACAGGGCGGTGAGTTGATCGATGGCCCCGGCGATGTCACCCGCGGTCGCGTGCCCGCCGGTGACGATATTGTCTCCCGCGACGAGCGCGAGGGTCACGATGTCGTGAACACGTTTCTGACCGGCGGGGGTGTACGCCGACGGGCCGAGGGCGGTGAGCGCGGCATTGAGGTCGCCGAGCAGACCTTTCACCGCGGCGACATCCAGATCGTGATATCCGGCGAGCGCATCCAGGTACACGGCCAGCTGACTGTCGATGTTGTAGTAGGAGGTCGCGGTATTGCGCTGATAGAGCTGCGCGGCCGACACCGCCGCCGCGGTGGCTCCCGTCATGGCGCCGGTCCGCTGCGCGCTGCCAGGCGTCTGGGCACTGCCGGACGTTGAATTCGTAGGTGTCGGCGGCGTGGTCTGCCGGGTGCCGTATGTCTGCTGCGCCGCCTGGAGCGCGGTCTGTGCTCGCGGGCCGAGTGTGCCACTCGGCACCTTGGCGGTCGTGGGTGACGGCGCAGGTGTCGCTCTCGATCTCGCGGAGTCGGCCAGGGCCGATGCCAGCAGCGGGGCGAGCATGTTCGACAGGGAATGTCCGGATGTGGCCGGTTGGGCCGTGTCCAGCGGCGGAGGTCCCCCGATACCGGTGCCCCGGGGGATCCTCGCCGAGATCGGTGCGGAGGCCGGATTCCGCGGTTGGACAGCAGCATTCGCTGACGGTGGCACTGTGGCCGCCGGCGCTGCCGGTGCCGGAGGGGCCGCTGCGGACGGGGACGCCGAGGTGCCGGTGACCGCGGTCGGCCCGGTCGGCGTGGCCGAAACGGTTGTCGCGGCCGGCCGCGACACACCAGGAGGAGCGTCGGCCGACACGGCGGATGTCGCTTCGCTGGAAGGAGATCGTGCGGGCGCCGCCGGCTGGACCGGCGACGGGACGCTCGTCCGGACGGTCCACGGGGTCGAGTGCGGGATTCGGGTCTTCCGGCCGGTCTCGGTGGTCGCTGCGGTGTCGGCCACCGCTTCGGTGTCGAATTCGGCGACCCCGATCTCACCCGCGGGTTCGAGACTCGTCATGGCAGGCCTCCGAGTACCCGTTTGATGAGAACATCACGCCCCGTGGGCATCTCCGACTCCTGGGCCTGTCCGGAGACCGGATCGCTGCTCACGATGAGGTTCGGCCCGATCCAGACACCGACGCGACCGGGTACATGACCGCGGTGCGCGTAGTCCCAGAACACCAGATCCCCGAGGGAGACCGCTGAAGGCTCGACCCGTTGCCCGCAGAATCCCTGGACGCCGAGGGTTTCCGGCAAGACGATGACGGCCCGGGTGGCCGGATCCTGACATCGAGCCGTCGCCGAATCATCCTGCGCCACCGGGCTTTCGCCGACTCCGGATTGTCGCGAGTCTGTGTCGGCGGTGGTCGCCGGCCGGCAGACGCCGCTCAGCGCACCGAGCGAAGCGGTACGGATCACCGCCGCGGTCATCACCGCCTGATCGACGACCCGCGAGTTCGCTTTCGTGTCACGGTTCAGCTGTGCGAGCGCGGCCTGCCGGGCGCACTCGGCGGCGAAGCCCCGGTACGGAGTCCGCAGGGGCGGCAACTGAGGCGGTGCGTACCGCATCGCGCTCGCACAGTCCCGCTCCCACTGGGACGCCGTCGTATTGTCCGGTGCGATGGTGGCCTCGGCCATGGGGTTGGCGGTCGGCGGAATCGTCGTGGTGAACTCCGTGCCACCGGTCGGAGCCGACGGCGTGACGGTGCGGGTCTCCGTGATCGCGGGGTCGGGTCCGACCGCCGATTCGCACTGATAGTGGCCTACACCGAAGGCCTCGGTGGCGCCACCGAGGACCGCGATGATCGCGGCGAGGAGCAGCAGCAAAACGACGGGTGTGATCCCCAGACCCAGACGCCGCCAGCGTATTCCACCGAGCAGTGTCCCCAGTCCCATGACCTGCCCTCCAAGCAAGTAGTCCGGTCGACTCGTGCGAAGTGACCTATCGGAAGATCGACGGCATCCCGGTGGGCGCCCACTGTTCTCCGATCATCGCGGCGTGATCAACGGCCCTCATCGCTGTGCTCAAGTCCGCGAGGGTCTGAGGGTCGGTCAAGGACTGCCCCTGGAGATTGGCGATGGCCTGATGCACGGTGTCAGCGTGCCGATAGCCGATTCCCGCCCAGATGCGTCGCGCCTCATAACTGTCGATCCCCTGGCCCTGAATCGCCGCGACCCGCGCGGCGATCGGCGCGGGCAGCCCGGTCAAGTCCGTGCCGTGGGCGAAGTGGCCCAGGGCCACCAGATCGTCTCGGGAGGGATTGGCCAGGAATTGGTCGACAAACTGCCGTTGGGCTTCGGTGCCGAGTTGGGCACCCCCGATATTGGCGTCACGGAAGGCAGACGACATCGCGTGGAGGTTGTTCAGCCCGGCCACGTAATCGTCCATGTGTGCGGGGTTTCCGGTGGCGTAGGCCCGCGCCGCCAGGCCCTGCACGTTTCTCATGGCGGCGGAGAGCGAACCTACGCCCGTACCCGGCGGGATGCCCATCCGGCCCGCCGGTCCGATGAGGCCCGGTACCGCCCAGCCGCCGCGTGGAGTAACGGGTACCTGCGGGCCGGCCGCCGGCGGGGTGGCCGGCGGGGGGGCGGGGCGCCGCCACGGCCTAGGACCGGGCGGAGCCGGGGGTACCGCTGGGTACGTAGGCGGGGCGGCGGCTGGCCGCCCGGCCCCGGGACCGGGCGGAGCCGCGGGTGCCCCCGGGTTCCCGCCACCACCGGGAGCAGGTCCACCACCGGGAGCGGGGGGGCCGCCAGCAGCGGGGGGAAGGGGGCCCGCGGGGCCGGGCATCGGGGGAACAAGTGCGGCCGCCGGGGCCGCGGGCGGGGCCCCTTGACCGCCACCATTCCCTGCTACCCCATGACCTATCCCTCGACCGATGCGCCTGAGCATCGCGAGCCCGATCAACTCGCTAGCGAGGATTGAGTTGGTGTTGCCGATCAAGCCCATGAACCCTGGCATGTGCCAGTGAGCGCCGATCGAGCCCATCCCCAGGGCGAGTCCGTTGCCTCCGTCGGCCTGCAGGCGTAGCGCGACTCGGTTTGCCACCCAGTCGTTTCCGCGATCGATGTTGTTCGACAGCCGTCTGAGCTGGCTGATCGCGACGACTTGGAGGCACGAAGCGATGAAGAAAGCTTCCATGACCTGGCCGTGAACCAAGGTGAAGATATCGCCGAGGATAAAGATGTAGACGCCGAGGAACATGGTTTCTACGCACATTCGGACGGCCGAGAAGAATCCGTCCATGATGTTTCGGACCAGGAATGTCTGGCTCTGGCCGTAGATGAATCCCCCCGCGGCGAAACCGAAGATGGCCAGCAGACCGTGGTAGACCGCATCCAGGGCCGACCGCACGATCCGCAAGGCCAAGCCCACGGCGAACGCCAGCAGCAGAATGCCGCTCAGCAGCAGGAGCAGTCCGGTTCCCAGCTGCCCGACGGAGGGATGTTCGACGTGCCAGTAGGCATTTTTGTCACAGGTCTTCAACACGTCCAGCATGGCGCCCTCATGACCCGTCAGGCCTGCGTTCGTCCACGCGTCACGGCACACCGGGTAGTTGTCGATCAGATGCCCGAAATTCCAGACTTGCAGGGGGTGGCGCGCGAAGTTGTCGGCCATGTGCGTCTGCATGGTCGTGATCAGTTGCGCCGGTGGCGTATAGCGGTCGCCGTTGAGTCCGGCGGCGACCGTGAGACCGACGTCGCGGCCGCGGCTCAGGAAGCCGTCGGGGGACAGCACGCTCGCCAGCGGGTCGGCGAGGAACACCGGTCCGATGACCGCGACCACCACCATGGTGACCACTTGCACGGCGGCCTTGGCGGGCTGACCGCGCAGCACGAACCAGGCCACGCACCCGCCGCCCACGGTGACCGCGGTGATCAACATCAACGGTGTCGCGATGGTGCCGGTGAGGGAATGGGACACGGTGCGCAGCGGGATGACGAGGATCTCGAGCCAGCGGAACGACAGCACGTAACCGATCACCCAGATGCCACCGCCCACGACCATTATCCAGCCGCTGAACTCGAAGGACAGGATCACGACGATCCCGGCGCCCTTGAGATCGAAGTTGAAGATGTCCGGCTTGAGGTCGGTGGCGAGGTCGTAGTTCGAAAGGTCCACACCCGCGGAATCTCGAATGTACATCCAGCTGAGCGCGCTGTTGGAGACCAGGGTTTCGCCGCCGGTCTCGGCCTGTGCGATCGCGCCGAGGATTCCCGGAATGACGAACAGCCCGATGACCACCGCGGTGATGATCACTGTCCGCCGGCGCAGCGTGGTGACGGTGGCCCAGGCGCGCGCCGCGCTCAGGACCGCGCTCGGCCGCCAGCGGCGCTCGTCCCAGAACCGCCCGGGGTCGAACAGGGCGGCGGTCCCCGCCGAATCATGGTGGCGTTCACTGTCGTTCATGGTCACCCCGCCGACCGCCGACCGGCCGCGCCGACCCGTGATATCCCCGGCGTACTGGTGATGGCGGCCGCCCGGTCGGGCCGTGCGGGACCCAGCACCTTGCCGCGGCCGATGCGATTGAGCGCGTCGCGCATGAACATCTCGCCGCGGCGTTCCTCGGGCACCTGCCGGCCGACACCGACCGGCGGGGAGGTTTCCTCCCGCAGCACCTGCAAGAGATACGGTGCCTCGTCGAGATCGACCCCGAGCCATTCCAAACTGTTGCGAGCCAGAGTTTCGTCACGCTGACGGAAGACGAACCGGTTCGGGATCAGATTGTGGGCGGCACCTTGGAAGTCGGTGGCCGGGTCGTGCGAGGCCAAGGCGATGGCTGCCAGGTGTTTTCGGCCGTCTCGACTGAAGTCCGACGTGACCGCCGCGCCGACCTGCGTTTGGGTGAAGTGGTGCGCCTCGTCCCCCACCAGGAGGCCGAATCGCCCGTTGTCGCTGAGAAAGGCCTCCCGCGCGGCCACCCCGACGAGTTCGTAGAGGGCGGTACCCAGCCGTTTGGTCAAGGGCAGCCGGTTGTAGAGATGCGGAGTGGTGAGTTCCTCCGCGGTCGGCAGGGCGACATTGTGGCTCCGGATGACCGTCGCGGCAGCGTCGAGTCGCAGGGGCGGCAGCTGCGGATCGAACAACACCGGAACACGATCGGCGACGGTGCCCAAACGCGCTGCCAGATCACCGTATTCGGGATTGGCGCCCGGCTCGTCGCGCAGGCGCCGCACCACATGGTAGAGATCCAGCAGCGACGCGATGCGGTGTTCGGCGATGCCGCGAGCGGTCAGCAGGGCGCTGGCCGCGGCGCCCGCGCCCGAGGTCGGCGACAGATCCAGCAGCGGCAGAATGGAATCGAGGGTTCGTTCGCCGGCCACCTGCGGTGCGAACAGGCGCAGCGGGTCCAGCGAGATCGTCGGGTTGGCCAGATCGATGACGACCGCGTCGTCGATGGCGGTGGCGAAATGCTCCCACTCCCCGACCTGACTGCGATCGATGGCCAGGAACTGGCCGCCCATATCGTTCACCAGCGCCGCAACGAGTTTCAGCAGATACGACTTGCCGGAACCGAGTTCGCCGGTGACCGCGAACGAGGCGGACAGGTCGTGCAGGGCGGCCTCCATGATGCCGAAATGAATGGGCTCGAAATGCCCCGACATCAGGTTGACTCCGATCACCGGACCGCTGTCGTCGCCGACCTGACTGCTGGTGAACGGCACGAAACCGGCCCACATGTCCGAGGGCACGATGTGGGCGAAGTCGTCGAAGGCGCGCCGCGACGGACTGCCGGGCACCAGCATCGACCAGAGATCGAGCTGCGCGCCGAGCGGTGCGGTCAGGTCGACCTGAAACCGCTTGTACCGACGTTTGAGGGTGTTGACCGCGTCCATGGTCGCTTCCCGGTCGCGGCCGCCCACGGCGATCACGGTGGTGAAGGAGACCTCCGATTCGCCGCCGTTGATCTCGAAGTGATTGTTGTACTCGCCGAGCATCTGCGCTTTCGACATCAGGGTGTTGTGCGCGAACGACACTTCCTGATCCCGCTGGTCCATCTGCTCACCGAGCCGCCGCAGATTCGTCTCGTTGTTCTTCAGCACCTGGTCGGCGGGTCTGGTCGATACCCGGATTCCCCAGTCGACGGTGACCTCGGCGGCCAGTCCCTCCAGTACGTTGAGGAATTCGCTGCCGCCGGGAAAAGCCATGCCCGAGTAGGGAAACGAGTGCGGGGTGAGCATGGCCTGATACGAGGGCGGGACTTCGCGATCGGGTTGGACAACCTTGATCACCGGGACGAACGAGGGGCGCAAGCGCCGACCGCTGTCGGCTCGCGCCCCTTCGTCGAGCGCGGCGGAGCGGAACACCGCCGCGGTCGCGTCGTCGAGCACCCCTTCCCGGGTCGGTGCGACCGGATCACCGTCGGCGCCCCGGGAAAGGTAGTGCTCCCACAGCCATTGGAACAGCGCGGCGGGCACCGGGACCGGGTCGAAGTCCCCGCCGATCCGGGACAGGATCTCGTTCGCCTTCGATTCATAGGCCTCGAGGTCCGAGCGTGCGATCGCGGCGGCATCCGCGGACGCGGTGCCGCCACGCCACAGCCGCGACAGGGACGACACCCCGGGATTCGTGGAGCCGACGGGTATGGACAGCAGGAACATACGGGTCTGGGGCCGGATGGCCCGCACCCGCTCGAACGCGGCGACCACCTCGACGGCGTAGGCCTCACATTCGTCGAGATCGACACCCTCCACCATTTTGCTCAGCACGTCCCGGGTGTTGAGGCCGGCTTGGATCCCGAGCAGCAGCGACCCGCTGGGCAAGCTGTTGATCAGTGCGTGATGGGCCGCCTTGACCTCGTACTTGTCGCTGGACTTGCGCAAGCCGTAGCCGAGCGGGCTGATGAAATACGTGGCGGTGACCAAACCCGCGTGAGTGAACTGGAGGTGGCCCCTGATTGCCGCGGTCGGTTGCAGATCACGATCGAAACCCATCAAAGCCTGCCTTCTGTCATCGGACTACGGTCTCCCACAAGCATTTCGAGCAGGGAGACCCCGGAGTGCCCGGAGGGTGGCTCGATCGCTGCGACGGAAGGCAGGATGACGACCACGGATTCTTCGATGAACAAGGTGTTGCCGGCGGAGGCCGCGTCGACCGGCATACCGGAGGCGGACACCGGCTCTCGCGACAGGATCAAGCGGCCGACCCATACAACACGTGAGGTCAGGCGAACGCCCGTATAGGGGATGAGCCCCATGGCGAAAACCGTCACCACGGTGATCACCAGTCCCGCGATGAATGTGATGGCCGGATTGATCGGTAGCGACATACAGCCTATCGACGTCACCACCAGCAGCACCGCGGCCACCGCGACCTGCGGGAGGGTATAGGGACCGAACGGCAGCTTCTGCCCGTTCTGCGCCTTCCCGATCATGGTCGGGACACGCTTCACCGGGGTGAAGACCTTGATGGTTACTTGACTCATCGCCCGTATTGCCCGATTTGGCGGTCCGGGACGATCCTGCCGGTGTCCGACCTCGCGTAATAGATCAGGTTGGGCAGTACCCAGAACAGCAGTGCGGCAATGATCGCGGATCCGACAACGGTCAGAATTTTGCTGGGCGAGAGTTTGTTCTTCGCAGCCTCGGAGATGAGTATCGCCATGCTGGAGATGATCAGGATCAGAATACCGATGTATCGAACCGCTTGGAGTATCAGGTAGAGAATGGACTCTATATTGGTTCCCATAAGGAATTCCTTTCCCGATCAGTTCTGCGTCGGCGGCGGAATCCGCGCCGCGCTCGAGGGTGGCCGCGTCGCCGAGGCGGACGGCGGGGAGGTCTCGCGCCCCTGATCGGTGGCGACTTGGAGCGGAGACCGAAGAGCGGGAACGGGATCCATCGCCTGCACCTGCCACTGACCGGCCGCGCGGACCATGGTCAAGGGGTAGGTCAGAGCCGGTGCCGCGCCACTGTCGGTCTTGAGGTTGACGGTCGCGAGCACCCGGGCTCGATCGGTGCTGGCGCCGCACCCCGAGTCGTCGGCGCTGACCGCGGCGGTTTCCACCGTGGTGAACGGCGCGGGCCGCAGCGCGGAGATCCCGGAATCGGTGGTGACATAACGGGTTATGTCACCGGAACCGGTCAACATCGCCTGCAGGAATCCGCCCGCTACCTCCGCGAGCGGGGTGCCTTGCGTGCACGAGGTCGCGTAGTTCAGGACCAGGTCCGAGCCGTGGGCCGGCGGCTCCACCACGGCCGGCAGCGACAGCGCTCGTAGTTGACCGCCCACCACCGATACCGCCACCCGGTAGTACTGGCGGGCATCGTCGGTGGACCCGGTACGTTTGGGGATTCGCACGGAGACGGTCACGGTCCAGACATCGATGTCGCCGTTCGACACACTCCGCGTCGCGTACACGACGGCCGGGTCGATCACCTGCCGAGCGCTCGTCGGCAGCACGACCTGTCCGGTACCGCCGACGAATTCGGCGATCTTGTCCTGCTGGCCGGCGGTGGCGCTGAGGTAGACGACGATGAATTCCCGGGCGAACCATTCGGCGAGGCGTTCGCGTCCGATGAGCGAAATCGTCGAGCTGTCCGAGGGTCCGGGCGGAGGCGTGGAGAACGCGTCCAGTATGGCGTGGCCGCCGCCGAGTACCGCGAGCGATGCCAGCACGGCCACGATGATGTTCTCACGGCGGCGACGCACCGACATCCTACGGAGCAGAGCCTCACCGGATTCCGCTCGCCTGCCGCCTCTGGTATTCACTCTCGAAATGGTAGAGACCCGGCGCTTGAATCCAATTCAAGCGTGTCCCCACAGTTGGGAAAAAGTCAGTGCACGGGAGTTCGACGCATTCGTTCCGCAACTCGATGCCGTAATTGTTCGTCGTATCCGACCTGCCGCGAATAACTACTATTTCCAGTTCCGACCACAGCGAGTTCGGGCATGGATGCGACGTCGCGGATCGCGTCGAACTGGACCAGGGCCAGGGGCTGTTTGGAGTAGCCCGGATAGGGGTAGATCACCACCGAGCTCGGGCTGTAGCCTCCGGTGTAGTCGAGGGTGCGCACCGTCGCCCGGAGCGTGTGTCCGGCACGAACATGATCGGCCATCTGCGCGAGATGAACTCGTTCGTCGGGGTGGATGACATCGCCGGGCTGGAACAGATAATCCCACCGGATCCATGGCGCCGGGTCGGTGAGCCAGTGCGAGATCCCGGTGTGCTCGAGGTGAATCACCGCGAGGTGGGTACCGGCTCGGCGGTGTGACTCCCGCAGGCCGACACATTCGAGGTCCGGCCACTGATCGACCGTTTGGTTGGTGGTGACATCCTCGATGAGCAACCAGGCACCGCGACCATGCTCATCGTTGCGGGCACGGATCGTCACGCACCAGCGGCCGGTGTGGCCCGCGCCCCGCGAAACCGACCCCACGAACTGGAGTTTCGCGCCAGGGCTGGGATCAGCGAGGAGATCGAGAACCTCGATGTGGCGATCGAATCCCGAGACGTATTGAAACAGCTCGGCGATGGATATCCGCGGCGCGTATTCCGCCGGGGAGATTCCGGTGAGTTCCGCGAAACCGCTGGGCACGGCGATCGTCTGGGAATCGAGGTCCCAAATGGCGCCGATCGCCAATCCGGGTTGCGGCACAGACGCTCTGGCGGGACCCATCCACAGTCGTATGGCATGCACATCGCGGTTGGGACCGAGCACCGGCCTGATGTGCAGCGCGTGGGGTCCGGACTTGGTGGGAATCCTGAGGTCGACATCCTGGGCCAATTCGCGAGCGACCTGGACGGCGTCGGTCAGCGACGAGGTCGTCACCCCGTCGTACAGGGCCGGGGTCTTGGCCAGTTGCCGCTGCAATACTCGCTGCCATCCAGCGAAGCCGCGCGGCACGCCTCCGACCGAGGCCACCGAGACGGCGTCCGGCGTGAGGATTTCCGCCGTTACCCATGGAATCACCGCGCTACCCTGCATCGTTCCCGCCGTACCAGCCGTTCTGAGGATTCGACCCCCCACAGAGGAGGGCAAGAATTCAATGTACCGTTATTTAGCGGCTCATTCAACGGACTTTCGTGTGCCGGTCGGGAGCGATGCCTGGCAACGCCCAAGTGATCACCGAGCGATGACGGCCCCAGACCCGCGCCTCAACGCGACCCGCTCGCCACCGCGATCACGCCGGCCCCGATCAGCACGCCGTCCTCGCCCAGCGTGGAGGGAACCACTCGCAGGGTCGTCAGGTAGGACTGTTTCGCGTGCTCGGCGACCGCCTTGCCGAGCGGTCGCCACAGCGCGTTCCCGGGTAGCGCCAGGCTGCCGCCGACAATGACCAGGTCGATGTCGAGGAGGACTGCGACCGACGCGATCGCACGGCCGAGCGCGGTGCCGGCTCTGTCGGCGGCGGCGAGGGCGAGGTGGTCGCCTTGGTCGGCCGCGCGGACCAATTCGGTCGCGGAGTCTCCCCGCCAGCCTTGCGTACGAGCCCATCGGAGCAGGGCGGCACCACCGGCCACGGCGTCGAGACAGCCCCTCCCGCCGCATTCGCAGGGCTCGTCGAAGCCCGGAACCAGGGTATGACCGAGATTTCCGGCGTTGCCCGTGCGGCCCACGACGGTGTACCCACCGATCAGGAGCCCACCGCTGATGTGGGTGGATGCCGAGATCACCACCGAATCCACGACATCTCGCGAAGGTCCGAAACTCCGCTCTGCGAAGGCCAGGCACACACCGTCGAGAGCCAGGTTCACTTCCGCACTGGGGAAGGTCTTGCGCACCGCCTCCACGATCCCGAACCCGGTGCGCCATTCGGGGATCTCGCTCGGTGCCACCACTCCGGTCGCCATATCGATCGGTCCGCTGCACGCGATGCCCACCGCGCTGACGCTGGTACCCGCCGCCTTGTCCAGCAGCAGGTCCCGGCAGGCCGGCCACGCATCCCGGGTCGGCTGGGGGATCCGGCCGACCTGATCGGCGTCGGCGCCCGCCGCGATCTGGGCGGCGGCGAATTGACCGTCACCGATTGCCAGTGCCAGCAAGGTCATGAATCGCCTCTGATGAGAAGGAATTTCATCGAATCGGGTCCGTCCCCGGGCTTATCCGCCATCGGTACCGGTCGGGCGCAACTGTTGACCGAGTACCAGGTGGCGGCGTGGAGCCGACGACGCCAGTTCGTGGTGTGAGGGGCCGGGGCTGGTGCCGGTGCGGATGATCCGCATGGGCCGCTTCCGATCGAAAGGGGCGATGCGGTGCCGATCCAGGTTCTCGACGATCTTCCCGGAGTTGTCGTAGGGCACCCCCGCCCAGATCATCGAGCGGGGTGCGTCGCCGCGATCGATGAATCCCTGCGCGAGTTGCGCGCACTCGGTCAGCAGGGGGCAGCCGCGGCAGACCTCGACCGCGGCGCGCCAGGCATCTGGTGTGCCGATATCCAGGTCCCAGTCGTTCGGCCCCTCCGAGCACGGCGGTCGATTGGACCGGACCGGGCTGTTGGTCGTCTTGGTCGCACGGGTAGCCCTGTCCAGTACAGGGGCATTGGTGAAGCTCATAGCCGTCTCCGGATGATGCGAGGGCACAAAGGCTTTGGAGTGCCCCACTGATCGGACGGGCGTCAGGGCTGCTCTACAGTCCCCGGAAACCGGCTGCCATGGCCGGCAATTCGCACGTTAATGGAGACCTGCCGGACCCCGCAAGGCTTTTCCCGTTATCTAACGGGACATTGACTTGGGCGTAGTTCTGTTGCATCGTTGAACGACGGCGCGTTAGCTCCGTGTCGTCGTGAACCTGCCGACTTGATCGCGAGGACGAGCACAACAGTGGAGTACACGATCGATGAACTCGCGCGGGCAGCGGACACCACCGTGCGCAGTGTCCGCGTGTACCACGAGCGCGGGCTCCTACCGTCACCCGATGTTCGCGGACGCATAGGTTACTACGGACACAACCATCTCGACCGACTGCAGACCATCAGCCGATTGCTCAGCCGCGGGATGAAGCTCAACGGCATCCGTGAGCTGTTGGATGCCTGGGACCGCGGTGACGGACTGGCCGACATTCTGGGCGTCACCGACCAGCCCGAGGGCGGAGAACCGGTGACGCCGCAGATCTCCGAGCACTCCCCCGACCTGCCCGACTACCTGAGAAGGGCACTCGCTTCCAGCGGTGATCCACTCAATGATTACCGGCTGTCGAACCCGCGGTGTGGTGATCTGGCAACCCGGCTCGTCGATGCGGGCCTGGCCGTATCGACCGCGGTGGAACTGGTCGAGCGGCTGCGCTTCGACTGCGATCGACTTGTGGAGCGGTATGCCGAAGCGCTGTTGTATCCGCTGGCGGGCAAAGCGTATGCGGAATCCGAGCGAGGACCGAAGGACCGCACCACCTTCGAGACGAACCTGGCGATTGGCCGGCTGATGACGACCCGTGCGATTGCCGAGTTGGTCGATCAGGCGTTGTGCCGCAAGGAAGAGCCGTCGTCGCCACTGGACGGATCCCTCGGCCAGCACCTGCCGTAGTGCCGTCACGGTGTGATCGAAGCTGAAACCGACGAGCCTCATCCACATCAAGAACAACGCGTACGCTTTCTCCTACGGCCCCCTGTCCTTGAATGGATGGTAGGGCAATGAGATGGCGAGTGCATGCCCTTTGCATCGGGGGCAGGGCGACGACGAGCTCGAAAGCCTTCGGTGGCATCGATTCCGAAGATATTGGCGTTCGACCCGTCTCTCGGAAGGGCTCCAGCTGTCGGACCGACGACACTATCGGTTTCGCGGGCAGCTTCTCACCACCGCTGGCAACAGGTGTGCGGCCGTGGTCGATACGCTCGTCGCCGTGCGGGTGATTGTGATCGGTTCAGGGATTTCGGGCCTCGGCACCGCCGCGGAGCTGCTGCGCCGGCGGCATGAAGTCACCATTATCAGCGACGAATCAATCACAGCCACAACGTCTTTCCTCTCTGCGGCGGTGTGGTTCCCCACGGCTGCGGGGCCGACGGAGCGAGTGCACGCTTGGGGTGCTGAAACATTCGAGTATTTGGAGGCACTGGCCGCGCAGGAGACGCCGGGGGTGAGGATGCGGGAATCGCTGGCCCTGTACCGGGAAGACCCCGTAGTACCTACGTGGTCGAGCAGCGTCCGCGCTTTTCGGACCGCCGACCGCGGTGAGTTGCCGCTGGGCTACCACTTCGGCTTCCGGTTTGCCGTCCCGTTCGTCGAGATGCCGACATACCTTCCGTACCTTCGTGATCGGGTGGATGCCGCGGGTGGGCATCGGCTGCATCGGAAGGTGCGCCGGCTCGATGATCTCGCGGACTTGGCACCGGATGTGGTCGTCAATTGCGCGGGGTTGCGCGCGAGCGAACTGGTCGGTGATCGGCAAACCTATCCGATCCGCGGCCAGATCGTGCGTGTGACCAATCCGGGCCTGTCGGTGTCGATTCGTGACGAGGCGCACCCGCTCGGACGCGCGTACGTCCATCCCCGGGAGAACGACTGCATCCTCGGCGGATCACTGGATCGTGATCGATGGGACACCACCGCGAATCCGCAGTTGACACAGTCGATCCTCGACAGATGCCGTGATCTGGCGCCGCGGCTGGCGGAGTGCAGGGTCATCGAAACACTGGTCGGTCTGCGCCCGGGCAGAGCAGAGGTCCGTCTCGAGCTCGACACCGATTGCTGGCCGAGCGTCCCGGTGATTCACAACTACGGGCACGGGGGCTCCGGCGTCACGATCGCCTACGGCTGCGCACGCGAGGCGGCCGCATTCGTCGACGAACTCTGAACGGCTTTCAGAGGCGGGCCAGCGTCCGGAAACCCGGCACCATCGGAATGTGCGGAAGGCCCGGGCGCAGCACCACGCCGGCATCGGTGGGCTCGACATTGGCCTGCGGGTACACCGTCACGACCTGGTTGAGTGCATCGGTGAAATCGCGGCGGAACTGATAACGACGGCGGCGATCGCTGGATTCGGCGGCCGACCCGAACTGGACCATCAGCGACTCCCACGGCACCGTGGTTGCGCGGTTGACCGAGAACATGCGGTAGGTGAGCCAGGCGTAGACATCCAGTCGCAGAGCTGAACCGCCGAGGGCCTTGATCGCGTTCATGTCCAGGGGGACCGGATGGGCGGTCACCTCACGAAAGAACTCATCGCTCAGGTGCACCGTCGAGGCAGAGAGCGATGACTGTTCTTCCTCGCCACCACACCAAATGTTGTACGCGCTGGCCACATAGAGTTTCGCACCGACCTTGCGATTCGCGTCGCCCTTGTACTCGATGGTCAAGGTCGCGTTGAACAAACGATGCGACTGATTGCGCATGCGCGTGAGCGATCCGTTTTTCCCCCCGGTCGCAGCCAACCCCATGGAATTCATGAAATCTGTCAGGCTGTTGCCGAGCACAATGTCCTGGGAGCCGGTGCGCACCGCTTCGGTCGACAGGAAGGTCAGGATCAGCCGCGGCATCGTCCCGTACGGATAGCCGATCGACTGCGGCTTGTTGTTCGTGTCGGTCGTCATGCCCGGCTGCACGGTGAGCGACAGGTCTCCGTTGCGCCGTCCCCAGGCGGGTACGTCACCCGGATCCCGGTAGGGCAGCGAGGTCTGGGTGAACACCCGGGCGAGATATCCGACCTCTTGCTCGCCATCCCACACCTCGGCGGCAGCACGCACGATGTCCAGCGGGCTGCGTTTCGGTCGTGACACAGCCCTAGCTTCGCATGAGTTTCGAGACTTCCCAGCCGTTGGAATACGAGTCGAAATCGCCACTCGCCCAGCCGAGTTGACGCCGTCACCGGGAAGAACCCCGGGAGCATCGATTCAGGGGCGCGCCAGCGCGCGGAAGCCGGGAGCCATCGGGATGTGCGGCAGACCGGGCCGCAGCACCACTCCCGCATCGGTGGTGTCGACATTGGCCTGCGGATAGACAATCACGACCTGCTTGAGGGCGGCGGTGAAATCGCGGCGGAACTGGTGACGGCGGCGGCGATCGGAACTGTCGGCGGCGGAACCGAACTGCACCATCAGTGACTCCCACGGCACCGTGGTTTCCCGTTTCACCGAGAACATGCGGTAGGTCAACCAGGCATAGATGTCCAGGCGCAACGCCGATCCGCCCAGCGCCTTGATCGCGTTCATGTCCAGGGGGACCGGATGGGCGGTCACCTCGCGGAAGAACTCGTCGCTCAGCCGCACCGTCGAGGTGAACAGCGACGGTTGTTCGTCGTCGCTGCCGCACCAGATGTTGTAGGCGCTGGCCACATAGAGTTTCGCACCGATGCGCCGGTTGGCGTCGCCCTTGTACTCGATGGTCAAGGTGGCGTTGAACAGCCGGTGCGACTGGGTACGCATCCGGGTCAGCGACCCGTTCTTCCCGCCGGTCGCGGTCAGGCCCATCGAGCCCATGAACTCGGTGAGGCTGTCGCCGAGCACGATCTCCTGGGATCCGGTGCGGACCGCCTCGGTCGATAGGAAGGTCAGGATCAGGCGCGGCATCGTGCCGTAGGGGTAACCGATCGATTGCGGCTTGTTGTTCTCGTCGGTGGTCATCCCGGGCTGCACGGTGAGCGACAGGTCTCCGTTGCGCCGTCCCCAGGCGGGCACGTCACCCGGATCCCGGTACGGCAGTGAGGTCTGGGTGAACACACGAGCCAGGTAGCCGACCTCCTGCTCGCCATCCCACACCTCGGCGGCAGCGCGCACGATGTCCAAAGGAGATCTTTTGGGTCGCGGCATGGTCCCTAGCATTGCACGTACGCCGGGATTTGCCAGTTCACCCCGGCCCCGTGTGTTCGGTTCTCTCTCCCCCACACCCCCCGGTAGCAGAGCCTCTCCGCACTGCCCAACGCGCATATCTTGCGGACATCCGCTGGTGAACACGCCACCACTGTGTGGGCGGTTACGCATAACTTGCGGACACCGCCGCGGTCAGGGGCCTGGATTCCGGCCTCTGGAACAGGGGTCTGGACACGCATATCTTGCGGACACGCGCTGACCGGCGGTCGGCTGCGCATACCTTGCGGACGTCCGCCGGCCCGGTGCGTACACCTCGCCCGACCACTCCCCCGATACGCATACCTTGCGGACGCCCCACGATCGCCACGCATATCTTGCGGACGTTCGACCGCGGTGCGCGCATATCTTGCGGACGTTCGACCGCGGTGCGCGCATACCTTGCGGACATCGGGACATGGCGTGCGCATATCTCGCGGACGGTGGATAACTCGCGTCCGCGAGATATGCGTGGCCATGACGGGTCGCGCCACCGGGCTGGAACAGCTCGGTGCTGGTGGCGACCGGATTCTGCTCCGGCGCGTCCGTGTCTTATGCGTGCTCGATCACGAGTAGCTCCGCATAAGATGCGGACACCCGATCGCTGCGGTTATCCACGCATATCCTGCGGACGCGTGGGGACTCAGCCTGTGGATAACGTGGCCGAAAAGGCTTCTGTTCACGCATATCTCGCGGACAGGCCCGAGACTGTTTTCCCAGGACCACACGCATAACTTGCGGACACCGCACGCATAACTTGCGGACACCGACACGGTATTTCCGCAGGTGACACGCCATAAATCGCGGCCCCATGTAGTTCTTTTCCTAGAAGAGATTCCTGTAGTAGGGTGGCGGAGGCTGTGGATAGAGACCTCGCACGGCCACACCCCCAAATGTCCCGGCCGTCCGAGCCGTGAAACTTCTTCTCCGAGCGTCCGATCCGTCCACCCACACTTGATCGCGGTGGAATCGGTTGTCCTGCAACACTGTCCGCAACCAGGATCCGGACTCCCTCCCTTCCGGGCCAGGGCGTGATGTCCGCTCGGTCGAGACCCACCGGACACCGACCCTGTTCCCGGCTCGCTTTTTCGGACCCCGTTCGAAGATCGCACCTCATGACCAACCACTGGCGACACCCGCAGCGTTTTCGCGGCACGTCACCAGTGCAACCGCGGCCGCTGACACTTTCGCCGTGAGGCCCCTGGGCACGCACCTCCCCGCAGTCGTCTTGTCGCACAGCGAATTCTCGGGGCCAACGAGGCAGAGCCGTACCTTCGCGGCACTGTGCCGATAGTTCGGGGCGTGTACCACCGAGGGGGTACACGCCCCGAAAGCCTTGCTGTGCAGTCGGGTCAGATCGCTGCCGAGTTGTCCGCCGAGGTCTCGGAGTCCTCGGCGTCACCGGCGCGTTCAGCGATCTCCTCGGCGAGATAGAACTTCAGTGCCTGGTCCACGAGCGCGCTGCGACTGCCTGCATGCCACTCCTCGGCCAGGGTGTCCAGCGATTCGACGTCGGTGGTGATGATCCCGGCGAGCGGGATCTTCACCGGAGGTTCGGCGTGACGGCGCCGCCGCGGACGAGAGTGGTCGACGCGCTGAAACAACCGCCCCTTGGGTTGTGCGGCGGCCGCGGTGGCGAAATGGTCTCGCAGCTCGGTTTCGAACTGCTCGATGGCGTCGAGCACCACCTCGCCGTAGCTGCGGCCACGTCCACGCTGTTGCTTCTCACGGTGGGTCACCTGGCGCAGCGCCTCGGCGACCACGGCCGCGACATGGGCCTCGGGCGTGGACTGAGTGGCGCGGGCACGAACAGCGGTCTGGCGCGGCCGTTTTGGAGTCGCGGTCTCGGCGGCGGCCTTAGCCGGGACCTTGCGGGTCGACTTTGCCGCGGTCGGTGCCGCGACGGGGTCGACGCGGACAGTTTCGGGCGTAGGGACAGGCGCGACCGGCGCGGCGACGGGTGGAGGCGGCGGGAGCAGATCGTCGATGTCGTCGAGATCGTCGGCCTTGAAAGCCCCTTTGCGGCTCATTTACACAGCCTCCTTCGTGCGTTCGCCGGTAGCCAGGCGAACGAGTATTTCCTTGGTCAAGGCCTGATAGTCCGAGGCCAGCGGCTCGGTGTCACGTGACCATCGCTTGGTCGGGCCGTCCTCGCCGCCGGCGCTGTCTCCGGCCTTCGGCGGCGTGAAGTTGATCAGCTCTTCCGGGGTCAGGTGGAATGCTCGCGCGTCGAGCGCGGTCGCCTTGTCCTGGCGGATGAAGTTCCGGAAGGGCTGAATCCCGGTGCCGTCCAGCAGATCCATGATCTTGCCGAGAGTGTCCTCGTTGCGACGCACGGCACGAGGATTGCAATCGAAAAGGATCATTCCCATCAGCTCGACCAGCGCACCGTTCTTGCGGGCCCACAGATACCGGCGGGCCAGCAACTCGGCGCCGTCGATGCTGCCGTCGTCCTCCTTGGTCGGCACGACGAGCCAGCTCACCACCTGCAACAGCAGGTCGAGGACGCCACGGTCCCCCGGGCCCGAGTCGATCAGCACCAGGTCATAGCGACCCGACTCGACCAGTGCCTCCAGGGCGGTCAGCAGGTTGTGGCGAGGGTCGATCCCGTGCTGCTCAGCATTGGACACCACGGTGCCCGCCATGGCCAGAAGCTTTCCCCCGCAGACCACATCGAGGCCCTCGCGGACATCGAGCACTGGCTCGAGCGCGGACCCGTACTGGAGAGCCATGGCCAGGGAGCGGCCCTCGTCGGAACCCTTGACGCCGAGATCGCGGATGGTGCAGTTGCCCTGCTGGTCTGCGTCGACGACGAGTACTCGTTTGCCCCGTTTGGCGACAGCCACCGCGATGGCGGCGACGATCGACGACTTGCCCACTCCCCCCTTCTGATTGGCCACCAAGATGGTTCGTCTCACGGCGCGGGGAACGGGCAGCAAACGCGTACTTGTCACGCCAGCGACGCTACCCGAGTGATCACCTCACGAACAACAACCGGAAGGGGGTGTGTCGCACTCGTCAGACGGTTCTGTCACGAGGGCTATCAGATCGTCAATGCCTATCCCGGGCAACGTATCTGCCTTTCAGCACGGCGTCCGAGCAATCAACGGGAAGTTGATGCGACAGCGAAGACCATCATCCGAATGCCCGGTGTGTCACCCCCGCATCAGACCCGGCAGGACGCCTTCTTCATGCTCGCACGACATACCGGGCTGCTGGTCCGGACAGAAGCGTTCGAGATCTCCTGTCCAGCGGTTGGTTTCAGGGTCTCTGTCGAGGTAGCGCCGGCGTTCTTTGAAGCTGTCACGTCTGCTTCAGGAGTACAGGGCGGATTTCTGGGCATATCAGCGATCTTTCGCTGGTGCGCATGCGAGGTGAGAGAAGAGGCATCGTGTCTGTCGATGGGTGCTGTCATTGGAAGGTAGGTGGCACGGGCATCGTGTTCGCCAAGTTGGCATGCATATCTGGCTGCACGAGGAACCGCAGGTTTTCCGGGCATATGAACACCATGACGTATGTCATGTTCGATGAGCCTGGTGCTCGCCATGCTGACGGCTGATTCGTCGACCTTCTCAACTTTCGTATCAGCAGTATTGTCGACGTCCCGAATGAAGATCCCTGAAAACACATATGCACACTTCGTAAGTGCGGTCCAGCCAGCTACCTTCTGTAGAGGTGTTGCTGGTGTCGAACGGTCGGCCGGAGAAGTCCCATCAAATGATGCGACAGGAATAACCATTCGACCGGCGGTGGTCACGGTTGATTCTCGTGTCGACACAAGTGGCTTCTGTGCCGGATTCTTCACTGTCTGAACACACGTAGATGACGAGACCGCATACAGGGGCGTTGAATCCATCTGTGCAAACACCTGATAGGCATCCGTAAAACGACCAGGTTCGGCGATCTTTTGACCCACCCGTGTGGATGCGCCAAACCTGACTAGAAATGCGGCCATGTCAGGAGTGCTTCCAATGGAACTATCGAAGGCTAAGTTGAAGACCATTGCAGTGGTCTCAGCACCCTTCGTGCATAGGGCATATTGTGAAACGGTCCGGAAGACCTGCGACAAAGTGAATTGAGCGGCATGTCGACAGGTCTGACAATCGATCGCACAGTCGGCACAGGACATCGCACCTCCGCTGGTCCGCAAAGCGCCCGAAGACAAGGTCGCATCTAACGTCGCACACACTGTCGCATCTAACGTCGTACATTCAGTCGGTGAAGCTGTCGTACGTACGACGTTAGCTACGGTCACGCTGATGGCGCCATAGACGGTCAGACTGCGTGTATGTATATGAACTCGCAGGCAGAGGCGTTTTTCTATCGCCAGATTAGCTTGCGTGCCCGGACAGGATCGGGGGCATCTGCGGGCGCTGGAGGAGGAAGGAATCGAAGCCGATGGGAGGTGTACAGTCGCGGGCTGCTCCGTCATGACTCCTCCTCTCCGCGTTACGTATTCGGCGTGTATTTGCTGCGCCGAAGTCTAGCGCGAAACCCGAAATCAATGCCCGACCTGACAGACGGCGTCAGGAATCAGAAGTTGGGGCAGAGCTGCCCACACGGATGCCTAGCCGACCTCTATCGCCTCGTTCGTAGCGTCTAGTGAAGCAGCCCGGTCCCCGGTTCACATTGCCACGAGGAGGGCTGCGCCCTTCGTCTTCAATGGCGGGATCGATTCAGGCGAAAGCGAATCGGTACCGCGCGCGGCGCGCCTCGCTCAGGAGTGACGAAGACCTCCGATAACCGGCTGGATTCGAGCTACCCGGGCAACGGGATCCGACGACGAGGACTCGTCGGAATCGAAGCATGCTCTACATGTCGGTGCCCGGGGAGAGTGTGCGCTGACGACTGTATCTGCCGGGCGGTTCGTCGGTCTTGTACCGGCGTCGGCAACACCAATAGGTACGCGCCTTTCGGAGGGCATGGCGGACAAGCAGACTGGGGGGAGTGGACAAGGATCCGATGAGCGATCGGCAGAGCACGACCGACAGAGGCAAGCGTCCGGCGTGGCAGCTGGTTCTGACCGCAATGCGCGGACCCTCGCGCAACTACGGCGGTGTAACACCGTGCCGCAGCTGCCGGCACGATTCGAAGTCTTGTGCGCCGCACCCAGTGGATTGTCTATAGCGGCGAGATGCACCGTGCATCGTGCCGATCCGCCGGAACCTCGGGGGGAACCAAAAGGTCGAATGCGATGCCGGACGTGGGCGGCGATCGTGGCTCCGAGTACTGCTGGCAGGCAGCCGACCTGTCATCGGCTTTGCGAACTCGTGCAAGGGCTCGATTGTGTCGCCGCTTCGTCGATACCCGACAGGGTGCAGAGTCTGACGATCGAGCAATGAGCTACCCGAATTGCCCTGTGCCGCCGATCCCCGGTGCGGGAGAGGTGTGTTGGAATCCTCCGGGTCGGAGCGCAGAACCTCTCACCTCCTCGGCGTGGTCGCCACGGCGAACGGACGCCCGGCCTTGATGGGGGAGCGGTGGCCAAAGGCAGCGAGACGATGACCTCGGTGGGGATGTCGGCGAACTATGCTGTCGATTCGGGGGCCGAGACCGTGATGTCGAGTGGATCCGAACGTCCTCGGCATAGCGTCGAGCGGAGCGACATCGCGTCTACTCATCCTCCACCGGCTGCCCGAGCGCCCCGTCCCCGGGTGAGACACCCGTGGCATGGTGATTGCTGAAAGGATGCTAGCTCACGGGACAAAGCTGACGGTTTCGGCCATATTCCGGTGCCTCAGCCCCTGGCGAGAGCGGCAATGTGCCCTATTTGAGCCGTGGGGCGATCGAAGCGCCTAAATGGTGTCCATACCCGATTTCGCGTCAAAAACGGCTCCACGGGGAAATGGGGGGCAATTGCCTGCTGACCTGCGCAAATGGCGCACCAGAACCCATGGGGAAGCTCAGGTGCGCTGGCGACACGAGATGTCAGGTGCCCGACACAACGAGGCCACAACTGAAAAGGGACAACCGGATGGCACCCCTGCGTTGATCCAGTTGACCGCCGTTCGAGCACTTCCAGCCATTCGACCAGTTCCCACCGGTAGAACCCGGGCCCGCGGGTGCCGTCCCCGTAGCGAGATCCCTGCCACCACACCACGGGGTCCCGGTAGTAATCGCGCGAAATACAACGAAATTGCCTGGAACAGCGGTGATGTCGGATTTTGGGCGTTCGGTTTCACTGCTGGACAACGCTCGGGTTGGCCGCACGCGAGCGTCAGGATCGCACCGCGAACACGGCCTTGAACGAGTTGTGACCGAGCGAGGCGTGCTCGATCAGCGGGAAGACGCCAGCCGCGACAAGGGCGATGGAGCTCACAGCCCCGAGCAGGATGCGGCGTATCGAGGGAAGGTAGGTGGTTGGCGGCGCATCCACATCTCCGGCGGTCACGCGAGCACACAACGCTGGGCCATCAGAGCAGTCCCCCCGCGCAGTGCGCGGTCGGTCCTCGAATTGCTCCCGCAGCCAAGGGGGACCATCGAGCTGACCTCCTCGGACCGTCGGCGGCGCCACTGCTCATCTCGCGGGTGCGGAGGTTCTCCATCATTCGGGCGTATCGGATACCCTCGTGGTAGTCTCGTAACATCCGAGGGTAGTCTCGACCGGGTGCCCGTAAAGCT